>DATEGW010000163.1:0-10577 GCA_035279845.1 Candidatus Acidiferrales bacterium | reverse complement strand
AATGGCCGGACAATTTTGCCCATGACGACGGGGCGCGACGCTCCTGTTGCCGCAGGTATATTGTTTGGGCGTCCGTGCCACGCCTCGTACGCCAGAACCGCAAACGCAAAGGCTTCTTTGGCGTCTTCGGGCACACCGAATCCACCGGACGGGATCACTTCGATCCCGGGCAGCATGGCGGCTAGTTGCCCCATGATCAGCGGATTGTGCGTTCCGCCACCAGCGACGATCATTTCGCGCACGTGTGCTCGAAGCAAAATGAACTTCTGAAACGCGTTCGCGATGGAAAGCGCCGTGAATACAGTGGCGGTCCGCACCAGGTCCGCTGATTTGATATTGTGTTCCTGGCCAAACGCGAGAATTCGCAGCGCGGCTGCTTTGCCGAACTGCTCGCGACCGGCTGTCTTCGGCGGCTTCTTCTCGAAATAATGATCGCGCATCAGACGATCGAGCAGACCGGGCAGGATTTGGCCCGCCATCGCGATCTGCGCATCTTTGTCGTAGCGTTCGCGGCCCTCGGTAATCGCTTCGACAATCGCGTCAATGATCATGTTGCCGGGGCCCGTATCGAATGCGAAGACGTCCGCGTGAATTGCATTCGCGGGGATTACGGTCACGTTGGCAATTCCACCGATGTTCAGTGCAACGCGGCCGACGTGTTTGCTGCGATAGAGAAGATAGTCGACGAACGGCACCAGCGGCGCGCCTTGACCGCCGACCGCCATGTCGGCTGTGCGAAAATCGGCGACGACCGGGATGCCGGTCTCCGCGGCGATCACGCTGGGTTCGCCGATCTGCAGAGTTGAGTTGACGCTTCCTATACCGAGAAATCTCGTTGGAACGGCCTGATGATAGATCGTCTGGCCATGCGAACCGATGAGGTCGATCTTGCCTGGAGAGAGTCGCCATTCTTCGCAGGCCTCAAGCGCTGCTCGCCCAAACTCCTGCCCAAGCGCAAAATTTAGCTGACTGATTTCGGCGGTGGTTGTGTTTTCGCCGTTCGCAAACCGGAGGATCGCTTCGCGCACCGGGCCGCGAAACTCAGTCCGGTGATGCCCTTGGAAGATCATCTTGAGGTCAGGCGGCGCGCCTTCAATGCGCACCAGCGCCGCATCGATTCCATCCGCAGACGTCCCCGACATCATGCCGATCACTCTCATCATTTTCCCAGTAACCATATTCAGCCACAGACAGGGGCAGATGAACACAGGTAAACAGCGCAGCGCGAGCAAAGAATCACGCTCGGGGATCAGGACGCGCAATCGAGCTTCGCCTGATAAGCTTGAGTGTTGTCACGGCAGACTACTTCAACTGCCTTTGCAGAGTCGCGAGCAGATTCAATGCTTCCAGGGGGGTCAACTCGTTGAGGTCGGCCGAACGAAGCGTTTCGAGCACCGAGGCGTCGAGTGCGGCGAAGCTGGTCTGCTGAAGAATGGGTACTGCGGCACCGGGAGAAAGCTCCTCGGTAAGCTTTTCTTCGCTTTGTTCATGGCGGCGAAGGATCTCGCGGGCGCGCGTGATTACGGCTTGCGGCAGGCCCGCCAGCCGCGCGACCTCGATGCCGTAGCTTTTATCCGCGCTTCCCGGCTCCACGCGCCGCAGAAACACGATCTCGCTGCCCGCCTCCTGCACAGAAACGTGCACGTTTTTCACACCGGGCAGGAGTTGCTCCAATTCCGTCAGTTCGTGGTAATGCGTGGCAAAAAGCGTTCGCGGTCGCGCTCCGGCGTGTAGTGCCTCGACCACAGCCCACGCGATCGAAAGCCCGTCAAACGTGGCCGTGCCGCGGCCAACTTCATCGAGGAGGACAAGGCTCGCGGCGGTTGCCGTATTCAGAATGCCCGCTACTTCGCTCATCTCGACAAGGAATGTCGATCGGCCGCGCGCCAAATTGTCCGATGCGCCGATACGAGTGAACACACGATCGACAAGAGGCAGTCGCGTTTGCGCCGCCGGCACAAACGATCCCATTTGCGCCATCACTGAAATCAGTGCTACCTGGCGCAGATAGGTCGACTTGCCGCCCATGTTCGGCCCAGTGATGATCAGCAGGCACTGTGTTTCGTCATCGAGGTAGAGATCGTTTGGCACGAACCGTTCGCCTCGCTGTTCGAAGAGCCGCTCGATCACGGGATGGCGGCCTGAGGAAATCATCAAGATACCGCGCTTTCGCTCCATTGCGCCATGGTTAGGATCATTGGTCGTCGGCATCCTCAAGCCTGCGCCGCGTGACTCTCCGATAGCGACACCCATCGCAGATTCCGTGAATTCGGGGCGGTTGTAGTGCCGCGCGGCGGCGATTCGCGCGAAATTCACCAGCACATCAAGTTGACCAATTGCAGCGGCCGAACGACGGAGCCTTGGAGCCTCGCGTGCGATCGATTCGCGAATCTCGGCATAGAGTCGCCGCTCGATTTCGATGACGCGCTCTTCGGCGGTGAGGATTTTGCGCTCATGTTCCCTGAGTTCGCCGCAAGTAAAGCGCTCGGCGTTGACGAGCGTCTGTTTGCGTTCGTAATCGGTCGGAACGAGCGAGAGATTTGGCTTTGTGACCTCGATGTAATAGCCGAATACCTGGTTGTAGCGGATTTTCAGTGAAGCGATGCCGGTGCGCTTGCGCTCCCGGTCTTCCATCGCAGCGATGATTTGGCGGCCTTGCTTCGTGATATCGCGAAGCTCGTCCAGTTCGGCATGAAAACCGCGCCGGATTACGCCGGGATCGTTGGCGAGTGCCGGGGGATCGTCGTCAATGCCGCGCGCAATCAGCGAATGAACGTCCGCGAGTTCGTCCATTTCGTGCGCAAGGTTTTCGAGACGCGGTGCGGGCGACGCAGCCGGACGGGTTTCCACGATGTTCGGCGATGGCGAAGGCGCGTCGCTTGCTGCGCCAATCAGGCGCCGCAGTTGCGGAATCTTTTCGAGAGACGATTTCAGGGCCAGCAGGTCGCGAGGACTGGCAATCCCGAGTGTGACGCGGCTGGTGAGGCGCTCAAGGTCGAGAATCTGCCCGAGCGCTGCATAAAGCTCCTCGCGAACTACTGTGCGCGATTTCAAATCGGCCACGGTATCAAGGCGAGCATCGATTTCGGAAAGGGAAATCTCCGGTCGAATGATCCAACGCCGCAGAAGGCGCGCACCCATGCCCGTAGCCGTCTCGTCCACGGCGGAAAGAAGCGTCGCCGAGGCGTCATCGCCGCCGGATGGCTCGATCAGCTCCAGATTGCGGACGGTGACAGCGTCAAGGGCCATTGCCTCCTGTTGCTCGTAATAGGTGATCCGGTCAAGGTGTTCGAGCCCGGTGCCGGAAGGGCGAAGCGACGGGCCCGTGCCATTGGACGACTCTTTACCGGCACCGATCGAAGACGTCTCTCGCAAATAGTGGACGATTGCGCCGGCCGCCGATGTGGCGAGCGGATGACCAACGAGCCCAAATCCATCGAGAACCGCCACGCGAAATTGTTCTTCGAGCAGCCGCGCAGCCTGATTCGTTTCGAAGATCCAGTCTTCCAACCGGGTTTCGACGGCACCAGAGCTGCTTGTGTCTGCAGAAGGCGCCGCTGAAAAGAGTGTTCGCGGCTTGGGCAGCAGAATTTCGCGCGGGCGCAGGATACCCAATTCGTCTCGCAGGCGAAATTCGCCCTTCCCACCTGCAAATTCCGTTGCGCGGAATTCGCCGGTCGATAGATCCACGTACGCGAGGCCAATCGCCGTGTCGGTTTGACTGGCAGCTGTGCCGCCTAACTCCAACGATCCTTGGGCCAAGCCTTCGCCACTGGCCGAAGCGGCCATGCGCTGAGCTTTCACACGTCCACCCTGCGCAACGCTGCCGCGAACAATCGCTGCGAGAAAGTTATTTTCTTTTTCCTGAACGAGGGTCGCCGCCGTTGCTGTTCCGGGCGTCAGAACGCGAATCACTTCGCGACGAACGATCTTTTTGCCGGGTCCCGGCTCTTCCATTTGCTCGCAGATCGCCACGCGATGCCCGGCGCGTACCAGCCGCGAAAGGTAGTTTTCAGCGGCGTGATACGGCACGCCGCACATGGGGACCTGTTGACCCTTCTCCTTATTGCGAGACGTCAGCGTGATTTGCAGGATTTTTGAGGCAACGACGGCGTCATCGTAAAAAAGCTCGTAGAAATCGCCCAAGCGGAAGAGCAACAGCGCCGCCGGATGTTGTTTCTTCACGGCGTGGTACTGCTGCATCAGTGGGGTAGTCGATTCGGTCACGATTCCAATTGGCTCAGGCAGGGGAGCGATTATACTCCTTTCATGCCCAGGAAAGCGGATACCCATCGCGAGACCGAAATTAAGCTGGCAATCAAAGATGTGCCGGGCGTGATCGAGAAGCTGCATGCCTTGGGAATTAAACCGCGCGGACGCGTGCTCGAACGGAATACGCTTTTTGACACGGACGGTTCGGATTTGCGGAGTCGCGGCCGCCTTTTAAGACTGAGGTCCGAAACTCCTGCTCCGTCTGCATTCGCCCCGGGTGGGCCGGAGCGGACGATCTTGACGGCCAAGAGTCCGGCGCCGGCGGACGCCCAATTGAGGAAACCGGAACTCTATAAGCATAATTTGGAGCGGGAAGTGGTGCTTCGCGCTTCGAAGAGCGCACCGGGGGCAAAGCGCACGCTAGTCGACCGGGGATGGCCCTTTGCCCTCGGATGTTTGGGCTTCCGGTCCAAATTTCGCTACGAAAAATACCGGACGGCTTTCCTGGCGAAGGGGCTTCACGTCGAGTTAGACGAGACGCCTGTGGGCACATTTCTTGAACTCGAAGGCAAGCCCGAAGCAATCGATGGCTTCGCGCGTGACTTGGGCTTTAGCACAAAAGATTACATTCGAGCGACATATTTTGAGTTTTACGCGGCTGAGCGCCGGAAAAAAGGCCGCCCCGTGGCTCATATGCTCTTTTCGAAATAAAAATCTCGTCAAAATCGCACTCTTTGCTTGACAAACTTTTCGTATCACTTTACTAGTCAATTCGGAGGCCCGCGAAAGAATGGAAGTTGGTGTGCCTAATTCGGAGCCTGGTGGCGTAGCGGGCTTACGCGGCAGAGCCGTAGGTTCCGGTCCACAGCTGGCTTGCAATGTTCTTAGGACGGAAAGCGTCCGTGTGCGGCCAGACTGGTTGAGCGAGCGGGCTCGTGTGAGTCGAGAGGCGAGGCCCGGCCTGACATAATCGGAGCGGCATTTTTGCCTGCCCGGGGATGCGGCCGCTGCCCCGGGCTTTTTTTTTGCTGGAATTCGGCTGGGTGGCCGATTGAGGGGTGGGGAGGTGGCTATGTTGCACGCGACCGAGGTCCTGGGTGCCGATGCCCACGATGCAGCCGGCAACTTTGTCGGCAAAGTTAAGGAAATGTTTATCGTCCCGGACGAGCAGCCCAATCGCATCTCGCGGCTGCTTCTGGGCAGGGGACAGTATCGTCCGCTGGTCGCGCGCGCCGACCAGATTGCCTCCGTTGAGCCGGGAAAGGTCAAGCTTTCCACGGATGAATCGGACCTCGATCTTTATCAGCCCAATGAGGCTTGGCTCGCGATGCGCAAGGACCTGCTCGACCAGCAGATCATCGATACGCATGGACGCAAGGTCGTCCGTATCAATGACGTCGACATGGATGAGCAGAAGAACAATGGGAACACCGAGCTACGAATCACAAACGTGGACATCGGCCTGCCGTCAGCAGTGCGGCGATTGCTGCAAGGCGTTGTGCCGCCGATGGCCATTCGCCGGATTCAATCAAGATTGCCTGCGCGGACGATCCGATGGGAATTCGTCAACCTGATTGAGTCTGACCCTCTGCGCCGAGTGAAGCTGAAGCTATCGAGTGACCGGCTTGCGAAACTGCATCCCGCCGACCTCGCCGATATCGCAGAAGAGCTCTCTCCGGCAGAGCGCCAGTCGATTTTCGATTCACTCGATGAAGAAATAGCCGCCGAAGCCATCGCCGAATTGGACAAGCGGCTCCAGACGCAGGTCGTGGAAAAACTCGATCCCGAGAAGGCCGCCGATATTCTGGAGGAAATGAATCCGGACGAGGCCGCCGATCTGATTGCCAATCTACCTCCCGAAAAGTCCCGGCAAGTCCTTGGAGAAATGGAACATCGGGAGGCGCACGAAGTCGAGGAGCTTTTGCAGTTCGGCGAGAATACCGCGGGTGGCATGATGAATACCGAGATCGTGGTTGTCGGTGAGGATGCGACGCGCGGGGAAGTGGTCGATTATATCCGTTTCCACGAAATCGCCCTCGATCAGCTTGACAACATCGTCATGATCAATCGCGAGGCAATGTTTGCGGGAACCGTTCCGGTTGCCAGGCTCGTGCTGGCTAGTGGCGACGAGCGTATGGCCGATCTGGCGTTTGTCCCCGTGCTGTCCTTGAAAACGGACGCGCATGAGCACGAAGTCTACGAACTGTTTGACAAGTACAATTTACGCAGCCTTACCGTGATAAATGACCTGGGCCGCCCGCTCGGCGCGATAACGGTGGACGACGTGGTGGGCCGCTTGCGGGCAAAGCTGTGACGATAAGCGTTTAGTTGAATCGTGAATACCTGGATCACATTGACGGACACGGTCTCGCGGCTCACGGCGCGCGGCAAGGATTTCAATCGCCGCACGCGCTCGTGGCGCAAGCGGATTGCGCTGTTTCTTGCGGTCGTGGGCCCTGGACTAATCACGTCTAACGTCGATAATGACGCGGGCGGAATCAGCACCTATACCGGTGCCGGAGCGCAATTCGGATACGCGTTGCTCTGGTCGCTGATTCCGATGACGATTGCCCTTTACGTCAGCGAAGAGATGTGCGCGCGCATGGGCGTCGTCACCGGGAAGGGGCTTTCCGACCTAATTCGCGAAGAGTTCGGCTTCCGCGCAACTTTTTTCGTGATGATTGCCGCGTTATTCGTGGACACGGGTAACACGGTCGCCGAATTTGCCGGCGTGGCCGCGTCGTCCGAAGTGTTGCATGTGAGCAAATACATTGCAGTACCTCTCGCGGCGATTGCGGTGTGGCTGCTCGTGGTATACGGGACTTACAAGATCGTCGAAAAGATATTCCTCGTCGCTTGCGTGTTCTATTTGTCTTATGTGGCGTCCGCGTTTTTTGCGCATCCAGATTGGCTTTACGCTGCGAAATCGACGGTGATTCCGTCCGCGCATTTTAACGTGCCCTATGTTCTGATGCTGATCGGCCTTGTAGGAACGACTATCGCACCATGGCAATTTTTCTACTTACAGGCGGGCTTCGTTGAAAAACGCGTCGGCCCTCGCCAGTACAAGCACGCAAGGCTTGACGTGCTGGTGGGTAGCATTTCCTGCATGGCGATCGTTTTCTTCATCATTGTGTGCTGTGCCGCGACGCTCAACGCGAAGGGGCTCACCAGGATTTCAGACGCCGCTCAAGCTGCACAAGCCCTGGTGCCGCTGGCCGGAAAATGGGCCGGCTTTCTTTTCGCATTCGGCCTGCTCAATGCGTCCCTTTTCGCGGCATCGATCTTGCCGCTTTCCACAGCGCACGTGATCTGCGAAGGCATGGGTTTCGAAGCAGGACTCGACCGCAAATTTAAGGAAGCGCCCACTTTTTACACTCTATACACGCTGCTGATCGTCGTAGGCGCGGGAGTCGTACTGCTTCCGAACAGCGACCAAGCGCTTTGGAAAATTCTGATCTATTCGCAGGTGGGCAACGGCATCTGGCTGCCGGTCGTACTGATTTTCATTTTGCTGCTGATCAATCGGAAAGATCTCATGGGCGATTACACGAACACATTGACGTTCAACGTGATTGCCTGGGCGTCAAGCATCGTCATGATTGTTCTCACATTCGTGCTCTTATACACGTCGATTTTTCAGTCTTCCTCAGCCGGGCTCTCCGGTATGCTCGTCCACTTAACGCGGTTCACCAAGTCCATCAGATTGTAGTGTTGCCGCCGTAATGCGGCGGAGAGAAGAATTTGCACTCGATGGGGGGATTTGCGGCGAACAATCGTAGCTTACGCTGCATTCACCTATTCTTTCCTTATAAGAAGGGCCGCAAAAAAACCATCGGTACCGTCCCTTGGGGGCGAAGTCCGAAATGCGCCTGTCTCGTCAAAGAATTGAGTCGCGTTCAGATTTGGCACCAACTCAGGCTTTAGTGCGTCGCTCAGGTTTTCCGTATCTGCCGGCCCGACATTTCCGACTTTTATCGCCTCCTCGATTACGCGTTCATTCTCTTCCGGCTCCATCGAGCACGTCGAATAAAGAATTTTGCCGCCTGGCGCCGCCTGCGCAATGGCGCTACTCAGAATCGCGACTTGCAAACGATGAAAGTGGTCAAGCTGATCGGGTTTAAGACGCCAGCGAATTTCCGGGTGCCGCGCAAGTGTCCCCGTGCCCGAGCACGGTGCATCCACAAGAATGCACTCAAATTGCTTTGCGAATGGCAGGGGCTTCTCGGCGTCAACCGCCACAAGATGAATGTGATCTAAACGCAGGCGGGCAAATTGCGCTTTGCAAGCGCGTAGGCGATGCGCATAGAGATCCGCCGCGAGAACGAACCCGCTTTGGCCCGCCGCTCTTGCGAGCACTGCGGTTTTTCCGCCGGGCGCGGCGCACAGATCGAGGACACGATCGCCTGGCTTTACCTTCAGCAGCAAGGGCACGGCCTGCGAAGCCTCGTCCTGAATGGAAATTGCGCCTTCGCGGAACGCTTTCGTTCGCGAAGGGCTTCCGCCAGAAACAGAGCATGCGTTTCGCAGCAACCGTCCCGGCTCCACGCGCAAGTGAGCGCCTGTGAGTTCCTGAAATATCGCATCGGATGCATTTACATCATTCAACGAGCACGTGAGGCGCGGCGTGCAATTATTTGCTTCAAGCAGCGCGACCGTATCCACCTCTCCTAAGCGCGCCAGCCAACGCTCAATCAGCCATCGCGGATGCGAATGAAGAATGGCAAGTCGCTCGATGATCGGCATTACTGCTGGCAGAAAGTCCGCAGTTGGTTTATCGGCTTCGCGGGACGCTTTCCGCAACACCGCATTTACAAGCGATGCTGCAGAAGCTTTTCGGGCACGCTTCACCAATTCGACCGATTCATTCACTGCGGCATGCGTGGGAACCCTCTGCATAAACCGCAATTGGTACAAACCGAGCCGCAGAGCGAGCGCTACCGGCAAATCGAGCCGCGCAACTGGTTTTTCCAAATTTCGCTCGAGCAGAAAATCGAGCGTACAGCGACGACGTAATACACCCATCGTCAGCTCGGTCGCCAGAGCGGCATCGATTGCCTTGATGTCCGCATCGAGCGCAGCGTGCAGTTCGTCGCTCGCGTAAGCGTCTTCGGCTTCCACGCGCTGCATCACATCGAATGCGATTTGCCTTGCGGCAGAAATAGCCATGGAAAGATCACAGCACAGCAAACAATGCTCGCAAAGCAGTTTTGTGGCGGCGGTACTTCAAATTCAGCCCTGCCAATCTATTGCGCCTCCAACGGGTTTCCCGGATAATCAAGATGCCCAAGCCCGAGGAGAGAGGATGACGTTCAGCAGCAGACTGGCACTCGGTGTTACAGCTGGTATGTTATTCGCAACGCTTTTTGCGCTTCCGCAAGTTCTTCCGGCTCAAGAACACATAGTCAGCTCCACCGATTTGCAAAAGGACGTTGCAAAAGCGGCACAGCTTCGCCAGGAGCGCATCGGAAAAATAGATAAGTTCCTGTCTACGGACCAGGCACGGACCGCACTGAAAACGGCGAACGTGGACTATGATGTCGTGCGGAACGGTGTCTCGACCCTCAGCGACGATGAGCTGGCACGCCTTTCGGCCCGCGCGGATCAGGCCCAGAAAGATTTTGCAGCCGGTGCTCTCACAAATGAACAAATCACCTATATCATCATCGCACTCGCAGCCGCGGTGATTGTCCTGATCGCCGTGCACTGATCCCTCCACGGCGTTTTCTCCATTGCTAATGAAACGAGTGATGGCAAGCTCGCTAGACCGCACAGCCCGCTATTTCTTATCTGGCTGTGCGGTCTTGTGTCTCGCGGCAATTGTAGCCGCCGCGCCTTCTGGAACTTGGCTCGATGTTCCATTCATTGCGCAGCCTGAAAACGGCTGCGGCGCCGCATCTGTCGCGATGGTGATGCAATATTGGGACAACGACTTACATCGGGCGCACTCTGGACGCTCTGACGTAGAAACAATCCAGCGGGCGCTTTACTCGAAACAAGTGAAGGGAATTTTTGCTTCGGAGCTCGAAAAATATCTGAGACATTCTGCCTATCGAACATTTGCGATTCGCGGCGAATGGCAGGACTTACAGGAGAATGTTAAGAAAGGGCGTCCCCTTATCGTGTCGCTCGCAGCGTCAGGACCGCATCATCCGCTGCACTATGTAGTCGTTGCCGGAATCGATTCAGATGGCGGAGCCGTCTTCCTCAATGACCCTGCGCACCAAAAGTTGTTGCGAGTCGCCAGGGCGGATTTCGAAAAGCAATGGGCTGCGGCAGGGAGATGGACTCTGCTTGCCCTACCGAATTGAGATTCGCCATAAATATTGGGTTTTTGTTGGCACTGTTGTGTCTGTGGCCCGATT
>DATEGW010000162.1:0-21175 GCA_035279845.1 Candidatus Acidiferrales bacterium | reverse complement strand
CCTTCGGTGAGTCGATTCCAGTGTCCATAGAGACGTTGGCTCGCCATTTCCAACACGCCTCCGATGTAGCTCGCCTTGTTCCTATCCAGATAAAAATCGCTCACGGGCGCGTTACTGTATTTTCCATTTGTCCTTTGCAAGAACCCGAGTGCCGTCAATGCATCGAAGAAATCGTGGGCCGCACGCGAATGCAATCCCAGCGAGCTGCGCAGCGTTTCAAGATCCTGCGGCTTCCCCGCGAGTTGCGTGAAAACGCCTAACTCGACCGCGCTCAAGAGCGTCCGTGAGGCCCAAAATCCCAGACCGATTTGCAAAATGTGCTCGGGACTGGGCAGAGCTATTGGATTTGCGGTGGTCATATTCGTTTCTCCTCATATTCAAACGCGCATGGCTGTGCTTGGACAGTGGAAGTGCGCTGCTGTTACGCATGATCGCCTGATTTCACCGCCAACTGGGGAGCAAGTGCAAAGGCGAAAGAATTCTAGCGCACTTTCGCGCAGAGAGAACTCTGGTAGATGCTAAATAGATCGGAGCGCGTCCGTCGGGTTGATTCGTGTAGCGCGTCGCGCAGGAAAATAGCTCGCCAGCAACGCCACAATGAGGAAAAGGACAGCACTCCCCACAAACGTGAGCGGATCCGCCGCACTCGTGGCAAACAGTTGGCTCGCCAGCAATTGCGTTAATGCGAGTGAAGCGGCACTTCCAACCACAATTCCCGCTAGAGCCAACTTTAATCCGTCGCCGATGACGAGCCTCAGAATTTTCGCGTTCGAAGCCCCCAGCGCGATGCGAACGCCCATTTCCTGGGTTCTCTGCGCCACGGAGTATGCAATCACTCCATAAATGCCGACTACGGCCAGGATCAGCGCCGTCGCAGAGAACACCCCAATTAACAAAGTCAGCGACCGCACTTGCGCACTCGAAACGGCTAAGCGCTCGTCCATCGTCTGCACATCACTCATCGGTTGACCGGCATTTACGCCGGCAACCTTCGATCTCAAAACGGGAACCAAGCTGTTCGGCACGACAGCCGTCCGCACACTCAAATAAATGGTCGCCGATGCCAATTGCGGATAAGGCAGAAAAACCTCAGGCTCCGTTCTCTCGGCGAGACTCTGATTCTTTAAATCGCCGATGACACCCACGACTTTCCGCGCCTGCAGTGTACCTATCCAAACCAATTTTCCGATCGGATTCTCATTAGGCCAGAATTTCGAAGCGAGCGCGCGATTCACCATAACAACGCCCGCAGCGTTCGCATCGTCTGAGTCCTTAAATGCCCGCCCCTGCAATAGCGGAACATGCAGAGTCTTCGCATAATCCGGACTAATCGATTCGATCAAGACAATAGGCTCTTGTCCGAGTTGCACTTGAGGCTGCCCTTCAAATCGCGCCGGCGTGGCGTGGTTCTCAAGGGTCGGAAGTCCGGTCGATATCGCTACCGATTGCACTCCGGGAGTGTCTTGCAAATGCCTAAGTACGTTTTGATAAAAGGTGACCCGGTCCGACGCATGAGGATAGCTGGTCAAGGGAAGAAACATCTGCGCGGTCAGGACGTTGCGAGGGTCGAATCCCGGGTGAACATTTCGCAGCCGGACGAAGCTCCGTATCAACAGACCGGACGCGATCAGCAAAACCATTGATAGTGCGATTTGCGCGGTGACGATGATGCTCTGCGTGCGGTTTCGCCGCCGACTACCGGCCGAACCGCGCCCCTCTTCGCATAGCCTCGATGCCAAATCGCGCCGCGAGAGCTGCATCGCGGGCGCGGAGCCGAATAGGATTCCACTCAACACCGAAATGCCGAGCGCGAAGGCCAGCACGCGCAAGTCAATGGGGACATTCGCCACCTGAGGCAGGTTTGGCTGCATAAACGCCGCAAGAACCTTTGTTCCCTCATAGCTGAACAGGATTCCGAGGCCACCACTCAACACAGCCATCAGCATGCTCTCGGTCAGCACAAGTCGAATCACTGCTGAGCGCGGCGCGCCCAAAGCGCTGCGAATCGCGAATTCTCTCGTTCGTCCGAGCGCCCGCGAAAGCAACAGGCTGGCCACGTTGGCGCACGCGATCAGGAAAACAAACCCGACAGCCGCGGCTAATATCAGCAGTGTGGGCCGCGCATTCACCACTAGATTATCCTGGAGATCGGTGGCGCTTACGCGGAAGTCAGAACTCGCGTCGAAATTGTCAGGCTTGTCTTTCTTGTACTGCTGAAAAATCACTTCCGCTTCGGCGCCCGCCTGCGCTGGCGTGACGCCCGGCCGCAGCCGCCCGATCGCCTCGTAATACATGCCGCCGAGCTTCACGCGAGCCGGCGTCGTCATACTGAAATCGACGATTCGCGTCATCCATATTTCAGGCTGACGTCCGAAGACTTGCAGCCCAAATTTCGCGGGCAAGACGCCGACGATCGCGTAATCCTTGGAGTTGAGAGCTAGGTGCTGGCCGAGCGCGTTCTGCGCTCCGCCAAAGAGACGCTGCGCGAGTTGATACCCGATCAGCACCGCAGAACCGCTACCCGGCTGATCTTCCTCAGCAGTGAACGCGCGCCCGGCTAGTGGCCTCACACCTAACACATCGAAAAAATTCCAGGTAACTCGCTCTGCATCGACTTGTTCGGCACCGTCAGGACGCGCGAGATTTACGCTTTCAAACACATACGCCGTCACGCCGGAAAACGAGCGGTTATTCTCCGAAAGGAGCGTGAAGTATGGGAGGGAGACACAGCAGGTCCCGTCCGGCACCGTGCTGATGCGAACGAGCTCACCGGGGCTTTTATAGGGCAGCGGACGAAGAACGACAGAGTTGGCTACTGTGAATATCGACGTGTTCGCCCCGATGCCAAGCGCCAGCGTCAGGATCGCCAATGCTGTAAATGCCGGAGCCTTACCCAGCATTCGCCAGCCGTAGCGCACGTCTTCGAAAAACTTGCCCGTAAGGCCTCCGCACCTGGGGACGCCCAGTAGCGACGTTGATCATACAGCAGACCCGCGTTATCGATATCGGATGAAGAAGTAGATCGCCATACCGAGGCCAATCAGGATCACCGCGCGCCGCACGTAGACCTGTTTCATTCTCTGTGCAAAATGCGCGGCGCTATAACCTCCGATTAGCGATCCGAAAGTCATTGTGAGAGCCTGCGGCCATACCACAACGCCAGCCACGATAAACGTTCCAAGCGCAACCGCATTCGCTACGCTAACCAACACGGTCTTCATGCCGTTCATGGTGTGGATATTCTTCTCGCCCAGTAAAGCAAGGAGCGCCAGCACGAGAATTCCCGCGCCAGCGCCGAAATAGCCAACGTACATTGCGATTACGAGCTGCATGACGAAACCGCCGGCAATCCACAAGCGCGATCGCACTCGATGCTCACCCGATTGAATCCACGCTGTGATTTTTCCGCTTACGGCAAAGAGCATCGTCGCCGCCAGCAGCAGCCAGGGAATTAACTTCACGAATGTTTCCGGCGGCGTATGCAGCAGAATATGGGCGCCGAGCAGGGCGCCAGCGAAGCACATGATCGCGAGCGGCCAGAGCATCCGCCACGCGTCCCGGGTCAGCACTTTGCGATAGGCCACCGCGCTCGCGACGGATCCGGGCCACAGTGCCGCCGTATTCGTCGCATTCGCGGGAATGGCGGGCATATGCGTAAAAAGCAGTGCAGGAAAGCTGACGAAGCTTCCGCCTCCTGCGACCGCATTCATTGCCCCGGCCACAAGAGCCGCGAAGAACAGAAATATAGAAGTGCCCAACGAAGGTAGAAGGTGGAATGCGCTCAATTGTTTCAATTCAGACCGGAATTGCCGCTCCGCAGTATAAGGCGATTGTATTGAGCGCGTTAATCCAAAATGTGATCCTTAGCGAAAACCGTTCGCGCGGCTACAAAAATGGATTCTCAATGCGCAAATTGCCGAATTCCTGTCCGTTCTGAAAATCCTCGCTGAAAAGAACGGCACATTGGCCTTCGATCGCGGAGGCCACTATCAAAGAGTCGTACCAAGGAAGCCGACGCCGTGACGCCAGATGCAAGGCCTGTGCATAGAGGTCCAGCGAAGGAAAGACCACCAAAAGGGGCCGGAAGATCGTTTCCAAGTACTGTTCGGCATCGATGTGGGACATGGTGATGGTGGACTTCAGAAGAACAACATTCAGGAATTCCTGCACAACTTGGTAGCTGACAATTCCCCTTCGCGTCTCGACGGCTGTGCGGATCAAATCCGCGGCACGTATGGCCTTCTTCGGAGCGCTCTTATCAAGCGAATAAGCGAATATATTCGTATCCAGAAAAAACCTATCGCTCATTCATCTCGTCTCGAGTGAAGCGCCGACCCGTGTTAACGTACTTCAAACGCTTCATCAAGGAATCGAACTCGTCGGCATTCCCAGCTTGCCGCGTGAACTGCTCCAGCCACTCACGAAACGCGGCATTTAGAGTCGTATGCTGGGATTTCGCCACGAGCCTCGCTTGTTCGATCAGGTTCTCGTCAGCACTCAACGTGATATTCTTCATACGATTACAGTGTACACGAAACTCGTGTACCTGCAACTTTAAATGAATTTTGGGGTTATTCGGAATGAGGTTAACGCTCCTAAGGGGACACGAACAATGAAGAAGTGGCGAATTCTAACGCTTGCGGCGCTCTTGGTGAGTTTTACGGTTCCTGTTTTCGCGATGCCCGCGCAAGCACCCGCGGCGCAGTCAGCCCCCGCAGCGCGCGCGCGTCGGCACCTTAACCGGCGCCAACGCCGGCAGCGCCGTCATCGGCGCAAAAAGGCGGCACGCCAACTAAGACGGCAGCGCCGCGCAACCTAGCTGCCAACGGCAGCGCTGCCGCCCGCGCGGAGCACGTTCGCCGTTTCGGCGATGGCTCGTTCAATTCCGGAGCGGTCCACATCGCAATGCGTCACCATGCGAATCGTGTACTTCCCTGTCGGATTCGCCAGCACTTTCCGGTCACGCAGCGCGCCGCTCACTTCCGCGGCCGTCTTGCGGCTCGCGCTCACGTCGAAAATCACGATGTTCGTCACTACCCTCGCGGGATCGATCCTTATACTTTTGATCTGCTCGAGGCCTTCGGCTAGCCGCTTCGCGTTTTCATGATCGCAGTGCAGCCGCTTCGGCGATTCCTCGAGCGCGACGAGTCCAGCGGCCGCGAGCACGCCTGCCTGCCGCATGCCGCCTCCGAGCAGCTTGCGATTCACCCGCGCCCTCTCGATGAAATCGCGCGAGCCAACTAATATCGATCCAACCGGCGCTCCCAGTCCTTTCGAAAGACAAAACATCACCGAATCGCACATCTGCGTTAACGCAGTGACATCGCAACGCAAGGCGACAGCCGCATTAAAAATCCGCGCACCATCCATGTGAACCGGCAATCCCACCGCGTTCGCCTCTCCGCAGATTGACTGCGTCGCTTCGCGTGTATAAACCGAACCGCCGTGCATGTTGTGCGTATTTTCCAGCGAAATCAGCCCGGTTTGCGACGTGTAGTAATTTTTCGGCCGTATCAGCGGTTCAATCAGTT
Source organism: Candidatus Acidiferrales bacterium (assembly GCA_035279845.1). Classification (GTDB taxonomy): domain Bacteria; phylum Acidobacteriota; class Terriglobia; order Acidiferrales; family UBA7541; genus Palsa-295. The sequence continues at coordinate 15,644 of DATEGW010000162.1, read as the reverse complement.
CCCACGACAAAATTCCGTCCGACGGGGCAGCCGTTCGCGGCATGCAGCCAGCAACGGCGCTCATCGACGCCAACTCGTAATTGTTAATGTGGCCTTTTTGGTCGCAGATCACTTCCATTCCCGGCCGCGTCCACGTTTTGATAGCAACAAGATTCCCCATGCAACCCGTCGGTACAAACAGCGCCGCCTCACGCCCAAAAACGTCGGCGGCACGTTGCTGTAAACGATTGACCGTGGGATCTTCCCCGTAAACATCGTCGCCGACTTCGGCTTCGGCCATCGCGCGCCGCATCGCCGGCGTCGGCTTCGTGACGGTGTCGCTCCGCAAATCAACAATCGCGTATGAGTTTGCCATTTGTACTCAGCTTACGCTTTCCGTCCGGTATGCAACAGCACGCTGCCAAAATTCCATGATCGCACCTGCACATCGGTGAAGCCGTTGCGTTCCATCAATTCGCGTAGCGCTTGCGCCGATGGGAATTTCGCCACGGAGCCTGGCAGGTAAGCATAAGCCTGCTTGTCGCCGGAAATCGCGCCACCGATTCGCGGCAATACGTGACGAAAATAGAAGCGAAAGACGCCCGCTAATAGCCCGTGCTCCGGCTCGGAAAACTCCAATATGCCTAACTGTCCGCCCGGTTTTAAAATCCGCGCAAATTCGAGCAACCCACCCTCATAGCTGGAAAGATTGCGAAAGCCAAAAGCCGCCGTTACCAGATCGAACGCTCCATCGCCAAACGGCAAGGCGAGAGCATCCGCGCCCGCAAAAGCAACGCGTGTCCCATTCGTTAGCGTCTTTTGCCGCGCCCGCACGAGCATTCCGTCGACGAAATCGCTCCCAATCAGGGGAGCAGCGCCACTGGGCACGCCGCCCAACAAGCGCGTTCGCCGGCGTGCCAGCGCAAATGCCAAATCGCCGGTCCCGCAGCAGAGATCGATGACGCGAGCTTCGGGCCGCGCGAGCACTGCCGAGAAGGTTTTCGCCGTGCGGCGACGCCAGATGCGGTCCAGCGAAAACGAAAGCAGATGATTCAGGAAGTCATAACGCGGCGCGATTCGAGAAAACATGTCGCGGACGCGCAGCCCCGCTTCGCGCTCGTCGCGAGCGCCGATAGGCCGTGTGCCCGGAAGGATTTCACGCTGCATGGTAGGAGTCATCGAGTCTTGGCTTGAATGCGGAGCTATGCAAGCACAACGTTAAGCACCGATTCCGAAGCACACTAGAAACGCACAGGCGCAGGATCTTTTCTTCTTTATGCCGCCCTAGCCAGAATTCCTGGCAAATCTTTCAGCACCTGCGCCACCATCGGCCAAGGCACGTCACAATTCCACTCCATCTGCCCAATTCGCGAGGGCAATACCCATAAAACGCGCCCGCCCTGCGCCTTCTTGTCGCCGGCGAGGATCTTCTTCAGTCGCGTTAACTCAAAATTCTTCAACGGGGGCAACGGCCCAATCCCGCTCACCACGCGAATGATGCGCGATGCTTCTGCCTCGTCCAGTAGCCCTACGCCGACGGCCATCATCGCCGCGGCGATCATTCCCCATCCGACGGCCTCTCCATGTTTGAAGTAGCTGTAGTTCGTGGCGGTTTCAAACGCGTGGCCGAGGGTGTGGCCAAAATTCAAAATCTTCCGCAGGCCCGTTTCGTACTCGTCTTTTTCCACTACGTAAGCCTTAATACGAATCGAGCGCGGAATCAACCAACCCATTGCCGCCTGATCGCGCCGCAGAATCGCCGGCAACCGCTTGTCGAAGTATTCGAAAAGCTCCGGATCGGCGATCACACCGTATTTCACTACTTCATAGAGACCTGACCGAAACTCTCTGTGAGGCAACGTCGCGAGCAGGGTTGGATCCGCCACGACCAGCTTCGGCGGATAGAACGCGCCCACCAAGTTCTTGCCTTCCGCCAGATCGACGGCCGTTTTCCCGCCGATGGCACTATCCACCTGTGCCACAACGGTCGTCGGAATGTGCGCCAGCCGGACGCCGCGCTGGTAAGTCGCGGCGACGAATCCTCCCACATCACCCACCACACCGCCGCCAACTGCCACCAGAAACGAACGCCGATCGGCCCCCGCCCGAACCAAAGCACGTGCAATGTTCTCCACGGTCTGCAACCGCTTCGTCCGCTCGCTATCTTCAAATAAGACAATCCGATCCGAGCGGCTCACGCCCAACGCTTTCGCTGCCTGCTTGCCCCAATGTTTCCAGACGCGCGGCGACGACAGCACGAATACCCCGGTCGAATCGCCCAATTTCGAAAGCAGCGAACGCGAACGCGCCAGCACGCCGTTCGCGCAATGCACGTCGTAAGTTCCCACAGAGCTGGTGATTCGGACCGTCGTCATGCGAATAAGAAATGTAGCAGAAAAAGCGCGATTGGTGAGTGGTAAGTGGCGAGTGATAAAAAGCCGCGCTAGGGTGGCGCGGCGGCACATCTAAATGTGCTTTTTTGCGCCTGCTAACGCTTCATCCACGCGGGAGGCGTCTGCCAGCGCGCCCTGCGCAAAGTCTTTCGCTCCGCCGCCTTTTCCGCCAAATTCCTTAAAAACCATGCGGGCCAGCGCGCCCATATCGCCCTCCGCTCCGCGCGGCTGCGCAAACACCATATGGCCGCCTGATCGTTCCCCTAAGACAGCCGCCGTTCCGCCCTCGCCCACCAACCGCGCCGCCAGTAGGGTCAAATAGCTCGGCGTCGCATCATCCATTGCAGCAACAACCACTCGCGTGCCATTCGGGCCCGCCGAAGCATCCGCCAGCAGCGCCCGGGACTCGTGCTCAGCCAGCCGCCCTTCCATGCGCTTCGCCAGACCGTGTGTCGCGCGCCGCTCTTCGAGCGTCTTGCCGATCACGCCCGGCACATCCGCCGCTCCGCAACTCAGAAGAGTCGCCGCATGCCACAACGAGGCATAATCCGCTCGCGCCGTAGTCAAGGCGCGCATTCCGCACACAAATTCCAATCGCCACACGTCGCGTCGACGCTCAAGCTTCCTCAGTAAGAGCATCCCGGCCTGGCCAGTCCGCGCCAAATGCGTACCGCCGCAGGGCTGGCGGTCGATTCCATCGATCTCGACGGCTCTCAGCACGCCCTCGCGGTCAACCTTTTTTCGAATTCCCGCCTCTGCCAGCTCCTCGGCGGTCCCATACCGCACCTTGACGACGCGGTCCTCGAAAATGATTTCGTTTGTTCTCTGCTCGGCCTCCTCCATATGGCGCGGCACAATTGATGGTGCCTCCAAATCGATCGTCGATATCTCTTTGCCCAAATGAAACGACACGGTGTGAAATCCAAAAAGATCGATGAAAACAGCCGAAAGCAAATGCTGACCGGTATGCTGCTGCATGTGATCGAATCGCCGAGTCCAGTCAATTTTTCCCGTCACAGGACCAGCCGGCAATTCCGCCGAAGTGTAATGCACGATCTTCGCGTCTTCAGCGTCCGCAACCTCGACCACTTTCGCGCCGTCGAGCGTTCCTGTGTCATGAGGCTGCCCGCCCGAGGTGGGATAGAACGCAGTCCGGTCCAGCGACACGCGCCAGCGCGCTCCTTCGCGCTCGCACGAGAGAACCTTCGCTTCAAACTCGCGCAGGAATGAATCGCCGTAATACAGCCGCTCGGTCACGTCGTTTTACTCCGCCGAACAAAACGCCAAGCCACGACATTACCACATCGCTAAACACATTCACCGTGAGTGCCGACAAAAAATTTATGTGTTGGCCGCAAAACAGACAGCGAGACCCGATGTGGGAGCAATTTGCCGCAGGTCAACGGGCGGCAAGGGTTTGGCGCGAATTCTAGACGGCGTGTGTTTCGTGCGGAAGTTCCGATACAATTTCCGATTCATGCCCGGAGAAATAGCGCAACACCGCGGTCAAACTCGTGAAAAATCGATCGCGCGAGCTGAGGTGCAGCAGATTCGCGGTCTTCTGTGGATCTCCTTCGAAATTCCAAAGGCAGACAGCGATCGGCACGTCAGGGGCTTGGCTGCGCAATCTCGCATAGAGCATTCGCGTGTGCTTCATCGCTAGTGGCGGCAGCGCCGAAACGCATATCATCTCCGCACGCATCTCAACACTCTGGGCCACCATCTCTGCCGCTGAAGCTATGGCCAGGCTCTCCGCATTGATTCCGCGTCGCTCCAGCAACTGGCACACTAGTAGTGCTACCACCTCATCCGCTTCGTCGCGCGCGGGGATGCAGACTATTTTCGGCGCGCCACTCGATCCCTGGGGCGAATGTTGAAGTTCCAGGACGCGGTCGTCAGCTTCGTGGCCCTCCATGTGCGACACGACAAGCTCTTCAGCAAGTTCGCGCGTGGTGCTATCGATAAAACTTCGCGTTTCTTCATCAAGCTCATTGCGATGCCCGTCTTGTTCCGAACGCGCCAAGGCGGGAATTAACACTGAGTCGTACAGATCTTCCAGGGTCTTCTCTTTCAAACAGTTTTCGAGTATCTGTCGCGCTTCGTTCTCATCGCCCGCAAGCAGCCGCTGGTAAAACTGCGCGTGTGGCGCCATCGCGGGCTCATTCCCCAGCAGAATGCTGAAGAATCCCAGGCTCGGCACATAGCGACCGACTACCACTAGGCACACCGTCATCGGAGTCGAAAGCAATAGTCCAGGGAAACCCCATATTAGAGTCCAAAAAATGGCCGCAATGAGTATCGCCAGAGGCGCCATCCCTACGTGAGCTCCATAGACAATGGGTTCGATGGCGTTCGCGACGATCATTTCCAAACCCACGAAAATACAAATCGTGATGATCGCGTGCTCCCATCCCGGGAATACCGCGAGCGCCAGCCCCGTAGGCATGGCCGCCGCGATCATCCATCCGATATAAGGCAAGTAGCGAAGCAGACCCGTTGCAAATCCCCACAGCGCAGCCTTCGGCACGCCGAGGAAGTGGAGCGAAATACCGACTATCAGCCCATAGCAACAGTTCATCAGCATCTGCATGAAAAGATAGCGATTGATGCGGTTCCAGGCCTCGCTCATCGCCTGCGTCATCAATGTCAGCTTGCCGCCCGACGTAAGTTTAATCAGCCGATTTCGCAAATCCTCGCGACTTGCTAGGATAAAAATCGCGAAAACCAACACGGCTATTCCGGTGGCAAGTGGATCAGCCAGTCCTTTTACGGCTTGCAGCGGACTGGACTGATTCACCATCTCTACCGCGAGTGGGCGCTCAGCCGAGGAGCCCGGCGGTGAAGCTTTTTTGTTTTGCGTTTCGAAACTGTTATTGCTCGCCTTCGTTATGCCATTCTCGAGGGATTTGACGGACTGTGTCGCGTTGCTCAGCTTTCCCCCGCTCTTGCCTTTCAGCGCATCCACCTTGTGCTGGATCGCCTCCTCGTATTTCGGCAATTGGGCCATCAGGTCGACAAACTGCGGCAGGACGGTCCAGCCGATCAGTCCAGCCACGCATACCAGCGTGGCCATCACGACAAAGATCGCCGCAGAACGGTACAGGTGCCGCCGTTCTAAAAACGAAACCGCCGGCGTTAAGATCACGGCGACCAGACTGGCCAATGCGACTGGAATAAAGACAACGCGTGCAAAATAAAGCGCGGCAACAACAACTACAGCGGTGACAATCCCCAGCAGGTGACGAATGTCCGGTCGTGACGAAGTTCTGCTCAGTTGCCCAACCTCCGCGTGGCACAGCTTTCGCCTGCGTTCCGACGACCGATTCTCAACAGAGCTAACCGCCAACTCGGAAGCAGCTCCTCCGTCAGCGGTTTTTTGGGCAGCAGCTCCTACCCAAATACCTCCCAATCTTCAACGGCCAGCGGGACGTCGTCCCCCGCATTTTCACTGTCGATCATCCCGAGTTTTCGCAGCGCCACAGCCAGGGGATTCTCCGCCTCATATATCTCCCAAAGGTCCTGCGAGCGTAGTCCAAGCATGGTAGAATCGGCCACGTTACGCCTCCCTTGTTCCGCACCCTACCTTTCTCCGGACGAACCAGCAATCGATGCAAATCTGTAGCAATGTAAGGGTTTCCATTGAGCTTCGTGCTTGTCAAAGTGGCAGCCAAGCCATTCGTGGCCTGGCTTTCGCTTGCGGTCGAACTTTTTTCAGCAATGCTGCGTACATACAGTTGTTCTCAATGACGCCTGCTTGTACTAATCTTTCGCCCCGAGGTACGGCGTGAATTCTTTGCTTCAAGACATTCGTTATGCCGTCCGCATTCTGGCGAAGGCGCCCGGCTTCACCATCATCGCGATTGTCACGTTGGCGCTCGGCATCGGCGCAAATACGGCGCTCTTTTCCGTTGTCGACGGTGTCCTTCTGAATCCGCTTCCCTACACGCAACCCGATCGGCTGGTGGCGGTTTACACGCACACGCGCACTTTCAACCGTTCCTCGATCTCGTATCCGAACTTCCTGGATTGGGTCTGCGACAACCGCTCCTTTTCCGGTCTCGCTGCCTTTCGCTCCGACGACATGAACATGACGGGCCTCGGCGAGCCCGAGCGCCTCAAAACCGAGATGGTTTCCGCAAATTTCTTCTCGGTGCTCGGAGTGAAGCCGGTGACTGGCCGCACGTTTTTCCCGCAGGAAGACCAAGTGGGCGCGGCGCCGGTCGTCTTGATAAGCGAGGGCATCTGGAAGCGGAAATTCAGTGGCTCGCCTGACGCTGTTGGAAAGAGCGTCTCGCTTAACGGTGCGTCTTACACCATCGTCGGCGTTGTTCCCGGCAGTTTTCACTACACGAGCGGCAACTTCCGTTTTAACACGGACATTTTCATTCCTATCGGACAATGGGACGCGCCGCTTTTCCGCGATCGCCGCACAGGGATGGGCATGGACGCTGTGGGCCGGCTCGCGCCCGGCGTCACTCTTGCGCAAGCCCAAGCTGATATGAATGGCATCGCGGGTAATCTCGCCAACGCGTATCCGGACGTGGACAAGGGCAGCGGTGTCGCCATGCTGCCTCTTCGCGATGATGTTGTCGGCAACATTCGCCCATTTCTGCTCGTTTTGCTTGCCGCCGTCGGATTTGTTCTTCTAATCGCGTGCGCTAACGTCGCAAACTTGCTGCTCGTCCGCGCCACGGGCCGCGCGCGCGAATTTGCCATCCGCGCTGCGCTGGGCGCCGTGCAGACGCGCGTGATTCGCCAACTACTCACCGAAAGCGTGCTGCTGTCGCTTGTCGGTGGAGTGCTCGGCTTTCTGCTGGCCGCATGGGGCACGCATGCAGCGCTCAGCGTTTTGCCCAATGCGCTCCCGCGTTCTAACGAAATCCACCTAAATGTCACCGTGCTGCTCTTCGCCTTGGGCATATCCATTCTCGTAGGCATCGTCTTCGGCCTCGTGCCCGCATTGAAGACCGCTAACCCCGATCTTCACGAAACGCTCAAAGAGGGTGGACGTGGGGGAAGCGGTGCGCGCCATCGCACGCAAAACACGTTCGTCGTCGTCGAAATGGCGCTCGCGCTCGTGCTTCTCATCGGCGCGGGACTCATGATCCGCAGCCTCGCCGTGCTTTGGGGCGTCAGTCCCGGATACAATCCGCACAATGCTTTGCAACTAAACGTTGCTTCAGCCTTGCCGATTGGCGGCAGTCCCGATGCAGTCCGCACCGCGTTTCTCCAGCTCCATGATCGCTTTGCTACGGTTCCCGGCGTACAGTCGGCGTCGCTCGAAATCGGTTCCACTCCCATGCAAGGCGACTCCGAAGTTGGCTTTTGGATCGAGGGGCAACCGAAGCCAACGAATGACGCCGACATGAAAGACTCGCTCTTCTATTCCGTTCAGCCCGATTACCTAAGAGCGATGCAGATCCCCCTCCTTCGCGGGCGATTCTTCACCGGGGACGATAATCAGCATTCCGCGCCGGTGATCGTCATTGACCAGGAATTCGCGCATCTCGCTTTCGGTAACGAAAACCCCATCGGCAAGCGCGTCAACCTGCAAATCATCGGCACCACGCCTGAAATCGTCGGCGTCGTTGGCCACGTGAAACAGTGGGGACTAGACGAAGGCAGCCACTCGCCTGTTCTCGCGCAGTTCTACTTTCCTATCTCACAGATTCCCGATCAATTGATGCCCCTGGTAGCTCGCCAGGTCGGCGGAATCGTGCGTACATATGGGTCGCCTCTTGCGGTGGTCGGTGGCCTGCGCAACACGCTCGAACAGTTCAACAGCCAACTGGTCATGTACGGCGTGCAGCCGCTTGATGAGGTGATCTCTGACTCGCTTGCGGATCGCAAATTCTCAATGATTTTGTTGGGGGCGTTCGCCGGACTCGCGCTTGTGCTTTCAGCGATCGGCATCTATGGCGTGATTTCTTACATTGTCGGCCAGCGTACCCACGAAATCGGCATCCGGCTCGCGCTCGGCGCGCATCCATCGGACGTTCTGCGGCTCATCCTCGGCCAGGGAACGAAACTCGCGCTCATCGGCGTCGTGATCGGAATCTTCGCAGCTTTAGCGCTAACGAGCCTCATGACGAAAATCATCTTCGGCGTCAGCGCCCACGACCCGCTCACGTTCATAGGAGTCGCCGTCGTGCTCCTCACCGTCGCCTTGGCCGCCTGCTATTTCCCCGCTCGTCGCGCCATGCGCACCGATCCCATGGTCGCCCTCCGGTACGAATGAGAAGGAGATATAGGACGCAAAGGAGGTAAAGGAGGTAAAGGAGGTAAAGGGAAAACGCTAGCCATGTCTCCTTGCCGCCTCCACTTCCGATGCGCCCTGCGCCTCCTCGCTCAGTGCGCGCTCACAGGACCTTTCTTCATCCGGGGGCGCTTCAGCAAGAACACGAATGGAATCATTGCTAAAAATAAAAATGCGAGAATCCGGAATGTCGTGTTGTACGACATCATGCTTGCCTCATGCTGCACCATCGCAAATAGCGCCCCGCGCGCCTGCTGCGTGGCACCTGTAGGTCCCGAACCCTTTGATAGGAAATAACCACGCAGGGTGTCGAACATATGTGCAGCGAGCCTGTTGCCGCGGCTCACGTGTGCCCCAAGCTGATGTACGTCCACCTGCTCGCGCCGCGTCTGAATAGTGCTCACCGCTGCAATTCCGATACTGCCGCCGAGGTTCCGCACCAGATTGAAGAGACTCGTCGCATTGCCCATCGATTCATTCGGAATCGGGTCCATGCTGATCGTCGTCAACGGCACAAATAAACACCCGAGCGCGAGGCCCATGTAAAATTGTGGCCAGCAGAAATCCCAGAATCCCGCGTTTGTATTCAAGTTTGAAAGCTGAAAAAGCGTGATCGCGCAAACCACGATTCCAACGCCCAGCATTTTTCGTGCGTCTAGTTTCGCCAGTAGAATCCCCACAGCAGGCATCGCGATAAACGACCCAAGGCCTCTGGGCGCCATCGCAATCCCCGCTTGAAAGGCCGGAAAGCCCAGCACCGTTTGCAGCACCAGCGGAATTAGCACAAGGCTGCCGTAAAGGCCCACGCCGAGCACCGCCATCAGAAACACGCCCGTCGAATACGTCACGTTCTTGAAAACGCGCAAATCCACTACGGGATGCTCTACGCGCAGTTCGTAAATTACAAATGTAATCAGCGACGCCGCAGCCACAACCGCCACGATCGTGATCCAGTGCGTCCCAAACCAATCCTTCTCTTGCCCCTTGTCCAACACGATCTGCAGCGTCGCGATTCCCAGCGCCAGCATTCCGATGCCCCAATAATCGATGCTGGAGGATCGCCTGCGTATGTATGGCGGATCAAACACAAAAAGCCTCGTCATGATGATCGCGAGCACACCGATCGGCACGTTGATGTAGAAAACCCATCGCCAGCTATAGCTATCTGTCAGCCAGCCGCCGAGCAACGGGCCAAGCATCGGAGCGACAACGATTCCCAATCCCCAGAATCCCATCGCCTTGCCGCGATCCTGCGGCGGAAACGATTCCAGCAGAATTGCCTGCGAAATCGGCTGCAACCCGCCGCCACACGCTCCTTGAACAATACGGAAGAAAATCAGAAACGAGAGAGTTGGGGCAAGCCCGCACAAAAACGAGGCCGTCGTAAAGCCGATCACAGACATCATCAGCATCCGCTTGCGCCCGAAATAATTTGAAAGCCAACCCGTCAGCGGCAAGATAATCGCGTTCGACACGAGGTATGAAGTGAGCGTCCAAGTGGCCTCATCCACCGTCGCCGAAAGGCTGCCCGCGATATGCGGCAGCGACACGTTCACTACGGTCGTATCCAGCACTTCCATAAAAGTGCTGAGCATCACAGCAACCGCGATAATCCAGGGGTTTATCCCCGCCGGATTCAGCGACGCAGTCGAACTCTGCGCACTCCCCTCACTCATCTTTCAACCCCGAAGTCATAGACACCCCAAACTATCGTTGGTACCTATCTTTCGATGTTAGCGTACCTAAATGGATTCTCTGTCTACACTCTTCCGCTAAACAAATCGGCCGAAAGAAGCCGGCCCGAGAGCAACCGCAACCCGTCTACCCGAGGCAAGGCGCAACAGAACCTTTAGACAGGCTCGTCTGGCATTTTGCCGTTTTGGCAGGAAAATTCTTTCGGCTTCTTCGTGACTTGATGTACGGATCACATAACGGAGGAAAACGCGGGGCCGCTGCTAATAAGTTGGATGCCGACTTGAGGGCGCAAACTGCCCCCACAGTGGCTCACAATCTCAGCGGGTGGTGCCAAGCCGCTCGAATTCGGTCATTGCGCGTTCCATCTCCTCGCGGGCGGAATCGGCGGAGGAGCGAATGCCTTGGACGCGCAGACGGAAGTCGTCCGGATTAGAGGCGCGCATGAGAGCCTCTTCCAGTGTAATGAGGTTGCGCGAATAAAGATCGAAGAGCGATTGATCGAACGTCTGCATGCCGTACTGGCTGGTGCCGGCAGCGATAGCATCGCGAATCATCCGCGTCTTGTCGGGGTTGATGATGCAATCGCGAATGTAACCGGTCGCGATCATCACTTCCACGGCGGGCACGCGGCCTGCGCCGTCACTCTTGCGGACAAGCCGCTGGCTGACAACAGCCTTGAGCGTAGAGGCAAGCTGCAAACGAATCTGCTTCTGCTCGGGCGGCGGGAATACAGCAATGATGCGCTGAATCGTCTCCGTTGCATCCAGAGTATGCAGCGTCGAGAAAACCAGGTGGCCGGTTTCGGCGGCCAGCAGCGCCGTAGAGATCGTCTCCAGATCGCGCATTTCACCGACGAGTACCACATCCGGGTCTTGGCGCAAGGCAGCGCGCAAAGCCGTCGAGAACGAAGAAGTATCGACTTCCACTTCGCGCTGGTTGATAAATCCTTTTTTATCGCGATGCAGATACTCAATCGGGTCCTCAATCGTGATGATGTGCTCGGCGCGCAGCGAATTAATGCGATCGATCATTGCGGCTAATGTGGTCGATTTGCCCGACCCAGTCGTGCCCGTGGTCAACACGAGACCGCGCTGTTCTTCGCACACCTGCGCAAGCACGCGCGGCAATTCCAACTCTTCGATCGTGCGAATTTTCGTGGGAATTACGCGCAGCACCATACCGACGTTGCCGCGTTGCTGAAATACGTTCACGCGGAAGCGCCCGAGGCCGGCCACGCCATACGCCATATCCAGCTCCGCAGTCTCTTTAAACTTTTGCTTTTGCCGGTTGGTCATCATGCTGAACGCCATCGACAGCATTTCTTCCGGCGTAATACGAGGCACGTCCGTGATCGGAATGAGTATGCCGTCAACGCGCGTATACGGGTGGTTTCCAACTTTCAGGTGCAAGTCCGAAGCGCGGCTTTCGACGGCTCGGCGGAGTAAATCGTCAACGTTGATGGCCATTTCGGGTGCCCCTTCGGGTTCTTGTCAAACTAGCACGCCCCTAAGACGAGCCTCAACGTTGCTGCGACGGGGCGTTTCCAAGGGAACAATGGGACTTCGCGGCGATCAGCGAAAGTATTGCGAAGACTTCCCTAGCTCGCAGGTGGCTGGTCACGCAGGAAAATAGCGTTGTACAGAAATCCGGCGATGACTCCACCGATGAGCGGCCCAATCCAATACACGCCTTGATTTCCCCAATGGCGCGATACAAGCGCCGGGCCAAACGCACGCGCCGGATTTACAGCGGCGCCCGTAAACGGAGCCGCGATCAAGATATCCACCATCAAGGTGAGCCCAATCGCGAAGCCCGCAATCTTCTCGAACGCGCCTTTGTCGTCGGCTACCGTCGCAAAAAACACAAACACAAGCAAAAACGAAGCCACCGCCTCGAGCGCCATGCCGTGGAGTCGCGTGAAATCGGACCCAAGCACGGGTGTGCCCAAGGCGGCCGCGCTCGACGCGCTTTCTGGAACGATCAGAGCCAGCAAATACGCGGCGGATGCTGCCCCCGCAAGCTGCGCAAGCCAGTAACAGAGGGATTGAATCGTTCCCACCCGTCGCGTAACCCAAAATCCAATTGTTACCGCCGGATTCAGGTGGCCGCCCGAAATGTGTCCGAGCGCTGTGACCATCACGGCCATAGTGAGACCGGCCGCTGCAGCAATCGCAAGAGGTCCGAGCCCGGGCTGACCAGCAGCGCGCAGATACTGATCGACGCAAATGGATCCCGCCCCAATAAAGATTAGACTGAACGTCCCGATGAATTCCGCGACGAGCTTCTGCGGCAAGCTGTACATCGGCGCCTCCGATAGGTCGCGCCGGATTCTATCGGATTCGCCGCAGTAAGAAAACGGAAAGTAGTTAGATCAGTGCGCCGCGGTAGTTGTCGGCACGTTGACGGCGGTGAGCCAATTGTGGCGGTCGGGCTTTCGGCCACTGGTAATAGAGAAGAATTCTTCCTGGATGCGCTTCGTGAGAGGGCCGCGCGCGCCATCACCCACATTAATCCGATCGACCGAGCGGATAGGCGTGATCTCCGCGGCGGTGCCGCTGAAGAAGACCTCGTCCGCTATGTAGAGCATCTCGCGCGGAATCGCCTGCTCTTGCACCGGAATGTCCAAATCGCGGCAAATCGCGAGTACCGAATCCCGCGTGATACCGGAAAGTCCCGCATCGGAAAGCGGCGGTGTGATCACCGTACCTTTGTGAACCACGAAAATATTTTCGCCCGAACCTTCGGCAACATGTCCGTTGTGATCAAGCCCGATGCCCTCTTCGAAGCCGTTGGTTTTCGCTTCCATGCGAATGAGCTGCGAATTCATATAATTCGCCGATGCCTTTGACATCTGCGGCAACGTATTCGGCGCCGGACGATGCCATGAACTCACGCACACGTCGATTCCCTTGCCCAGTCCTTCGTCGCCCAAATACTTGCCCCATTCCCAGCACGCCATGTACGTATCGATCGGGCAACCACGCGGATCGACGCCAACTTCGCCATACCCTCGCAACGTAATCGGACGAACGTAGCAGGCCGTCATCTTGTTAATGCGCACAAGGTCTACGGCCGCGTTGCACAATTCATCGAGCGAAAACCGCGAATCCATGCGATAGATGTGTCCCGAATGAAGCAGACGCTGCATATGGTCGCGCAACCGGAAAATCGCCGGCCCTTGCGAGGATTCGTAGCACCGAATGCCTTCGAATACTGCCGAGCCATAATGGATGACGTGAGAGAGCACGTGAATCTTCGCATCGTCCCAATGAATGAACTTGCCGTTGTGCCATATCTGCTCGGTCTTTGCCACGGGCATTGCGATTCTCCGGAGGGCATAAAAAGGCTTTATGCCGTCAATGCCAAAAATTATAGCACACGGTTTCACGTCGCATTGGCACCGCGCCTGCCGATAATCCTGCATCGGAGACAATTTGGACGCGCTGCGACGATATCTCTACTTAGCTATGGTGCGGTTCTTATGGATGATGCCCGCCAGAATCAAAAGGAAGGCAAATAATCGAATGAGATAAATCCAGGTTGCGCCCTCGTTTGGATGGCTGATGAAGAGCAGCGCGCTTCGATTCACGCCCTCAATGATGAACGCTACGCCAAAGGTAAGAAACAGGTAATCGCGAGTATCGCGCCAGAATCGCAAAAAGAATAATCCCGCCAGGATGGACGTGGTGGCAATAATACCAAGCAAGAATGCTTCGACTCTGATCATTGGTCGCGCTCCCAGATAAGCCCATAGAGCAGGATAAGCATAGCAATTGCGGCAGTAATCAGACGGAGCGGATACAGGTCAACACTCTCCGGCAAGATAATCAGGTCGAGAAACACAAGAAGATTCGAAATCGAAAGACCGAAGAAGCAGATGCCACTCCAAAGAAGGAGCCGCTTCCCAGCGGTTTTGTAGCCGCGAACGAGAAGAACGCCGCATAAGAACGTCACAAGAGCGCCGAGAATGTAGACGGTTGCCGCCATGTCAGTCCTTTTTGAGCCTGAACGCGCGCGCAAACGCACGCACGGCAGGCGACGCTTTCGAGTGGATCATATTGGAAATCCGGATGATTTCCCGGCGATAAACCCGATCTAGCGACTCGATAACCTTGTCCCGCTCCGGATCGGGTTCATAAGCGTAGCGGCCCGCTTCGCTGGACGCAAGCTTGCGATTGACGAGATCTTGCAGCACCGCCTGCGTAAACTCGGTCGTGAGATACACGGCCTTCCCCATCTCCTCCGGCGACCACTGCTTTGGACGACTATTCCACAGCAGTAGCAACGCTTCGAGGTGCGGAACGCTATCGATCTCTTCGATAACGAACTGATCGACTTGTCGACGATCGAGATCCTCTTGAGTCATGTCCAATCAGACGTAACAACAACGCACCATGATATGCATCGCGTCTGCGGCTGACAATCAGGGATCAAAAGTTTTTTGTGTAGTAAGCACGCGCCGCGAAGTCAAAGCTTTGCGGATATTTTCTTGGAAGTCCGTTAACGAGGGATATAGCTATCGAGAAGAGGCAGAATCTGATGCGTGAAGTTGAGCGCGCGTGTTTGCGTGGCGTGGTCGCTCGTGCCGGGGGGAATTTCGCTCACCACGCGAACCAGCGCTCCGTCCGTCCGATTCAGGCGAATCGCGTCCGCAACGAGGAAAATCTTGGCCCAATACTCGCTAGGCGTTACGCGTCCATGCGCTTGATACCAGTAGAGAACGAGTGCCCGCGTCAATCCTTTCGAAACGATGTAACGGTTCACGAGAATCGAGCCGTTGCCAGTTTTTAGCGCCATGCGCGCCGATTGGTCCGGCACCCAACCCGCGCCAGGAAGGCAGTTTTTCGGTGAGTGGATCGTGTCGCCTGTTCTCTGCGATGGGAAATACGCGATGTAGAGATTAACGGAGGGCTCATTCGCAGACTCCTGATAATCGCGAAGCAGGAATTCGCCCGGGCCGAGCACCGCAAGGTCATCGGCAGATAGAGATAGCGGCGTGCCCGACCATGAGCTGATCTGCGCCGGAAAAGCCGAAAGCTCTTTGTGCGGCGGCACGATTTCCGGTCTTTCGTGCGCTTGCAAAAGAGCAGCCGTCGCCACGATCAGAATCAGGACAGGCAGTAATCGTTTCCATGTGATCGCCCCCAATGTCATGCGGGGCTCCCACGCGGCGCTCGCCTTGGCCACGAAAGAATCTGGTGCAGAGCAATCAATGTGAGCAGCGAAACGGCGAATATCAGCACGCCCGAAAACATGTGAAAGAAACCTTCCGCCTTGTCGGGACTCCAGTATTGCCCAAGCAGGCCGCTGCCCATGATCCG
>DATEGW010000161.1:0-7715 GCA_035279845.1 Candidatus Acidiferrales bacterium | reverse complement strand
ACAAAGCTAATCGTCGCGTTCGACGGCATATTATCGTTCGTATAGACCTTCGCCGCTTTGGCCTGATCCTTGTGCTCTTGGCGGGCGCGCCGGGCCGCTGCGGCCAGTGCGTCTGTATTGGCGGCTTGCGAATTATCCTGCGCCACCGTGATCGCGCACATGCCCAGGATGAGCAGCATCGCCAACGCAAAATGTCCGGGTTTCATGGCTTCTCCTCAAGAGAGCTGGTGCCTTTTATAGTAGTCTGTGGGCGGCTTTTGCGACCGAAACGGTCGGTGCGCGCGTCCAAAAAGACACCTGTCCGCCGGGCGAGGCAGTATTCATCCCAAGCCACTGAAAACAATGATCGAGTCACGCTCATTCCCGCGGAGCTTTCGAAGCGCTCTTCGCGTCGGCTTCGCTTTCGCGGCTCTTTTCGCGTTGTTGCAGTTTGCTTGGCCGAAAATGGCCGCAGGCCAAACAGTCTCCCCGGCGACTTCATCAATCGCACCTGCAGCGATCGAATACGCCTCCGCCACGCCACAGTCGCCCCAGGCGCAAATCACCAGCTACACGCTTCCGCCCGATCTTTACCGCAAAGCGCACCACCTCGGCCAAATCGAATTCTGGGGTGCCATTGTTTCGTTTCTATATTCCGCCCTCATCCTGCTCATCGTCCTCCAAACGCGCCTCGCGCCAAAGTTCCGCGACTGGGCCGAACGCGCCACCAAATTTCGATTCCCGCAATCCGCAATTTTCGCGCCGCTGCTAATCGCCACCCTAAGTATTCTCGGCATCCCCATTGACACCGCCGAACACTGGATCTCGCTCAAATTCGGCCTCAGCGTGCAATCGTGGGCCTCTTGGTTCGCAGACGGGGCCAAATCGGCGCTCCTCACCATCGTGCTCGCGATTTTTCTCGTTTGGCTTCTCTACGTGGCTCTGCGACGCAGCCCGCGCCGCTGGTGGTTCTATTTCTGGATCGCCACAATTCCCATCACCATCTTCCTCGTCTTCGTGCAACCGGTCGTCGTCGATCCGCTATTCCATAAGTTCGAGCCGCTCGCGCAAAAAGACGCGCCGCTTGCCGCCGCGCTCGAACAAATGGTCCAGCGCACGGGCAAAGACATTCCCGAAAGCCGCATGTATTGGATGGCTGCCTCGGCAAAAACCAACGAGCTTAACGCCTACGTCACCGGCATCGGCGCCTCAAAGCGCATCGTCGTGTGGGACACGACCATCGCGCACCTTGATACGCCGCAAACCGTCTTCGTCGTCGGCCACGAAATGGGCCATTACGTCCTGAATCACATTGCCAAGGGAATCGCAGCCGGCGAAGCCTTCCTCCTCGCCGTCTTTTATCTGGGCTACCTCGCGCTGAATTGGCTACTCGGCCGCTGGGGACCCCGCTGGGGGATTCGCGACGCGAGCGATTGGGCATCGCTTCCGGCATTGTTGCTGCTGCTCACAATTTTCAGCTTCGCGGCCAACCCGATTACTAACGCCTTCAGCCGCCACATCGAACATCAGGCCGACCAATACGGCCTCGAAGTCACGCACGGCCTAACGCCCAACTCAGCGCAGGTCGCCGCGCAGTCGTTTGAACTACTCGGCAAGATCGACTTATCCGATCCCCTGCCCAGCCCTGTCGATGTCTTCATGTTCTACGACCATCCGACAATCGCCGATCGCATCCATTTCGCGCTCACCTACAATCCGTGGGCTAGCGGCGGCCGCGGTGATTTCGTTAAATAGCTGCTACGCCCGCGCTTCAATCTTCATCCGCAATCCATGCTTAAATCGCAACGTGACCAGCGGCTCCGGTTCGACGGCATGCCCCGGCACAAGCCTGAATCGAAACTTCTGCGCAATCGTCGCCAGCACAAGCGAAGCTTCCAGCATCGCGAATCCCTGTCCGATACAACGCCGAGGTCCATCGCCAAACGGGAAATAAGCCCCGGCAGAAATCTTCCCCGCCGATCCATTCACCCATCGTTCCGGACGAAACTCCTCAGGCGCTTCAAAAAACCGCGCATCACGGTGCGTGACCCATTGCGAAATCAATACCGTCGTATCGCGCTCGAAGTCGTATCCACCCAGGCTGAACGGCTCGATCGACGTCCGCGCCACAATGTAAGCGGGCGGATAAAGCCGCAGCGTCTCATTCAACACCGCCTGCAAATACGACATCTTCATCAAGTCGCTTACCTGCGGTGCGCGCGCACCGAGCACCGCGCGCAATTCGTCCAGCAAGCGCGTTTCAGCCGCGGGATTTTCGCCTAGCAGGTACCACGTCCAGCCCAGGAGCAGCGCCGTCGTCTCATGCCCGGCCAGAAACAGCGTCATCGTCTCATCGCGCAGTTGTTGCGGAGTCATCTGGGTGCCGTCATCGTCCATCGCGCCCATCAATAGCGAAAGCAAGTCGCTTCCCGCGCCATGCAGCGTCTTTTTCTCCTCAATGATCCTGTAAACGAGCGAATCGAGAAATTTGATCTCACGCATCGCGCGCCGGTTCCGCGGCGTCGGCCAACTCTCCGGCAAACGCAAAGGCGAGCGCTGCCGCCAAAGCTGGTAGCGCATCAAAAACGCCAGCGCGTCTCCCACCTCCATCGCCTCGCCCGGCAACGTCGCACCAAAGAGCGTCCGCACCGCGATCACCAGCGTCAATTGCATCATTTCGCGCGCGATGTCGCGCACTTCGCCAAGCTTCCATGCGCTGGACTGTGCCTCCGCACACTCCACCATTGGTGCGGCATATTCATTAATTCTGCTCCGATGGAATGCCGGCTGGGCCAATCGCCGTTGTCGCCGCCAGAAATCACCTTCGCTGATGAGCAACCCTTGTCCTAGCAGCGGCCCGGTTACGCGCCGCGTCAACTCGCTTTTGTGAAACTTCGCCTGCTGTACTACAAGGACCTGCTCGATCAGATCCGGATCGTTCAGCAGGATGCGCTCCTGCCCCGCCACGAGAAAACGCACGAGGTCGCCGTGCTCACGCGCTACGCGCGTAAGCACACCCAGCGGATCGCGACGCACTTGCAGCGCGACACCCAGAAAAGGCAGCCCCCTCGGCCCGGGCGGCACTCTTTTTCCAATCACTGGCATATGGTCATGTAGCTCGGATTTCGCATATGTTGCCGAAATCAGGAAATCTGGAGACTGGCCACTCAGGAAGCGACTCTGCCCTCTTCGAGCGACTGAAGGGCATTGGACAAATCTTTGGTCTGCGTTTTCATTTTTGCCAGTTGTGCGCGCAGTTCTGGCTCGGTGAACACGCCCTTTTCGATCAGGAGGGATTCCAAGGCGTCAAGGCGCACCGACAAGTGAATGGTTACCTCAAGAGTCTGGTTTACTGCGAGCAAGATTGTTTCAATCTCCGTCATAGTGTTTCCGTTCTCATGCCGCTGGCTGACGTTGGCTCTAGCATGGTGTGTAGTCCCTCAGACATTACCGCACGACCTTAGCGAAGGCAAAGCGCCGATCGAGAAGCGGCTGTGAAGTGCGTGGCCAACCATGCCGCTACGAAAGACAACGGCAAGATCAAAACCCGCGCGCATCGCACAAAAACGGCGTGTGCTAGCGCCTGTGGCACTACGGATCGACAGTCAACGCGGCAGGTACCAAAATGATTGGGGTGAAGACCCTATATTCCAGCCGGCTGATACTTGATAGTTTTCATATCGTTCATGAAACAGGTTCTTGTCGTCGATGATTCCGCTTCGATGCGTCTGGCTTTGCGGCTACTGCTCGAAAGTAGAGAGCAGTTCGCGGTGTGTGGCGAAGCCGTCGATGGTCTGGACGCCATAGAAAAAGCGGCCCGCTTGAAGCCCGATGTCATTCTGCTCGATCTGATGATGCCTAAGCTGAACGGCGCAGAAGTGGCGTCTGCTTTGCGAGAGGCCAATTCACACGCCAAGATTGTCGTTTTCACGATGTATGCCGACTCTTTCCGAGACAAGCTTGCGGATGCTTTGGGCGTGGACGTGGTCGTTTCAAAGTCCGATGGCTTGGGCTACCTCCTCGAATGCCTCTACGAAGTTGGCGGACAAACACACTAGCAAAGGCCGCAGCGGGCGTTTAGCCGAAGAGAAGATGACGAGAAAATTACCCAGAGTCTTTTAGCTCAGGCTGACCATTGTCGCATATTTGACTAGCCAATTAGACCGATGTATGTACGTGTCTTATGCTCAACCTGGGATCATGCTATTTGTGGGAGCGGAATATAAAACAAAAGCGCTTCCTTCATCGATAGATCCGGCGGTAACCGTGGCGAGCGGAAACGCGGTTGGGCCGCTAACCTGGTAGAGCCTCGTCATATCCTGAACAAACGGGTCCGAGGTTTTCAACGCAGTTATACGGGAGATGGCGAGTTTGCTCTGCGCGTCGAGCATTTCGCCGAGCAATTTTGCGATCCGCCGCGTCGCCTCGGCCGTTCCCACGCTGTCTATCCAAGACGCTGACACAATCAGGTTCCAATTTGAGCGAGTCTGCAACGGGCCCTCGTTGTAGAGCATCGCTAGCGACAGTTCTCCATTTTGCTGTCGAAGCAGATCGACCACTATGGCGACGTCTTCTACCAGCGTTTTGCTATACATGCGAGTACTCCGTCAGGGTCGGAACGAACGGCATTCAGTATTGCCTCTGCCAATTCTCTATTATACGTGCCTTGCGGCTCATATCTTCGCTCGGGCTTCCATTTGCTCGCGATCGACCAGTTGGCAACAAGACTGGGATTTCCTGCGTTAAATTCATCATCCATGCCGGCCAGTAGCTTCAAATCATCAAAACTATGTGTGAGAAAGCTGCGCTGCAGGCGTTTCTCGGGATAATCGGTCACATTCAGCGTGGCACAAATCCGGGCGTTGAAGGCCGTTTCAACGACGTAGCCACAAAGGTACGCACATCCGTCTAAAATCCCGCTTGGAAGAGCATCTCGGCCTCGCGTAGTCTCAACTGCGCCAGGGACCTAAGTTGTTCGCGTGTAGGCATGTCCGGGTTGGTCATATCAACGATTTCGGCGAAAATCAACCGGAGATCGAACAATCGCGCTCGGAGCCGTCGTGCCGGACTCACCATTGCACGTGATAGAATGAGGGAACGGAGCGTGCGGATGAAATTTGGCGTCGTAGTGTTCCCCGGATCGAATTGCGATGACGATGCGCATTATGCAATCGGCGAGGTGATCGGGCAGCCGGTCGAGTTTGTTTGGCACCAGAGCGAGCAGCTTTCCGGGCTTGACGCGGTTCTCCTTCCTGGCGGTTTTTCCTACGGCGATTATCTGCGGACGGGCGCGATTGCGAAGTTTTCTCCTGTGATGCGAGCCATCGATAAGTTCGCGCGGTCTGGCGGGCTCGTGCTGGGAGTCTGCAATGGATTTCAGATTCTCGTCGAGAGCGGTTTGCTGCCCGGTGCGTTGATGCGGAATAAGCATTTGCGTTTTCTCTGTCGGCCGGTCCACGTGCGCGTGGAAAATGCGGATACACCGTTTACGTGCGCGGCGCGAAAGGGCGAAGTGCTGCAATTGCCAATCGCGCACGGCGAAGGAAGCTATGTTTGCGATCCGACGATGCTGGCGGAACTAGAGCGAAATAAACAGATTGTGTTCCGGTACGTTCACCGCAATGGAAGCGACGCGGACGAGAAGGATTTTGACGCGAATCCTAACGGGTCGCTGGCTGGGATTGCAGGAGTGAGCAATCGGGATGGAAATGTGGTGGGGTTGATGCCGCATCCAGAGCGCGCGGTGGAGGCGGGTTTGGGTTCGGTGGATGGGCGAGTGATTTTGCGATCGATGGTCGAGTACTTGTCGCGAGATCGGGCCGCGGAGCGCGTTTCGGCGTAGCTTTAGCCTGTATTGCTGTGAGAAGCATTTTGCTTGGCGGCCTCCGGCCGGGCTTCGATTTCGCTCTGCGAATTGGCGATTAGACATTTTCTTCGTCGTCGCAATCTGAAGCAGCAAGCCAAACAGGACATTCCGAAACATGGCCACAATCGAAACTGAAGTCAAAGTCACGCCGGAGATTGCGGCTGAGCACGGGCTGACGCCTGAAGAATACGGGCGTATCCAGAAGATTCTGGGACGCGATCCGAATATTACCGAGCTTGGGATTTTCAGCGTCAGCTGGAGCGAGCATTGTTCGTATAAGTCATCGCGCGTTCACTTGAGACGGCTGCCGACGCGCGGCAAGCACGTGGTGCAGGGGCCCGGTGAAAATGCGGGCGTCGTCGATATCGGCGACGGCCTTGTGGCTGTCTTCAAGATCGAATCCCACAATCATCCGAGTTTTGTGGAGCCGTTTCAGGGCGCGGCTACGGGTGTGGGCGGGATTTTGCGCGATATCTTTACAATGGGTGCGCGTCCGATTGCGGTGCTGGATTCGTTGCGATTTGGGGAGATTGCGGCAGGAGGTCGAGCCGAATCCGCAGCTTCAGGGGCTAAAGCCCTAGGAGTTGCGGCCGGTAACGGCGGGGCTGAAGCGCCGCCCTTCCAATCGAGCGCACCCGTCGCGCCTTTCGGGGGCAGCGCAGCCGGGATGGCCAATGCCGAGGCTTCAGAGGAGGTTGCGCGGAATCGGCGGATTCTGGATGGAGTGGTGCAGGGAATCGCGCATTACGGCAACTGTTTTGGCGTGCCGACGGTGGGCGGCGAAGTAGTTTTTGAGCCTTGCTATGCAAACAATCCGCTGGTGAATGCGCTGGCTTTAGGAATCGCGCATCGGGATGAACTGTTCTTTGCGCGAGCGCAGGGAACGGGAAATCCGGTGATTTACGTGGGGGCGAAGACGGGCCGCGACGGGATTCATGGCGCATCGCTGCTAGCTTCGGCTGAGTTCAGCGCGGAATCAGAACAGAAACGGCCGAATGTGCAGGTTGGCGATCCATTCATGGAGAAGCTGCTGCTCGAGGCGTGTCTAGAGGCGATGCGCACAGGTGCGGTGGTCGCAATTCAAGACATGGGAGCCGCAGGACTGACGAGCACGAGTTGCGAGATGGCGTCGCGGGGCGGTGTGGGGATCGAACTCGAATTGGCGCGGGTGCCGCAACGCGAAACGGGCATGACTGCCTACGAGATGATGCTCAGCGAGTCGCAGGAACGAATGCTATTGGTTGCGCAGCGCGGGCGTGAGCGCGAAGTTTTCGACGTTTTCAAGAAATGGGGACTGGATGCAGTGGAAGTGGGTGTGGTGACGGATGATGGAATGCTCCGTCTACTTCATCATGGAAAGATCGCGGCGGAAATTCCCGCGCATGCCTTGGCGGAAGAAGGCCCGCGTTACGAGCGCCCGATTGCGGCGCCTGCGCCGCGGAAAGCGGAAAAGCTCTTCGAGTTTTCAGCGGAAGGCACGGATCTCACCGCGAATTTCCGGCGATTGCTGGCGTCGCCAACGATCGCTTCAAAGCGATGGATCACCGAACAGTACGATTCGATGGTGCGTACGAACACGCGAGTGGGGCCGGGAGCAGGCGACGCGGCTGTCTTGCGTTTGAAGGAATCCAAGCGCGCGCTGGCGATCAAGACGGACGGAAACGGGCGCTGGAGTTTTCTCAATCCGCGCGTGGGCGCGATGCACGCGGTTGCTGAAGCGGCGCGGAATGTGGCTTGTACCGGGGCGCGTCCTGTGGCGGCGACGAATTGCCTGAACTTCGGCAATCCGGAAAAGCCGGAGGTGATGTGGCAGTTCACACAAGCGATTGATGGAATTTCCGAGGCTTGCACTGCGTTGGAAGCGCCGATC
>DATEGW010000160.1:0-3817 GCA_035279845.1 Candidatus Acidiferrales bacterium | reverse complement strand
GGGCGTCATGATGCCGCCGGTGATGAAGGGCAGATGTCCCTTGGGCCACGCGAGGTGGTAACGCATCAGGAGGGAGAGAAGGATGCCAGTGGTGACGGCGAAGAGCGATAGAAAAAGATATTGGAGGCCGATGACTTTGTGATCGGTGCTGAAGACGCGCGCGGCGGGCTTAGGGTTCATTGGGCAGCCGCCTCTTGCCTGAGGAAATTTTCGTATTCGGTTTCGCTCACGACTTTCAAGACGGCGTGCATTTTCGAATGGCCGAGCCCGCAGAGTTGCGTGCAGACGATGTCATAATCGCCCGCTTTGTCCGGCGTGAAATGAATCGGAATGACGAGACCGGGAACGGCGTCCTGTTGGAGACGGAGTTCGCGAACGAAGAAGGAGTGGGCCACGTCTTGCGAGCGAAGGAGCAGTTCGATCGGACGACCGACGGGCACGGCGAGCGTGCCGGAAGTGACGATGTCGTCGTTGCCCTCGGGACTATTGGGGTCAACGCCGAGAGTATTGCCCGTACTGGCGCTGATCAGGGCAGGATCGATGCGCCCGAATCGGCCGTCAGGACCGGGATAACGGAACACGAACTGAAATTGCATTTCGGTGACTTCAATCTGGATAGACCCGCTCGGAGGCCCGGTATAACGGACGGCGGCCCACGCTTTGCGTCCGAGAAATCCGAGGCCGAGAAAGATGACTATTGCGGCGGTGCCGCCAGCGATTTCGACTGCGAGATTGCCGGCGAAAAAGCGGGCGCGCTGGCCGCGGTCGCGGAAAGAAAAGACGGCAAAGGCGAGGGCGAGTTGCGCTGCGACGAAAAGAATGCCGGTGATCCACAACGTCAGGTGATATTGATGATCGATGTCGCGAGCGTTTGCCGTAATGGGAGCAGGCGCGGCGTATTGGCGTGAGACGAAGCTGATGACGACGAGGGCGACGAGGATGAGGATCGCCAGGGCGAAGAGGACAGCAGTCGTGGTGGAGCCTGTTTGGCGGTTGGTCGATTGCATAGATGCCGCAAAGGCAGCAGAAAATAACTCTGCATTCTACATGGATTGAGAGCGGGGGAGTCGCTTGAACTTGACGAGCGGAGGAGCGGCTGTGATGAGGCATTTCGTTGCGCCAGACGCTGCTGCATGGCAACATATCGGCAGATTCGGCGGCGGCGCGCGGCGATTCGAAGCAACCGGCGCGAATGCTGAAGCGTCTGAACGATCTGAAACTTCCATTCGGCAAATAGGACGGCTTATCCTGCTGGTGGGTGTGGGGGCGGCCGGAGCTTGGAGTTGCCGGCGCGGAAGCCTAGAACAAAGCGTCAGAGGACGCGATAAAGAAAGGTCATATGCGATTTAAAACCGCAGTCATACTGGCCGTGTTTGCGCTTTTGTGCGCGTCGCAGGCATGGTCTCAGGATGAAGAGGCACCGACGGATCAATTTGAAATTGCCGCAAATCTGACGGCGAACATGCAGGGAGAGACGTCCACCTCCGGCGTTACGGACCGGGCGACGTATTCGGGAGGCGTCCTGTTTAACGCGCGGTATCGGCTTACCGAGCACCTCTATGCGGAAGCGAACGGTGGGTTTACAACCTTCACCCAATATTACCAGCCAGTGGCGGGCCAGGAACAGGCGAACATCTATGAAGGAACCGGCGGTATTGTGTATGAATTCAGGCCGCTGACGGAAAAACTGCGGCCGTTTGTGGAACTCGCGGGCGGCGTACTCTATTTTTCTCCGGTGGTGACTGGATCAACTCCGGGAGGTTCGAAGGTCGTGCAGCCAATGGGCGCCGGCGGCCTGGGCATCGATTGGAAGATGAGCAGAAGCTTTTCATTTCGCGCGGGATTTCGCGAGCTGATATACAGGCCGCCGTCGTTTGGAGTGTCGGCGCAGACGCTGAATACGTTTTCGCAGATGGCGGAGCCATTTATCGGGCTGTCGCTGCGATTTTGACGTTGTCTCTGTAAAAACCAACGAAGGAAGGGCGGGCTATGCGAATGGCTCGCCTTTTTTTGTTTTAGAGAGAAAAGCAGATTCCCCAGGGATGAAGTTTGTTGGAATGACGAGCCGGGAGTCTTTCAGATTTGCGCCGGTTTCGTGTTCTTAGGGAGTCGCGCTGAACTGCGAAAAGAAATGGTGCGGTCGAGTGGATTCGAACCACCACGGTATTGCTACCGCCAGCCCCTCAAGCTGGTGCGTCTGCCAGTTCCGCCACGACCGCATTGTAAAATCGAGGATATGACTACAGTTCGCTCCGAAGAGCTTCAGTAGATGATAGACGCGTTGCGTCATTTTAACAACTACGCCTTGGGTGCGAAACAAAAAGCGCCCGACTAGACTGTATGTCGACCGCTACAGGCTTCGAAGATTGACGAGAAGTCATGGGGCGCCGCTGTTCCCTCGGCCTCGAAAGAATAGATAGTTGGCGCCGACGATGAATGCGAGCGATGCAAGAACATAGAAAAGCCACCCGATGATGCTCATGCCAAACGCCGCCAGCCCTTGAAAAACTCCAATTAGCACGCAGACGCCGAGGAACAGGCTGCTTCAGCAAGAATGGACAAGCTGCAGGCCTTGACGAGGTACGCGGCAAAAACACCATAAAGCAAGCCCGCCAGTAGGTGTTCTGAAAGGTGCGCACGAAACGTCAGACCAAACCACACGCTTCCGCTCATCGCGACGGCAAAACCTAAAAACCGTTCGACAGGACGACCGCCCATCAGATATTTCAGTTTACCGCGCGGCTCGTAATCAATCATCGAGTTAGCACCTTATTCGATAATCTCAAATTTCAGGAGACGGTCGGTGGCCTTTTGCGACCAATTGGCTAAACAATTCATACTGGCCGCAATCAGAACAGGTGGACGGGACTTTGCTTGACGTCGATTACGGCGTGGTGTCAAATCATGGCCGTTCGGGCGCAGTTTCGCTGTGCGTTATTCGCGCCAACAATTTGTGCGCTCGAGGCAAGCGATTGAAGATATTCGATACAGTCCCGGTGGGAAGCCAGCCGGAGCGGCAGTATGCGGGATATGTTTCCACGGCGCTGAGAAACCCGAGACAGCCACTCGTCCTGATGCCGCAGACGCTTTCGGAATTGACCGGACCGGTGTATGGGCACGGGCCGATCGGCGAGACGGATAACGATCTTACGAGACAGTGTGCAGGCGAGCCCCAGGGCGAGAGGATTATCGTTTCGGGCCGCGTGCTCGATGAAGGCGGGCGGCCGATTCCGAATGCGCTGGTAGAAGTCTGGCAGGCAAACGCCGCGGGTCGCTATCGCCACGCGAATGACAATCATCCGGCGCCGATTGATCCAAACTTTGTCGGGGCGGGTCGAACGCTGACCGATGCCGACGGGAAATATAGCTTCGTTACCGTGAAGCCGGGCGCTTATCCGTGGCGCAATCATTACAATGCGTGGCGGCCCGCGCACATTCATTTTTCGCTGTTTGGGACGTCGTTCCTTTCGCGCCTGGTGACGCAGATGTATTTTCCGAATGATCCGCTTTTTCCCTACGATCCCATCATGCAGTCGATACCGGATGAGAATGGGCGCGAGCGGCTGATTTCGAGTTTCGACTTGGAGAATACGCGGCCGGAGTGGGCGTTGGCCTATCGTTGGGACATTGTGCTGCGCGGGCGCGATGCGACGCCGTTTGAGAATAAGCCATGAAGTGCGATGGAAAAGATTTTGTGGCGACGGGCTCGCAAACTGTAGGCCCGTTTTTTCATCTCGGGCTTGTGTATCGCGAAAGTGCAGGGCGGCTCGCTGGTCCCAATGCGCAAGGCGAGCACGTCCGGCTGGCGATCCAGGTG
>DATEGW010000159.1:0-2167 GCA_035279845.1 Candidatus Acidiferrales bacterium | reverse complement strand
CAAGGCGCACCCAGTCAACGGACGGATTGCGCGACATCAGCGCGCG
Source organism: Candidatus Acidiferrales bacterium (assembly GCA_035279845.1). Lineage (GTDB taxonomy): Bacteria > Acidobacteriota > Terriglobia > Acidiferrales > UBA7541 > Palsa-295. The sequence continues at coordinate 2,121 of DATEGW010000159.1, read as the reverse complement.
GACTGGCAGCGACGCTAAGTCGTCTGTACGAACCGCCGAGAGCGCGCCGGCATAACGTCCGAAAGGAGTCCGAATAGCGTCGCAGATATAGGCAGATGACATCTTGCAAATCGCTCTTTTGTCCTGGCGTCGCGATGCGACGGCGCGGACTGCTATGCCAGCATTGATCCGAGCAACGACGCTTGCTGGCGCAATACAGGAAGAAATTCGGCCATCAGGCGTTGCTTCGTCACCCGAGCTGCGTGCACACCGCTGTTCATTGCTGCGATCACTCGTCCAGAACGTGAAATGACAGGAACGGCGATCGAACGCAACCCAACTTCTAGCTCGCCATCAACTATGCAGTAACCGTCAGCGCGTACGCGTTCAATTACTTGGCTCAAACGCATCTTGTCTACTATGGTCCTAGGTGTAAGTCGCTGGAAAGTTCCACGTCTGAGAAATGCAGAAAGCTCTGCTGGCGCTAGAGCTGCAAGCATTACGCGTCCCATGGACGTGCAGAAAGCGGGTAAGTGGCTTCCGACAGCGAGTCCAATCGACATTACCCGCTGAGCTGCGGAACGTGCTACATAAATCATCTCATCGCCTTCGAGAACTCCTAGGGAAGATGATTCATGCAGAACTTGCGTAACGTGCTGGAGCAGCGGAAACGCAAGCGATTCTAAGGAGCTCGAAGATAGATAGGAGAATCCGAGTTGCAGAATGCGTGGGGTGAGGCGATATAGCGACCGATCATGAGAGGCATAACCAAGCAATTCGAGCGTGATAAGAAGCCGGCGGACGGCCGCCCGTGACAAATGAGTCCGTGAAGAAATCTCACTGACGGAGAGTGCATCTGTCATCCGTTGAAAAGACTCGATTACGTGCAGACCTCTTGCAAGAGAGAGCACGAAGTCAGGATTTCCCGCGAACGTATCGAAGCCATCGGTCGGTGTTGGGCTGGCTGCCATAAGGGTACCGATTATCGCACAACCTGCCTTCGGTTGACGCACTGATTTAAAGTACGTCTAATCACCGATTCTTGGTGCCGACCTAGGGTGTACGCTAATCGCGCTGAAAAACTCGATGGCTGAGCTTGTAAACTATTACGGCGGCAATTAAAGTACGTCTATTCGGGCAGCACGGTTGCGCTTGATCCTGGTGCAACCAGATAACATCGCGGAGGGCGAACGGGACCCTGGCAATTGCAATTGGAATCCTCGCCAGCATACTTGAGTCTGCGGTACCCAATGCGAGATCGAATCGCGAGTAATTTATGTGTTCATGAGGTGAACAGGTGAGGATATTCGATCCGGTGCCGGCAGGAAGCCAGCCGGAGCGGCGGTACGCGGGCTACGTTTCCACGGCGCTGAGAAACCCGCGACAACCGCTCGTGCTGATGCCGCAGACGCTCTCGGAATTGACCGGGCCGGTATATGGGCATGCGCCTATCGGCAAGACGGATAACGATCTAACGCGGCAGTGCGCCGGCGAGCCGCAGGGGGAGAGGATCATCGTTTCCGGGCGCGTGCTTGATGAAGGCGGGCGGCCGATTCCCAATGCGCTCCTGGAAGTTTGGTAGGCGAACGCCGCGGGTCGCTATCGCCACGCGAATGACAATCATCCGGCGCCGATTGATCCCAACTTTGTGGGAGCAGGTCGAACGCTAACGGATGCCGAGGGGAAATACAGCTTTGTGACCGTGAAGCCGGGCGCGTATCCGTGGCGCAATCATTTCAATGCGTGGCGGCCGGCGCACATTCATTTTTCGCTGTTCGGCACGTCGTTTCTTTCGCGCCTGGTGACGCAGATGTATTTTCCGAACGATCCGCTTTTTGCCTACGATCCCATCATGCAGTCGATACCGGATGAGAAGGCGCGCGAGCGGCTGATTTCGAGTTTCGACTTGGAGAATACGCGGCCGGAGTGGGCGTTGGCCTATCGTTGGGACATTGTGTTGCGCGGGCGCGATGCGACGCCATTCGAGAATAAGCCATGAAATGCGATGGAAAAGATTTTGTGGCGACGGGCTCGCAAACTGTAGGCCCGTTTTTTCATCTCGGGCTTGTGTATCGCGAAAGTGCAGGGCGGCTCGCTGGTCCCAATGCGCAAGGCGAGCACGTCCGGCTGGCGATCCAGGTG
>DATEGW010000158.1:0-3917 GCA_035279845.1 Candidatus Acidiferrales bacterium | reverse complement strand
TGTTCAGGAACTTGCGCGGGTCGTTGTCGAAGCCGGGGAATACCGGGCTGAGATCGCGAGCGCCGAGGTGCGTGGCGATGATTTCGCCGAGGACGCTGCGAAAGTCGGTCGTCACGGCCAGATCGCGATTCTGATAAAGCTCGCCTTCGTTCATGCCCGGCCATTTCGTGTAGACGTGGCCGCCCTTCACCTGTCCGCCCATCACGAACATGCAATTCGCGTGGCCGTGATCGGTGCCGCGATTGCCGTTTTCGTGCGCGGTGCGTCCGAATTCAGACATGCTGACGAAAACGATGTCGTCCATTTGAGCGCCCATGTCCTGATGAAACGCGGCGAGGCCCTGGCCGAGATCGCGCAGCAGGTTTGAAAGCTGGCCCTGCACGCCGCCTTCGTTGACGTGATGATCCCAGCCGCCGCTGTCGAGGAACGCGACCTCCATGCCGAGATCGGCTTTGATTAACTCGGCGATTTCCTGCAGGCTCTGACCGAAACGGCTTTTCGGATACTGCGCGCCGTTTGCCGGCTGATAATTGTCGGGATCGAGTTTCTTGAGCGAATCGACGGCCTCAAATGTCTCCTGGCCAACGCCGTGGAGCGCCTGATCGACGCTGCTCGCGTACATCGACTCGAAGCCGCCTTCGGTAGTTTGCGGATTGCCGAAGAGTCGAAATTGTTTGAGGTCGGGAATCGCGCTCGCGGAGGCGCTGCCGCGAAGCGTCAACGGCAAATAAGGACCAAATGCGACGGCGCGAAACGCGGAGGCTTTTGGCTCAGGCAAACCTTGCAACGAACGGTTCAACCAGCCGTCATTTGTGCTGGAAGCGCCCGGCGTGCCGGATTCCATAAAGTCCTGCGCGTCGAAATGCGAGCGAGTGGGATCGGGCGAGCCGACCGCCTGCACGACGGCGAGTTGTCCTGAGTGAAACAACGGCTCCAGCGGTTGAAGGCTAGGATGCAAACCGAAAAATCCGTCGAGATCAATGGCCGCTTCCGCGCCGCCGCTTTTCGGCTGCGGAATCGCGATTGTCGGCCGCAAATGATAATAATTTGGCTCCGCGAAAGGAACGACCACGTTCAATCCGTCCATGGCGCCGCGCTGAAAGAGCACCACGAGTTTCTTCTTATTTGGCGCGGGTGTATCCGCGATGGCGCGCTGCAGGAATGCGGGCATGGCCGTCATGCCGATCATGGCTACGCCGCCGCTCTTCAGAAATATTCGCCGCGACATTCTCATGGTGTGGCTCCTCTACGAATCCTGCAAAAGCAGATTCCTCGTTGTCCCGACAAGTCGGGACTCCTCGGAATGACAACGAGAAACTGTTGCCGACAGGGTACTCGTCCCACTTCGCACCCGCGCAAAAGCAGATTCCTCTCCGTAAAAGCATCCGGAGCGCAAAAGGCGCGAGTCGCGTTGCTCGCCGCCTGCGGCTCGCCCGCCGTGGCGGGCAGGCAAGTTGTGCCTGCAGCAGACAAGCCGTGCCTCCGGCAAGCAAACTCGGAAAGACAACTAGAACGAGTCAGCGCCGCTGAAATTCCGGCGCGCCGAGGACGAGTCCTGCAATCAATCCCTCGTTTACGTGCTTGACCGGATCATCGAGCCGCGCCTGTAATATCTGCGGATCGGACAGATGCTTTTCGAGCGTGTCGCGCGTCTGCGCGGACACCTGTCCGTCGAGAAAATCACCGAGCGCGCGCTCGAGAACCAAATCGGGGTTCGACTCCGCATCCTGACCAAAGAGCGCGGGCATATCGGTGCTGACGCCCGATACGCGATTGCTTGTGAGAGTCAGCGCGAAATTCAGGCGGTTAAGCAACGCGCCTGCGTTGACCCAAACGTCCGCTGTGTCGGCATAACCCGTCGGCGGCTCGCATTGATAAAGCGGCGCGCCCATGCGGCCAACCCACTGGACTAGCTGCGGAGAGACCGTGGTTTGCGCGTCGAGGGCGCGTGCAGCGCTGACGGCGACTTCGAAAGGCGTCTTTACTTTCGCGCGGTACGCTTCGCGCGACCAGAATTCCGGAGAATAAATCATCGTCTTCAAGACGGCGCGCGTGTCGCCGTCGCTCGAAAGAAAAGTCTGCGCCATGCGATCGACGAGCGAAGGCGGCGGATTGTCCGAGACGAAATACCGGGCGAGCTCGAAGGAAATGTGATGAGCTGTCGCGTCGCTCGTCGCCAGCATGTGAATGACAGCTTCGCCGTCTTTCATGCCGCCGTAATTAATCGTCTTGCCCATCACGTACTTCGGGCCAGCCGCATGGATGCGAGCATCGAAGAAAAACTGGGGATCTTTGCGGGGCGCGCGAATCGTCCAGCCTGTCAGGCATTTGGCAACTTCTATAACGTCCTGTTGCGTGTAACCGCCGTTTACGCCCAGCGTGTGGAGCTCCATGATTTCGCGGCCGTAATTTTCATTGAGGCCGCGCTCCTGTTTCTTGGGCGGCCCTTGCGGCGACTGGCCGTTCGGAAAGCGCCCCGCTTGCGGGAATTGCTGCGGCCCGGGCATTTCCATGCCCATGAATAGGCCCTGAAAACGCTGCCGGCGCAAAGCGAGTTCCTGTTGCATGCGCTGGAATGCAACCGGATCGGCGCTGAGCCAATTGTCGAGATAAAAAAGCATCGCGGGACTCTTGGCCGTGGCATCCAGCAAGTTTTCGAACTTGCCCATGGCATTCGGCCGAATCGTGCGCTCGACATAGTCCGTCAGCAGCCAGCGGTCCGCGCCTTTTGCGACGTTCACGTTGAAATGGTTGAACCAGAAATTCGACATCACTTCGTAAAGCTGGCGATTGCTGTAAATTGCGCGGTCCACGGTGGCGAGGTCAAGCTCAGCTTGAATGCGCTGCGGCCCGGGCATGGTTTCGAACTGAATCATCGAGGGGTCGATTCCCTGCTGGCGCATTTCCTGGCGCTTCGCCTGCATTTCCTGCTGGCGTTGTTCGCGGAAGTCCGCACGCGTGACTCCCTGCTGTTTCCCGGCCTGTTTCGGCGGCGGATATTTGTTCAGCAACTGTTCGGAAGACATTTTTAGGGTTTTGAATTCCGCGAGCTTCGAATCGACAGTCGAATCGTCAATCGAACGGTAATTGAGCTGCTGATTAATCCACTTTTCGAGACCGATCTGGCGGACGCGCTCGACGTCGCCGGGACGCGGGCCGTACGCGAGACGATCGAGAGCGTGCAAAATGGCTTCGTCTTCCGTGAGCTGTGTGATGGGCAATTTGCCCTTGAAGCTTTTTGCGAGGTTGTAATTGGAGTTCTTCGCGCCGGATATGTTTCCCGCGTCGACGCGAGGGACAATCATCGCCAGCGAAAAGGCCAAAGTGACGCCGAGTAACGCGACGCCGGCAGCATCAAAACGTCGCCGGAGGCTTTGACTGCCGCGGCGCTGCCGCTTCGTAAGAATCCCTCGTCGCGGCGAGCGAGAAATACGCGCGATTCGCAAAGTTTTCTCCCTTTTCTCAGAGTCTAACCCTGCAGCGACTGAAAAGTTGCGGATCGGCGAACCTGACGGCCTAGTCGCCAACCTGTCCGAAGGGACAGGTCGTGTTAAGAAATAAACTTGTCATTCCGAGGAAGATGCGACCAGCATCTGGCGAGGAATCTGCTGTTGCCAACGCGCTCGCAGGAGAAGCGTCGTTATCGGGATGCGCGGAAGGCGTCGATCGACCACGTGTCCGCGGACTCGTCGTGCTTCAAGACGTATAAGTTGCCATCGTCGGCGAGAACGCGAAAATAGGCAGCGCCGGGTGAATACCACTTGTCATCCACGCGTTCGACGACATAGGTGCGCGCGCCAACCGAAAATCGCAACGGGCGTTCATCGGCGCGATGGCCCGAATAGCATTCGACGCGCACTTCGCCCATTGCTTGCTAGCCTCCTAATACGTTTGCAAACTCGGTTTCTTCGGCGCGG
>DATEGW010000157.1:0-33941 GCA_035279845.1 Candidatus Acidiferrales bacterium | reverse complement strand
CCCGAGCTGGGGAGGCGAGGCCACGGCAGCGCCCGAAAACGTGGTGGCTGCTGTGTAGTAATGCGTATTGAACAGATTTTCGACTGCGGCGAAGACAGCGAAACCGTCCCCCACGGCGTGGGAGGCCATTGCGTCAGCGATAAAGACGCTACCCAAGGCAGAGCCGGTGGTGTCGAGTTGCTGGCCGAGGAAGCGACCATCGAAGCTGAGGTCAACCCAATGTGGATTCGCGTAATGTGCCTGGAAGGTGATGGCGTTGTGCGGCACTTCCTGGACGTCCGTGCCAAGGAGCGTCGGCTCAAGAGGGGCGCTGGACACTTTTGCGTTCACGTATTGATAGCCGGTGGAAAAATCGAAGTGGCTGTTGAGACGAGCAGTTGCGTCGATTTCAAATCCGGGCGCACTGACGCGCCCCAAATTAGAGCGAATCTGTGTATTGGCTGGCGGATTTGCCGGACAGGGCGAGCCGGGAAAAGGAGGATTCGGGCAAGGCACGTTAGCTACGGAATTGACCATTTGATTGTAGAAAAAGGTGCCGCGAACGACGAGGCGGCGGTCAAAGCCGGTGACGGCTACGCCCGTCTCGCCGCCTGTAAGGCGCTCAGCCCGTAAGTTTGGATTGGCAAGCGTGGTGGTGGCACCAACGCGAAACTGGCGATACAACTCATTCAGAGTAGGGGCGCGAAAAGCACGATACACCGACCCGGACCAAGCAATATGGTCACTGAGCTGATGCACTAAAGTGGCGCGCGGATTGAACACGTTATAGGAAGTGTCCGCCGGCAGAGTGGTCGCCACCGCGCCCGTAGACAGCGTAGTGCGCGTATTGAATGCAGCGAAATTGCGCCAACCGTCAAAGCGACCGCTTAGGCCGAGCGTCCAGGTGGGCGTCAGTTGGATTAAATCCTCACCAAAGAAACCGAACGTCCGCTGATGGCCACCGGCCTTTTGGACCGCGAAAGGACTCGCAGCAGGGCCAATGATTTCGTTGCTATGGCCGATTTCTTCGTGTTCGTCGTAGCCGGCAACCAACGTTTGCCGCTGGCCAACTGGACGGGACCAAACCACAGAACCGCCGATTCCCTGTGAAGGCACGGTCTGGGCGTCAGACAGTGTTTCGCTGCTCTGGTCGCCCACAACGGATGAAAAGGTTTGATAATAATGTTCGAATACTCCGTAGAAACGCAGAGTAAGAGTGCCGGCACGTCCGAGGTCGAGGTCTGCGCCCAAGGCGCCCTGACCGAGAGACGTGCTATTCACCTGTAGCTGAGTACCATTATTGCGGGCCTCGTTGAGATAGGAGCCGCTAGCGAACACGCGACTGTTTTGGCCCAGCTTGCGGCCAATCGTCAGGTCCGCGTTAGCGTACTCGGAATTTGCCTTGGTATCGACGGCGCCGCGGAAAGCCCCCGGGACGAGATAGTAGCCGTCGGTGTGAAACATTTGCGTATCACCGGTTGCGTACCAGCCCTTGTATGAACCACCGGCCCAAGCGGAAAGATCGGGGGAGTTTTGGTTGCCATATGCGAGCTCGACTGAAGCGCCAGCCGGCTGGGGCGCGCGTGAAAGCACCTGAACCACGCCGCCAAGGGCATTGCTGCCGTACAAACTGGAGGCGCCTTCCTGATCGACTTCGACACTGGAGATTGATTCGGACGGAACACGATCCCAAAAGATCCAGCCGCCAAAGGGATCGTTGAGAGGAATGCCGTCGTCGAGGACAAGCACGCGGCTGGCGCCACTGGCTCCGGTGCCGCGCAGCGAGACGCCTTCGGTGGTCGGGTTTGCGGTGCGGCTGCTCGAGCGGCGGAAGAGGCTGAAGCCAGGTACCTGGCGCAAAGAATCGTCCAGCGTAAAATTCGGTGTGGCCTGCAACTCCTGATGCGAAAGCTGAATCATGCCGGTTGACGTGTCGCCAAGGCGTGTTTGCGTGCGGGCAGCAGTGACGACTACCTGCTGAAGAAGCGTTCCTGGAACCATCACAAGGTCGAGGGGCTGTTGCGAGGACAAGGTCCAGTCTTCGGTGAGGGGCGCCATACCTTCCGCGGTGACGGTCAGCTTGCCTTCCGTGGCCGTAATTGCGGGAAAGGAGAAATTGCCGGTGGAATCGGTGGTAACGGTGGAAGTAGATGAGCCGGTCCGAAGCTCGACTTGCGCGCCAGCAATGGCGGCGCCACTGGAATCGTGAACCGATCCTGCAATTGAACGGTTCTGCGCCGGCGTGACGATGGCAGCGGCAGCGAATAATATCAGCGCAAAAATCAGAGCAAAAAGCTTCGATGCGGGCTGGATCCGATTAGAGCTCATTCCTATCTTTTTCCCTTTCCTCGCTATTTAGAAGCACAGTTGTTTGGGAGACATCATAGCCTACTTGCCAGACGCAAACGACGAGCAATTGGTTTCGCTCAGGAGCCGCAACAATCGGGTACTGTTGTGTTATCTTGACGGGTCTGCTCCCGGTTGAAAGGGTGAATCCATGGAAGCCGAAGCGCCGCGACGCAGCGACCGCGTCTCGATCAGGCTGCTGCTGACAATTACAGGAACAGATATCGAGGGCAAAGAATTCTCCGAAGCGGCAAGCACTATGCTGATCAACCAGCACGGCGCCGTGATTCTTCTCGCGCGAGACGTTGCACCAGACCAACAGATCCTGATTCAACGACGCGCGCCGAACGAAACCCAAAGGCAGGCCCACGGACGCATCGTGGGGCAATTCGGCAAACAGAAGGATGAGTTTGTCTATGGGATCGAAATAGCGGACGAAGGCGTCGATCTCTGGGGCGTAGAGTTTCCGTCGATCGCCGAATCGAGCGAAGCCGTGGCGCGGATGCTGCTGGAGTGCAGCAATTGCAAACGGCGCGAGGTTGTGTACCTGAATGAGATGGAACTGCGGGCATTTGAATCGAACCGCGGGATTGCGCGCCACTGCAAGTCTTGCGGCGTGCCAAGCATTTGGGTGCAGGCGCCACATGAAGATCCGAAGAAGATAGGCCGCTCCAAGAGCCGACGCGACGCCGATGCGCAAGATGACCCTGCCGACGGGCAAGAAAAGCGGCAAAGACAGCGCGTTCGGCTAAAGACGCGGTTGACCGCGTGCATAAGGCAGAGTGGCGCAGATGACGAACTGGCTGTTTGCGAAGACATTTCACCGGTGGGGGTCTGCTTTCGCAGCAAGCGAAAGTACGAGCCTAACGCGGAGGTGGAAGTAGCTGTCCCATATTCGCCGGATTCGGGGAATATTTTTCTTCCGGCAAGGATCGTTTATTCGGAAGAAATTGCCAAGGCGGGGCTATTCCGGCACGGCACGGAATATCAGCGTCGACAGTGAGGCGCGGCGTGAGCTGACGGTTCGCTCTCTCTTCAGGCAACGGCAACGGGCGTGTGGTCCTGGCTGCGGCGGGCGAGATAGTGCATCGCGATATTCAGGTAGACCACGCCATGCGGAGTCTCAAAGCACAGGATCGTCGCTTCGGAATCATGGCCGGCTTTTGCGCACTGCTCCTCATTAAGGATCGAGGGCGGCAGGACTTTGAATTGGAAGCCGCGGTCGTTTAGCTGCGTGACGGCGTTGCCGATTACCATGTTCGCCAACTCGCAGACGGCCTCCGAAACCATCGGCTCGGCGGGATCGACTTCCGTGCCGGCGAGCAGACCTGCTATATACGCCGCGGCGGCGGGATCCATATCGAGAATGATGCGGCCTTCGATCTGGCCGTTGAACGCGACAACGGCGGCCGCCCCCTTGCGGCGATAGCCATCCTCTTCCATCGTCATGTCCGCAATGTTCGCGGGCGCCTTCATCATTTCGGCAAGAACGGCATCCAGCGAGCCAATAAACGGCTGAATCAGATCCATTCTCATCGGGAGTGTTCTCCTGCGGCGGCGGGCGCGGTGACGCCGTCGTCATTCAAGACATAGCGAATGATCTCGTAAAGTGCGTCCGGCTTGACGGGCTTTTGAACGAAATGGCGTGCGCCTTTTTGCAGGGCGGCGAGAATGTTGTCCTGATAGCCGACGGACGACACCATGACGATGCGAGCCTCAGGATGTTCCTGGACGATGCGCTCGACGGCCTCGATGCCTTCCATTTGCGGCATGGTGATGTCCATCAGGACGAGGTCGGGCTTGGTGCGCGCATATTCAGCGATGGCGGAGATACCGTCACCGGCTTCGCCGACGAGCACGCCGCCGAAAGATTCGATCAACCTTGCGAGGCTCTTGCGAGCGAACACGGAGTCATCGACGACCAGATAGCGGACGGGTTGAGCGTCGGATTTTCGAGTCAAGGGCTCGAACTGTTTCATGACGGCCTCCTTCGCGAAACACTTTCTTCGACATTCGAATCTTGGTTGCTGCCAGGCGGCGGCTCAGATGAAACATCCGGCTGGCACTTGGAGATGATCGCTTCCGCCATCGCGGAAAGAGAAACCACGCGATGCGCAAAACCCTGTTGGATGGCGGCTCGCGGCATGCTGTCTACAACGCAGGTTTCGGGATTCTGCGCGATGGTGAATCCGCCAGCGTCGCGGATCGCGCCTAGTCCGGCGGCGCCGTCTTCTCCCATGCCCGTCATGAGTATGCCGAGCGCCTTGCGACCGAACTCGTGTGCGACGGACTGGAACAACACGTCAACGGAAGGACGATGGCCATTTACGCGCGCCTGGTCGACGAGAATAGCGATGTCTCCGTGATCCATGCGGCGGACCTTAATATGACGGTCGCCTGGACAAACGAGCGCGCGGCCAGCCATCAGAAGGTCGCCCGATTGGGCCTCTTTGACTTCGAGGGGGCATGATTCATCGAGACGTTGCGCGAACATCTGAGTGAAGCCCTCAGGCATATGTTGAACGACAACGATGCAACCTAGGAAATCGGCAGGGATTTGCGAAAAGAGATATTGAAGCGCTTGAGGACCACCCGTAGAGACGCCGATGGCTACAATTCGCGAGGGCCAGCGCGGCTGAATTGAAAATTTTGGCGGCTGTTTTTGCTTGAATGTAGGTACGGTGAAAATCATTTTGGGCGCGCCGGCCGTCGCCGCCGCCTTGATTTTTGCAGATAGCTCAGCGCCGATTTGGCGAATGTGACCTCGCGCCGCGTCCTGCGGCTTGGTGACAAAATCGAATGCGCCAAGGCCGAGCGCTTTCAGCGTGAGAGACGCTCCCTCTTCGGTGTGGGCGCTAACGACAATTACGGGAACGTGGTGCTTGCGCGTGATTTGACGCAGCATTTCCATTCCGTCCATGCGTGGCATATCCAAGTCGAGCGTGACGACGTCAGGCTTTAGCTCCTCGATCTTTTTCAGGCCCATGGCGCCGTCCATCGCTGTGCCAACCACTTCGATGGAAGTATCCTGAAGCAAGGCTTCTGGAATCAATTTACGCATCAGCGCCGAATCGTCCACGACGAGAACGCGGATATTGGGCTTCATGCGATCGCTCCCACAGCGGGAATACGTGCGAGGCGCGATACAACGACGGGAACGTTGAGAATGAGAACGACCGTGCCATCGCCGAGAATCGAAGCTCCGCTCACGAGCGGCGAGGCGAGCAATTCGTCTTCGAGGGCCTTGATAACGAGCTCTTCTTCGCCGACGAGGCTATCGACGGCTAGACCAAACCTTCTTGTGCCGGCGTCGATCACGACGACAAAAGCGCGTCCAGCGCGCCGGCTATTCGGCTGGCCGTTGAGTTCATCGAGGCGTGCAAGCGTGAGAACTTGCTTGCGCAGGCGGAAAACTTCGTGGCCATCCACACGGTGAATTTCGTCGGCGGCGATGCGGGTGATTTCAACGACAGATGCGAGCGGCACCGCATATAGACGGTTGTGAATACGAAAAAGAAGCGCCTGGATGCTGGCGAGCGTGAGCGGAACAAGGAGGCGGAATGTGGTTCCCTTACCCGCCTCGGAACGGATTTGAATATTACCTTTGAGGCCTTCGACGGTCGATTTCACAACGTCCATTCCGACGCCACGCCCTGAAATTTCTGTCACTTCGTCCGCCGTGCTGAGGCCCGGCATAAAAATGAGTTGGAGTACTTCGGCTTCGTTGAGACGCTCCGATTCCTCGGGTGTGATCAGCGATCGTTCGATTGCGCGGCGCAGAATCTTCTGGCGATCCAGGCCTCGCCCATCATCGGAAATTTCGATTACCACCTGATCGCCGTCATGATAGGCGTCGAGACGGATCACGCCTTGCGGCGGCTTGCCGGCGGCTTTGCGTTCGGCAGGCGTTTCGATGCCGTGATCGGCTGCGTTGCGAACCAAATGCGAAATCGGATCGGCGAGCGCATCCAGGATTCCCTTGTCGAGGTCTGTGTTCTGTCCCGCGATTTCGAGCGTGATGTCTTTGTTGCGCATTCTTGCGACGTCCCGAACTACACGCGGGAAGCGGCGAAATAACTGGTCAACGGGAACCATCCGTATTTTCATCACGGATTTCTGAAGTTCGCCGAGGACACGGGATTGAAAAGAAAGCGCATCTGAGAATTTCGCATGCAGCGGGTCCTTCTCGTGAGCCCGGTTGAATTCAGTGATCGCGCGCTGGAGCATCGACTTGCCGATGATCAACTCGCCGACAAGGTTAAGGACCGCATCTATGCGGCCTGCTTCCACTCTCAATGTGTTCTCGACCGCGCGCAACGAATTGGCGGGCGCTTGATGCGACGCGGCCTCGCTCGGGGCACCTGTTTGGACGCCCGCGGCGACTGCCGTGGCCTCGGATTCCAGGAGAACGTCGAGCGCATCGCGGGGGGGAACGGCACCGTCCGCAGCCGCTGAGTACAAATCAATCGATTCAACGATGGCGGGTACGCGGCAATGCGATTTGATCCAATCGGCAGTCTGCGATGTTTCGAGCGAAGCTTCGATCAGGGAGAGATGTTGCGGGAGGGGCTGAGCATCCGGCCTGAAGGCGAGAATCTTCCCTGCGCTGGCGAGCGCCTTCCGCACCAACTCAACCGAAGCAGCCACAGCGGCTTGCGAATCGAGATGCAACGCCAAATTAAATACTGTCGCTTCGCGGGCAATGGCATCCGCAATAAGGAGGCGTTCGTATTCCGTCCATGCAAACGTGGCCTCATGCGGCAAAGTGGGGGACTCGTCGGCTGATGATTCGGCTTTGAAGAGAAGTTGGCCGATGTACTCGCGGAGTGCTTTGCCGGATGGGGGCTGCAAGTGATTGCGATAAGCTGCGAGCATTTCGTGGAACGTATCGGCGGCCATTAAGACTACTTCGGCGATTGTTGCTCCTCGTTCGCGAGCCACTTCCGGCGTAAGGACTTCTTCGAGGCCGTGCGCAAGCTCACTCAGCTCCCGGAAGCCGCACGCGGCCGAATCTCCCTTCAGCGTATGCACAGCACGGCGGACGCGACGCAGTTCCTCGGCATCGGACGGGCGCTCTTCGAGAGTCAGGCCCGCTTCGTTCATGCCCTGGAGAAGTTCCTCGGCGCTCTCGAAGAAGAGCTCGCGGAGCTCGGCGGCATGTTCGTCAGAGAAAAAACTCACCGCGCCCCCTCAAGCCGCTGATAAACGGTCGCGTTGTTCTGATGAATCATGTGAAATTTGCTGCTGAGACCGAAAAGGCTTTCCGCGTGGCCGACGAACAGATAGCCATCCGGATTCAGGCAATGGTGGAACTTTTCGATTAGGCGCTTTTGCTCGGCTTCGTCGAAATAAATCATGACGTTACGGCAAAAGATCACGTCATTACGCTGGGGCAGGAATTCGGCCTTGAGATTGTGAAAGTCAAATTGAACTAAGCTCTTCAGCGAGGCCTTCACGGCGTACTTGTCGCCTATTTTTTCGAAATAACGAAGACGGCAAGTGTAATCGACCGCTTCCATTTGCGTTTCGGTGTAAACGCCCTGCTGCGCTGCCAGTAAAGCGGAATAGTTAATGTCCGAAGCGAGGATTTCCACTTTCCACGGCGGTGGAATCAGCGGCTTTGGAGTGGGCATTTCGAACGGCAAAGGATTACGCAAATAATAGTAAGCAAGGGCGTCGCAAACGAGGATCGCCAGCGTATAGGGCTCCTGCCCCGTCGAGCAGCCCGCGCTCCAGATACGCAACGACCAATCGCGGCGCTCCTGCTTGCGGCGCAAGAGGTCTTCGAGAGTGGTTTTTTGAAATAGCTCCAACTGCGGCTTGATACGGAAGAAGCTCGTTTCGTTTACGGTGAGATTCTCGAGAAGAGCGGAAAGCTCTTGTTTGCCTTCGCGGCTGGTAAGCAGGCGATAGTAGTTATAAAAGGAATCGACGTTGCAGGCTTTAAGGCGCCGTTGGAGGCGATCGCGCAGAAAATGCGTGCGGCGCTCGTCGAAGTACATGCCGCATTCCTGATATACGAGCGTTTGTAGCAGCTTCAGTTCGGCATCGGTAAGCGAAATCTGCGTGGAAAGTGTGGACATTTTTCCTCGAAGCTTCTGCGAATGCGACCGCTACTTATGCGCGAGCTCGCCGCGCGAAATCGTCGCGGCGGTCTCGGCGGCTTCTTCCAAACGGCTTAACTCGCCGCGCTGCAGCATCCGGTTCAGATCGAGCAGGATCACAAGACGGCCGTTCAACTTGCCCACGCCGGTGATGAAGTTGAGTTCACCTTCCGGGAAGACGTCGCTCGGATGTTCAATCTCAGAGGGCGGAATGCGCAAAACTTCGGAAGCTGAATTGACGATCAAGCCGATGGCCCGGCGCTCCAAGTCGACGACCACGACACGATTTTTCTTATCGGCTTCGAGAAGGGTTTCTCCGAAGCGCTTTCTGAGATCGACCACCGGAATGATTCGACCCCGGAGATTGATTACGCCTTCAACGTAATCAGGCGCGTCCGGAACCGCCGTAATCTCAGGGACGCGAATAATTTCGCGCACGATTGAGATCGGCAGGCCAAAAGTCTCGCGTCCGATACGAAAGCCAACAAGCTGAAGGTCTTTGTCCATGAGTTCCCCGGCCCTTAGGAGACTGTGCTCTCCGCATAGTCCGGCTCGCGTTCTTCTTCGGCGAAACCGACCGCACGAGCGGGCGAACGGCGAGGTTCGGGTCGCGCCGCGTCAATCGCGAAGCGATCCATCGAAGTAAGCAGCGCGTGAGAAAGCTTGGACATCTGGTCGGCGGCAGCAGCGAGTTCAGTTGAGCTGGATGTAGATTGCTGCACGAGTTCGCGCATTCGCTCCATGGCGCGAACGACGGCTTGCGCTCCCGAAGCCTGCTCTTCGACGGAGGAATTGATCTCCTGAGTGATTTCGGTGAGGCGGCTGGTCGCTTTCGCGATTTGCGACGAGCCGGTGGATTGCTCCATCGTGGCGGCGCCGATTTCCTGCGAGAATTTGTAGACCTCGGAGACAACATCCGAGATTTTTTCCAGCGCCACGCCGAGTTCTTTGTTGAGCACCAGCCCTTCTTCAACCATGGACGTGCTCTTTTCCATGTTCTGCACGGCTTCGCGGGCCTCGGTTTGAATGCCTTGAATTAGCTCGGAAATTTCTTTCGTGGATTGGGTGGACTTCTCGGCCAGCTTACGGACTTCTTCGGCGACGACGGCGAAACCGAGGCCGTGTTCGCCTGCACGGGCCGCTTCGATGGCCGCATTGAGCGCGAGAAGGTTTGTCTGTTCGGCGAGGTCGTCGATCACTTCGATGATCTTGCCAATGTCGTTCGCCCGGCGGCCGAGCACGTCGATAATGTTCGCCGAGGATTGGATCGCCTTGCTGGTGCGGTTGAGGCCTTGTGTGGCTTTGTCCATCGTGGTGCGGCCGGTTTGCGCCTCTTCGCGTGAACGGTGAGAAATTTCGACAAGCATTTTGGCCGTATCCGCCACGCGCTGGATCGACGCGACCATCTGATCGATCGATGCGGATGTCTCGGAAACGCTGGATGCCTGAATCTGCGTGTTCTTGACGACGTTTTGCACGTTGACGCTCATTTCGTGCATCGTCGAGGTGACTTCATCGATAGCAGAGGCGGCCTGCACGCTCACTTTTGCGGATTCGTCCGATGCTCCGGCCATCTGGCTCGCTCCACTCGCGACTTGCGATGCGCTGTCGCGAACCTGGCGAACGAGATCGCGGAGACCTTGCGTCATCTGAGCGAAGGCACGAGCCATTGTGTCGCGATGAGAACGCGGCTTCACGGTGACTGCGAGTTGTCCGCCGGCGATGGCAGAAGACACGGAAGCCATTTCGCGCAGGTGGACGATCATCTTGTTGAAATTGTCGGCGAGTATGCCCACTTCGTCGTCGCGCCGAATATCAATGGATTGATCGAGATCGCCGCTTTCGCCGATGCGATGCGCGACTTCGATGAGATGCTTCAACGGCCCCGTGATCGACTTTGCCGTGCGGAAGGCGATGAAGCCTCCGATCAGGGCGGCGAGAATAGTTCCCGAGATCGTTACCACAGCGTTCCATGTAGTTGCGGAAGTGGAGGAATTGCTCGTGTCTGCCTGGTCTTTCTCAACGGCCTGCGTGGCTGTATCAAGCAGGCTGGCGGATTTGTTGGTCCACGAATAGGGATCGTGCTGGAGATAATAGACCTGGAGATCGGAAACAGTGGTGTTGCCGGCGTCAACCTGGTGGCGCTTCGCAATCATCGGCTTGGCGAAATTATCGGCCCAGCCGTTCTCGTTGTCCTCGACCTGGCTGAGCGTGCTCTGCAAGCTGCTGTCTGTGTCCTTCGCTTCCGCTTCCGCATTTTTCAGCAACTGCTGAACGTCAGTGATGCCTTTGTTGGTCTTGTCTTCATCGCGAGCGTCGCCACTCAATAAGTAGCTTCCGAGCGACAGCCGGTTCTGCATCACCTGATAGCGAACTTCGTCAATGGCTTTCACCTCGGCGGTAGCGGAGTTCGCGGCCGAGCGTGTGCTGTATTGACGAATAACGGTGAAGATGTTGAAGAGGAGCAGAACCGCCATAATCCCCAATATCGCCCCGAACCCCTGGTACAACTTCCTGCCGATCGTCATGATGAAACTCCTCTGCCCTTTGCCCGTCTGCGAAGATGTGTGGCGAGTCTGCGGCCCGCGCTCAACGACGATGAAGTGCGTCGCACAGGAAAAACAAATTGCATCAGTTGTCGCCGTTAAATTCGAATTCGATAATCTCGCTCGTTTCCGAGGGAGCCGCCTCGAAACGCCACCTTTGTAACGCCTCAATCGCAGCATTCACCAGGACGGGGCTGCCGCCGACAACCTTCGTCGATTCGACGTGGCCGTCTGGCGCGATCGTGGCTTCGATTTTCACTTTGCCCGTGATATGTGCCGAGCGTGCAATGTCCGGATACGCCGGCACCACCTTTGAGCGCACCTTGCGACCACTCGTATCCGCAGATACGTTTTGCGCCCGGGAGACGTAAGGAGTCGCGCACGTCGCGCCCAAGAGAAGAGCAATCGTCCAACCCGTCAACTTCAGCTTTCGATTCATGGAAAGGGGCCTCCCCGCATAGATATCCGAACTTGGAAATTGCAACGCAAGTGCCACGGAACGGTCGCCTGTTGCCAGCCAAACACCAATGTGCGTTTCGCCTGTATATGGCTGATGGGACGCGACTTAGAAAGGAGTACGCAGAATCACGGATGAGCTTTGGAGCCCATTCTCCGTCTCAATGGCCGTGGCAATCGCGGGTCGAGTCTCAGGCTGCGACACTCGGGCGATTGTCACATTCGGCACCGGGGCGATGCTGGCGCGTTGACTCACTTTGAGAATTCGAAGTACCGTCAGGAGGTTAGGCGAAGCGCGCGCTGCCCCCCAACCTCCATGCGTGCACTGACACACTTGCGGAGCTTTTCCCCGCGCCTCGGTATGGCGTTTGAGCGCGTCATTGGGTATTCCCGGGCATCCTGCCGCCAAATCGATTTTTTGCCGCGTGCCAGTCGGATGGTCTACGTCTGGGCACAGGAAACACCCTGAGATGAACGACGACAGAAAACTACAACTGCTCATTGTGGACGATGAGCAGAGCATCCGCCGCCTCTGCACTACGGTGGGCCAAGGGATGGGATTCGTTTGCTCCGAGGCGGAATCGGCAGAGTCTGCGCTTGAGCAGATCGAAGCGGCTCCTGCGGACATTATATTTACGGATCTGAAGCTGCCGAATCTCTGCGGCACCGATCTGCTGCGGAAGGCTAAGGAATTGTTGCCGCGATCCGAGGTTGCGATCATGACGGGGCACGGCTCGATTGAGTCTGCCGTCGATGCGATGCGGCATGGCGCATACGACTACATCGAGAAGCCATTTCGAGTGGAGAAATTACGGCAACTTTTGCAGCGCATGGCGGAAAAAGTACGACTCGTGACGGAAAATCAGTTTTTGCGCGAACGCGTGGAAACGGAGGCGAGCCTCGATGGAATCATCGGCTCATCGACGAAGATTCAAGATGTGATGCGAATGGTTTCGCGACTGAAGGATGGACGAACTCCTGTGCTGATAACCGGCGAAAGCGGCACCGGCAAGGAACTCGTTGCCCGAGCGATTCATTTTCGCGGACCGATTGCCGAGATGCCGTTTGTCGCTGTGGATTGCGGCGCGCTCGTTCCCACGCTGATGGAAAGCGAGCTTTTCGGGCATGAAAAAGGCGCGTTTACCGGAGCGTTGAGGACAAAACCAGGGCTTTTTCAGTCCGCGAACGGCGGCTCGATTTTTCTGGACGAAATCGGCGAACTTCCGCTGGAGATGCAGGCTAAGCTGCTGCGCGTCCTTCAGGAGAAGGAATTACGGCCCGTGGGCAGCAACTCGAAAGTCTCTGTTTCCGTTCGGGTAATCGCTGCGACGAATCGCGACCTGGAAGCCTCATACCGTGCGGGAACCTTCAGGAAAGATCTTTATTTTCGGCTGAACGTAGTGACGATTCACTTGCCGAGCCTGCGCGAGCGACGGTCGGACATTCCCCAACTGGTGCACTGTTTCCTCGATCGGTATGCGCCGGGAGAAAATATTCAGATCACTTCCGCTGCGATGAAATCGTTTCTCAGTTACGATTGGCCCGGGAATGTGCGAGAGCTCGAGAATTGCATCGCCCGCGCGGTGGCTCTGGGGGATCACCGCATGATCGATGCGGCCGATTTGCCGCCTACAATTCGCGGAAACGCGGCCGTTCACAGCGGCACTGAAGACGCTCCCAGTTCAACGACGGCGCTGGCTGAGCTCGAGCGCATGACCATTCTGCGCGTTTTCGAGCAGGCGGGCGGCGACAAAAAGCTTGCAGGAAAGATGCTCGGCATCAGCCGCGCAACGCTGTACAGAAAGCTGAAGCTCTACAATATACCCGTTCGAGGCTCGCGCGAGGAGCTTGCGGAAGCAGTTGCAGAAACAGTTCCGATTGCGTAGTGAGACGACCTTCCATTCGTACCGATCCACGCGGTTTTTAACGCGCCCGCTGAGATTCCGTGTTTCAGGGTGAGACACTGTGAGCCCTGTCATGCTGCCTTCTCGCGCTAGTTAGCACATTCCAGGCATCTTACGCGAGGCCCATAGACATCCCTTTTGGTCCACTTATTGCAGCTTACGCGGCGGGGCAGTCTTGGCCGACATCGATACCGTCAATTTCGAGTTTTTGTAGTCGAGGAAGTTCTCGTCTTCAGACGATGAGAGGAACAGGGTCCTGTGCCGCGGAAACTGGCAACTCCAACAGAAGAAGAGACGTGCATCGAGAAGTTGGCGCTGCTTTTCCCAAGCGCCTCTCCCGTCAGGATTCCCGTTCGCGTGACAGCGCTTGGCTCTCAACGGCGCCAGTTACAGGAACAGACGACAATTGAGTTCGGGACAGCAAAAGAGGTGCTCTTCGCTTCCGCGCTACCACTCGAATTCGAGGATCGCGTGCGCGTGGCGAATGCCGATGGTTCGCTGGACGCGCACGCGACTGTGATCGCCGTTCGCTATCACGGCGGACAAAAGGCGATTGCGGCACGATTTATGGGAGAGGTCGGAAACTGGATCATCAAATCATGAGCCCAAAAACACCCACTACAACTACATTGGCACCTCCAAAGACGAAGCCTCCCGCGCCAAAGGCAGCAGCGACGGTCGATCCCGCGTCGCAATGGAAGGAAGCTCTGCTGGTGTATCCGCTCTATGCAGCATTGGCGGAAAAGTTTGAGTTTGCGCCATCGCCTTATCCCTCCGGCGAGGCGCCGCCCTCACGGCCCACAAGGCCAATTTTCGAGCGCCATATGCAGTGGATGAGCACGATTGACGCGAAGGTGCTTGCGTATCAGATCCGCCAGATTCCACCGGAAACGCTCAACGGCAGCGAGCAGTGCCTGCGCGCGTTTATTTTGCGCCAACTGCGGAAGCCGGATAAGACGACAGTCGATCGCGACAAGATCGATCTGCTGCTCGTACAATATTTCGCGCTGTGCGCGCCCGAAGAACTGTATCGCGAGGAAATTGCGCTAGAGCAAGTGGCGGGAGTTTTGTCTCCCGTGCTGCCCGAAGCGGATCCCACGCCGCTCGAATGGTGCGCGCCTCTCGATGAAATTCTCGAAAAGCTATCTCAATGCAAAAGTCTTCGCGATTTGCTCGAGCACGGTCTTTTCGAGCAGGGGCGCATGCTGAAAGATAGCGCGGGTGTGATGTTCTACGACCCCGCGGCTCTCGTCGCTTTCTGTCGTTTTAATTTTGTACTGCGCCGGACATTCATTCGCTTGCTGCATGCCGACCTTGGCGCCGTGAAGGATGCTGTGACGGCTCTCGAAGTGAAAGGCATCAAGACAGCCGACTGCCGCCGCGCGGGATTTTCAGCAGCCGAAGCAATGGTTCACCTGCGGCACTTCTGCGAAAACTGGCGCCAGCCTTTTCAGAAGGACTACACCGAAAGTTCTGTGACGCACGCTTTCGAGCAGCTTCTTGCACTTCGAGCGGACCTTGAAGAGGTGCTCGCGCGGCAGAACACGGCATCCGCCGCAGCGCAGACGAAAAAGAAAAGCGCAAGCAGAGTCGATCATGCAGCGTGGGAAGAGATGATGCAGGCGAGCGCGGCGTCCGTGGAGGAAGAACCGGCGCGACCAAAAGCAGAGGAGCACCGCGTCGAGAGCGCGCCAAAAGCTACATCTTCTGCGCCTTCTGCTCCTGCCGCTCCTACAAAAGCTCCGGCTCCCGCCGAGCCGGCGCTTGATGCCGATAAATGCATGGAGATGATCTGGGAGCAACTGATTGCTGCGCCACCTTCGCGCGGGCGTTCGATGTCCACGGTGGTGCTGAAGGATACAAAGGTTCTGCTTTCGTCCTGGGAAGTGGCGGCGTTCGTTGCGGAGGGCGGGCAGGAGTCGGAGGATTTACGCCGGGCTGTGGTAGCGCGTGCGTTGCTTTCTTTGGGTACCGAGCAGCGAAAGCGCTCGGGTGATCAAGCGGCGTTGATCTCGGCACTTGAGCTGGCCCGGAGCGAATTCTCTTATTTCCAGGGACGCGTCGAACAAGCCAAGCGCAGCAAGAATACGGAAGCCGCCGTGAATCTCGGCATCAGCACGAAACGCCTGCTTTCGTTTATCGAAGAGGCGGAAAAACTCCAGCCCTGAACGGCTCAACACGATGGCAGAGGCATTAAATCGAGCGAGCGTGCTGATCGTTTCGGACGATCCGGAATTCGCGCGCAGCGTTACGGCACGTTGGCAGACGGAATCGCGTGCCCCCGGCATCACGGTGGCCACAAGCGACGTTTGGCATGCTTCTATCGCGCTCGGTTATGACCTCGTGATCACCGGTGCGGTGCGCAATGGAAAATCGAACGCGATTCTATCCGCGCTTTGCGGCTCGCCGACAGTGGCTGTGGTTCACTTGGCCGACCACGAAAAGGATATTGCCGAACTACACGCACGACATCCGCAATTGCTGCTCGTTGCGCGTCACGATGGCTGGATTAACGGCCTTATTTCGCTGTGTTGCGAGGCATTGAGGCGCGTGGAAGCCGTGGCACGCTCCCAGCGCGCCGAACGGCTCGCCATCGAGAGCCACCAAGATGCGACCCTCGGACGCTACATGCTGGAGATGCGGCCAGGCATTAACAACGCGCTCACATCCGTACTGGGCAATGCGGATTTGCTGATGCTCGATTCGAGCAAAATGCCCGCGGACAGCCGGGAGCAGGTGCGTACGATTCACACGATGGCGCTGCGTCTCCATCAGGTGATGCAGCGTTTCTCATCGCTGGCGGCGGAGATGCGCGCGGGTGAGAACGAGTCTCAGGATGAGACTGAGATCGTTTCGCAGGCGGCTGGGCTGCCCCGCTGAGGGTCTGGCGTTTCATACAAGGCGCCTCGAATGTTGTGTTTAGCGCGGTGTCGCAAAACGCGAATGCCGGATGGAGTTGGTTCCGGAGTTGCAACTCTGTTTACGGGTAAGCAGGTGGAGGTGTGGATGTGTTGAAGAAGGTTCTGGTCGTGGATGACTCGCAGGCAGAAATCCGCTTGCTGCAATCGATGTTGCAAGAGGGTGGATTTCATTCCGTGGCGATTTCAGATCCGATGAAGACCGAAGAGACGATTGAAGCCGAGCGCCCGAACGTGATTCTGCTGGATGTGGTGATGCCGCAGCGCAATGGGTTCCAGGTATGCCGCGACCTGAAGAGCCAGGAATCATACGCGAAGATTCCGATAATTCTGGTGACGTCAAAATCGGCGCCGAGCGACCGTTATTGGGGCGAGCAGCAAGGCGCGAATGGATTTGTGGCGAAGCCGTTTACGCCCGAAGAGCTATTGAGCGCGGTGAAAAGGCTCGCATGATGTCGGATTTGCAAAAAGTGGCGCTGTCGTCCGAGCCATTACACGGCATGGAGGCGGGTGAGTTTCTCGAAAGCGAATCGCCTGTAGAGGAGTCGCGGCCTGAACGCCAATACTGCGTGTTTCGCGCGGGACGCGAGCGCTTTTGTCTCTCGGTGCTCGAAGTGGAGGAAGTGGTCGATTGGCCCATGGTGACCAAGATTCCATTGGCACCAGCGTTTTTGATGGGCGTTTTCAATTTGCGCGGAACGATCGTGCCCTTGATGGACATCGCATTCACCGAAGGCCGGCGGCCAGGGCTCTTGCCTAAGCACGTTGTAGTAGCCGCGCTAAAGGACGATGCGCAACGCGAGGACCTGCGGGTGGGTATTGCGGCGGATGAAGTGATCGGTACGTTTTTAGCTTCGGAGGAAACGCTGCTCGATCAGGCACCAAATGACGTGCCGCATTGTCGCGGAATGCTGCGTCACGATGACCGTCTGGCGCTTGTGGTCGATCTTCGCCGTCTGACGGATGTGTTTCCCGTGCCAGTGATTTGATTTTCGTACGAGGAAATTGAAAGCGATCTTGGGTTATGCGAAAGGCGCTCAGTAGCGAATACAGATAGGCGGCGCACGGTATTGGCAGCCGTCGATAGCGCGCAAGTTCTTGGGAGGAAGTCATGAAGTCTCGCTTAAGTTCGTCAGTCTGGCTGCTGGTCCTTTGGATTGCAGCCGCACTCTTTGCCGTTCTCGGCCTGGCTTTTCACGCCGGCAAGCTCGCAGGAAGCCCGGGGGTGGCAGACGCAGGCTCGCTGCCGGCCGACGCCACCGCGCCGCTCGTTGGAGCCGCCGTGCTCGCGATTGCGGCCGCGCTCTCGGTTGTTTGGATGCTTAGCAAGCGAGTGCTAAAGCCGGTGGACGAACTCGCGAAATTCTCCGAACGCGTAGTGTCGGGTGACGTTCGCGCCCGTGCGGATATCGGCGGCAATGACGAATTCGCAGCCATCGCGGAAAATTTCAATCGCAGCGTGGCGAAGGTGGCGCACGCAGTGACAAATCAACAAGCGCAGGACTCGCTTCAGCGGAGCATCGCAGACTTGCTCAACACGATTAGCCAGGTTGCCCGCGGCGATCTAACCATTCGCGGCAAAGTGACGAACGACGCGCTGGGCAACGTGGTTGATTCCGTGAACTTCATGCTCGACAACTTCACCAAAGTTCTCGAGCGCGTGCGCAAAGCGGCCATCGACGTGAGCACGAGCGCGAATCAGATTCTCGATGCTGCCGACGACATGACCGCCGGCGCCACGCAACAAGACCAGGAAATCACGAATACTTCATCGGCCGTGGAAGAGCTTACGGTTTCAATGAAGCAGGTGTCCAACAACGCCGAAGCTAGCGCCGAAGCAGCGCGCCGAGCACTCGATGCAGCCGAACAGGGCAACCGGGCCGTGCGCGATACGCTGGAAGGCATGCAGCGCATCCGCGCATCGGTGCAGGCGACCGCGAAGAAGATCAAATCGCTCGGCGATCGTTCGCTAGAAATTTCGGAAATCATCAACGTGATTAACGACATCACCGAGCAAACGAACCTCCTTGCTCTTAATGCTGCGATTGAAGCGGCGCGCGCAGGAGATGCCGGCCGCGGCTTCGCGGTGGTTGCCGATGAAGTACGCAAGCTGGCAGAACACTCACGCAGCGCGACAAAGGATATTGCGGCCCTGATTAAGGCTATTCAGGCTGAAACGAACGAAGCGGTGGTTGTGATGGAAGACGGCACGCGCGAAGTGGAAGTTGGCGCGGGTCTGGCCGATCAGGCCGGAAAGGCGCTCGAAGCAATTTCAAGCGTTGTGCGCCAGTCGGCGGAGCTTGTTCAGGAAATTTCGCTGGCATCGAAACAGCAAGTGCGCGGGACGGAAGGCGTTGCAAACGCGATGCAGATTATTTCCGGCATCACGCGGCAGACAACTACGGGCGCGCGGCAGACGGCTTCGACGGTGGGCAACATGGTGAAGCTGTCGGAACAGTTGAACGAAGCGCTCGCGCAATTCCGTTCGCAGGGA
This sequence comes from Candidatus Acidiferrales bacterium, assembly GCA_035279845.1. Taxonomy (GTDB): domain Bacteria; phylum Acidobacteriota; class Terriglobia; order Acidiferrales; family UBA7541; genus Palsa-295. Next base: position 15,194 of record DATEGW010000157.1, on the reverse strand, counting down.
GCGCGCACACCCGAGGCTGCGGCTTCTTCTGTATCGAGCGACGAGCCGGCGATTCCTGTAGGAGCGCGCCGATAAGACGCTTGCGCGGGCGGCGTGACGTCGTGTCCTGATCGTGCCCGCAGCGCGGCCGTGCGAACATGAAACGCCAACCATCCACGCCCGCTCACATCACCGATACGGATCTCAACGAGATCCGCACGTTGATCGAGCAGCGCTCAGCCGTTCATCTGGATGAATCGCGCGAGCGTTTTCTGATGACTCGCGTGCACGAATACGCGGAGGAAGAGTCACTTCGCAGCGGCGGGGAACTGCTGCGCCGGATTCGCTCTTCGGGATCGGAGTACGACGCATTCCTTGAACGGATGCTGACGCAGGAGACTTCTTTTTTCCGCTATCCGGCTGTCTACGAGGCGTTGGGAAAAACAATTGTGCCGGAAGTACAGGAGCGGAAATTCTGGCAGAACCCGCGCACGCTGCGAATCTGGAGCGCGGGCTGTTCAACCGGCGAAGAACCTTACTCAATCGCCATAACGCTTTGCGAGTCGCTAAAATTTCCGGAGGCGTGGGAGATCGACATTCTTGCGACGGACATCAGCCGCCGCGCGCTCCGTCACGCGGAAAAAGGCGCGTATTCGAAGCGCAGTTTGCAGGAACTATCGATGCGCGAGGTCGACATCTACTTTTCGGGCGCGAAACATGGGTTTCATGTGAGGCCGCGCATCCGCCGCATGATTTCTTTCGCGCAGATGAATCTGGCTGAACCGATGTACGTCGGCAAAATGGACTGCATTTTCTGCATGAACGTGCTGATGTATTTCACAGAGCAGCGGCGACTTTCAATTTTGCGCGGCTTCTATGAAGCGCTCGAGCCAGGCGGCTATTTCATGCTTGGCCACTCGGAGACGCTTACGCACACTCCGGTGAAATTTGAGCCTGTGACGATCGGGGAATGCAGGTTGTACAGAAAGCCGATCGCGATGGAAGCCAGACAAGCGGTGGCGATGGCGGAGGGTACTCTGTGAACGGCCCGGATCGCGAAAGCCTCGAGATATTCCTGCAGGAGGCGTCCGACCACCTCCAGTATCTGCGGGAGTATTCCGGTCTTTTGCAGGAGCCGCAGCCGAAATCAGAGGACCTGCAGAGGCTCTACATCGCCGCGCACACGCTCACCGGAACGTCCGCAAGCTACGGATTCCCACATTTTTCGGAAATTGCAGGCAAGCTCGCCCACATTTTTCAATATGCCGTAAATGCGGCACTCACTCCCGAAATGTACGGTCCGATAACCGAATTCGTCTCCGACGCAATTTCCGTGCTCGAGTTCGATCTGCTGCAGATCAGTTCGAGCGGAGCGGAAACGGTCGAGGATCTCACCGCTTTCAAACAGCGCTACTCATTTGCGTTTCCTGTCGCTGTCGAACCGGAAGCAACTTCTTCGGTCGAAGCGGCTGCCGGATTCGGCGAACCGGTTTCCAACATGTTTGTGGGCGAATCATTCGCGGACGGCTTGCCTGAGGACAGTGAAGTGCCCGACGAGGTGCTCGAATTCTTTATCCCCGAAGCGGAGGAGCATCTTCAGGTCGTTACCGAATGCGTGCTCGCGCTCGAAGGAAATTCTAACGAGGAGGATATCAATCGCCTCTTCCGATCGATGCACACGGTAAAAGGCTCGGCGGCGCAGGTTGGGCTGCATCGCATGTCCGCAGTGGCGCACCGCATTGAAGATTTGATCGGCAGATTGCGCGATGGCGTCCTGAAACCGAGCGGCGACTTCGTCGATATCTGCTTGCAATCCGTGGACGCGCTCAAGAAATTTCTGCATCGGCAATGGACCAGCGATGAGGAAATGGCGTCTATCATCGATCCACTGCTTGCACGAATCGCCGCCCTTGCTCCAGAAGAATTCGAGGACGCGTCTCCGGAAGAAGCTGCGCCGGGTGCCGAGTCCCAGCCGACGGAAGCAACGCATCCAGCTGCTTCTTCGCGCCGCTCAGGTGCACTGCCGCAAGCAAAGTCGGTCCGCATTTCGCTCGAATGCCTCGACCGCATGATGAATGCGGTGGGCGAACTCGTCATCAACCGCACCCGCATGCTTGGGCGCCTGACAGAGCTTTCAAAACTCGTCGAAGTTTTGACCTTTTCAAAAGGCCGGCTCTCGGGGAAAATTTCCGACTTTCAGGAGAAACACGAGTTCAGCCGCCTGAGTAATACGCTGGTTCCAGGGAGCCAGCGCCCGCAGCGCGACACGTTTCGGACTCACTTCGGGCCGCTCTCGCCCGTAACTTCGAACGAATTGATGGAATTCAGCGAGCTGGAAATGGACCGCTACGACGACGTGAATATCCTGTCGCGCTCGCTTACCGAAATTTCCGCTGACGTAACCGAGGTACTCACGCAGCTTGAGGGCTTTATGGGACGCGTCGATAGCGATATCGACGATTTCACTAAACTCACGCATCACTTGCAGGATGAAATTACGGCCGCACGCATGATTCCGGTCGGGAATGTCTATACGCGGCTCTCTCGCACCGTTCGTGATGCGGCAAAAGAGGCGGGCAAGCCGATCGAGCTGGTTCTCGAAGGCGCTGAGACAGAACTCGACAATAATATCATTCAGCACATCTCCGATCCCTTGATTCACCTCGCGCGCAATGCCGTCGCGCACGGCATCGAAGACGTATCATCGCGGCGCCTTGCAGGGAAACCTGAAAAAGGCCGCCTCGCAATTCGCGCTTATCATCGCGGCAATCACATTTACATTGAAGTCGAAGATGACGGGCGCGGCATCGACAACGAGCGTATTCGCCAGGCCGCGGTCACTTCGGGATTACTGTCGCCGGTGGCAGCAGCCGAACTCTCTGAGCGGGAATTGCGAGAATTTCTTTTCCGTCCCGGCTTCTCTACTGCCTCGTCTACATCGGAGCTTGCCGGCAGGGGCGTCGGTCTCGATGTAGTGCGATCAAATGTCCACGCGCTTAACGGCGAAATCGAGGTGCGATCGGAGCCAGGACACGGCGCATGCTTTGTCGTGAAGGTTCCGCTGACGCTGATCATCTCGCAAGCGCTGTTCGTTCGTTGCGGGACATCCGTGTTTGCGTTTCCACTGGCGGTGATCGAGGAAATTCGCCGCTTGCGGCCCGCTGAGATTGAAGAGGTGGGCGGCAAGCTGCTTACGCGCGTGCGGGACGTGGTCACTGAGGTGGTTCGTTTGGATCTTCAACTGGCATTGCCGCCTCTCGAGCCATTGAACGGATACTTCCACATGGTGATCGCGCGCGTGGGCGGCAAGCAGATTGGCGTGGTGGTGGAGGAAGTACTCGGGAAGGACGAAATCGTCATCAAGAACCTAGGGGATTATCTGCGACGTGTGAAGCTCTTTCCAGGCACGACGATCGCGTCCGACGGCAGCCTGATTCTCCTGATTGATTTGAACCGACTCGCTTCTCTCGGCATGGCGGATCAACACATCGCACAAGTCACTTCGGCTGCGGCGCGCGTGTTTGCGCCGGGAGCTGAAGCTGTGGCGGCGGGCAGCATTCCCACGGAAGCTGTCGATCCTATCAGCAACGACCGCGTGGTCGTGATTGCCGATGACTCGATTAGCGTGCGCAAATTTGTCGGCAGAATGCTCGCGAAGGCCGGCTATCGCGTGAAGCTTGCATCCGACGGCCTGGAGGCCGCTGAAATCGTAACGCAGGGCGGATGCCACCTTTTGATCACGGATCTCGAGATGCCGCGCATGAACGGGTACGAACTTATGGCGCATTTGCGTCAGGCGCCTGCGACTAAAAAGATTCCCGTACTCGTGGTCACTTCGCGCGCTGGAGCGAAGCACCGCGATCGAGCGATCAAGGAAGGCGCATCCGGATTCCTCACCAAACCGGTGCAAGAGGATCAGTTGCTTTCGGCTGTGGAGGAATTACTCGGCTCCGATCAGCAATCGGGCCGGCCGGCGATTCGCAAAGGAGCGGTAGTTCCGCTGCGGCAGGATTGAAATGGCGATGAACACAGCGCAGGACAAAAAGATTCGCGTGCTGATCGTGGATGACTCCGCGTTCATGTGCCGCGTCCTGCGTGACATTATCAGCGCCGATCCACAACTCGAAGTTGCGGGGCAGGGCCGTGACGGACGCGATGCCGTCGCCATGGCGGAATCGCTAAAGCCTGATGTGATCACGATGGACATTAATATGCCGCACATTGACGGCTTGCAGGCGACGGAACTCATCATGTCAAACCAGCCTCGCCCGATCGTAATCGTCAGCTCCGAATCGCGCGAGGGCGCCACGAGTACGCTCCGCGCACTCGAACTCGGCGCAATTGACTTCGTTTCGAAGCCGTCGGGCGGCGTCGATCTGGATATGCGCTCGGTGAAGGACGAATTGACGCGGAAGTTAAAATTGGCGTCAAAAGTTCGCGTGGTTCGCACGGCTACGCGATCGAAAGCTGCCGGTGCGAGCACGCCAGTGCGCGTGCCGAATGCGGGTATTCCGTCAGCAGCTTCGCAGAATGGTGGCAAAAGTCCGATCGTAGTAATCGCCGCATCTACCGGAGGGCCGGCGGCCGTCACGCAGCTTGTCAGCGGATTGGCCAAGGATCTTGCAGCGGCTGTGATTCTCGTGTTGCACATGCCCGCTGCCTTTACAGTTCCCTTCACTGCGCAGCTTTCAGAAGTCTCCGCGCTGCCTGTGAAGGAAGCGGCCGCGAATGAGAATGCCCAGCCGGGAACGATTTACGTTTGCCCCGGTTCTTCTCACCTGAGAATTTCTGCGCAAGGAAAAATTCTGCTTGACGCAGGGGCGCGAATCGACGGCTATCGTCCGTGCGCCGATGTCGCCTTCGAAACGGTGGCCTCTTACGCGCGCGGGCTTGCGGTCGGCGTGGTGCTCACCGGCATGGGAAACGACGCGGCCAAAGGCGCGCTCGACTTAAAATCCAAAGGCGGCTACGTTCTCGCGCAAGACGAAGCTACCTCGATGATTTTCGGAATGCCTGCCGAGGCGATCAAGGCTGGGGCCGTCGATGAAATCCTGCCCCTGCGTGATATTGCTGCGGCAATCGAAAAGCGCGTTGCGAAGTTGAACAAAGGCGTGCTGGTGGGTGCGCGATGAAGATCGCGGCGCTAGAGCCGTCCCGTTCGCGGCACTCTAATGCATCCGAACCCGCGATCCTTTTTACCGTGTCGCGACAACTTTTCGCAATTACGGCAGACGCCGTTCAGGAAATACGCAGCACGGACAGCATTGCCGGAGCGGCGAGCGAATTCGACTGCCAGGAAGTTCCGAAAGTTCGTCACACTTTTGAGCGAGCCCGCCGTCAGTATTACGTTGTCAATGCGTGCGCTCATTTCGGGCTGCGCGTTACTCGGCCCACGCTTGTGCTGATCCTGCGTCAATTGCGTGTTGCGGTGTTGGTTGACCGCATTGAGCGAATGACCGAACTGCCCTCCATCCATGAGTTGCCTCTCGGCTTTTCAGGGGAAGAACGGCGATGGTATCGCGGACTCACCTATATGGAGGATCACATAATTCCGGTTGTCAATCCGCGCGGGTTTCTGACGCCGGAGGAATTCCGGCGGATCGAGGGGGTTCCGGTTCCGCTGGCCTCTTCGCACGAACTTGAAGGAGCGGTGCCGAAATGATTGGGCTTGAAAACGCGCAGCGGAATTCTTTCGTTCTGCTTCAATTGGCAGAACGCCGATTCGCTTTGCCTGCTGAAGCCGTTGCGGAATTGGCTCCTCCCGTGCGCCTGCACACGTTTCCACACACTTCGTCTTTACTAGCGGGTGTGATCGTGCGCAGAGGGCGAATTCTGCCTGTTTACGACGCGGCTCGCGCCCTTTCGGGCAAGAGTTCTCTCGCGCATAGGTTTTACTTGGTTGCGCGGAGGCAATTCGGCGAAATATCCGAAATGAGTGCAATTCCCGTCGACGGCGAATGTGAGTTGGTGACGAGCGAAGTCCGGCCTCGAGCGGAATCTGCCCCTGCGTACATTTCCGGCGAAATAGCTGTCGGCGATGAAAGCGTGGGCATACTGGATATCGAAGAATTTGTCCGCGCCTATGAAAATGCCGACCGCCGCCCGGAGGCGCGAGCATGAACCTCCCCGCAAGTCTCCCGCGCGTGTTGCTGATCGATAGCAACGTTTACTTTTCGAAACGTTTGACCGATGCGCTGAAGCAGGAGGGCTTTGATGTTGTGCCAAGCGCGCAGGCATCGTACGCGCTGACAATGCTGGAATGGAACGCTCCGGCAGCGATTCTTTGTGCGACGAACCTTCGCGAGATGGGCGCGCATGAAATGGCGCCAATCCTGCGCGCCGACCCGAAGACCGCGAATATTCCGCTCATCGCAATCGGTTCCGGCGGCGACCAGGCGCTACTGGAGGCGTACCGCTCCGGTTGCGACGATTACGTCGATCGTCGCCGCCCCGCTACCGATATCGCGGCACACGTGCGCAGTTTTCTCGTCAGCCGGCATGAGGGCTTCCAGCCGACGCAAATGCTTTCGAGCGCCGAAACCGATCTCAGCGGCAGCCTCTCGCACCTGGATCTGCCGGGCGTGATCCAGATGCTAGGTCAAGCACACCAGAGCGGGGCGTTGCACATCAATGCCCAGGATACCGATGGCATCATCTTTTTCGAGGGCGGCGAACTTAGTCACGCCGAATGCGGTACGCTTTTTGGCGATGAAGCGGTGACCCAAATCGTAAAGACGTGCCACGGCGCGGCAAAGGGCGTTTATAAATTCATTTATGGTGCAACGGCAGCCCAACGGACGGTGCTGCGGTCGGCAACCGATCTCCTGCTCGATGCAATGCGAGAATTCGATGAAGACCAACGCGATGAACCTCGACCGGAAGGTCGGCCTGTAAATAGCGAAAAGGAGCACGCATGAGCGACTCGGCCACATTGACCGCGGCGCGCGTCCCGACCGTTTATTTCATCGACGACAGCGCGACGATGCGAGAAGTGATCAAAATTGCGTTTCGCAAGGAAAACGTCAACGTCATCACATGCCCGGATGCTGCGTCCGCGCTCGCTCAATTCGCCGAGTCCTCGCCCGATGCAGTGGTTACAGATGTGATCATGCCGGATAAGGATGGGTACGAGGTTTGCGACTTCATCAAACATCATGAGCAATTCAGTGTTACGCCGGTCATCCTGATGTCCGGCGTGGTGAATAAGACAGTCGCCGAGCGAGCGATGTCTGTAAAAGCCGACGAGCTGATTCGCAAGCCCTTTCATCCACAGGATCTGATTGGCCGCGTGAAGGGGCTGCTCGCGGCAAGATTTCCGGCAATGGCACCCCCTGTTTCCGCTCCGGTTAACGCGCCCGTACCCGTGGCGCCCTCTCCATCGCATGTGCTGACCAATTTCTTCACTCCGGCACCGGCGGCGCCGTTCGCTGCGCCCGTGATGACTTCGCCCGACCCGCGAATCGCACCCGCGCCAAGTCAGGCCGTGCTGCGCATGCCGCCTCAAGCGGCTCCTCAACCGAATGTGTCTGCGTCACGGCCATTGGTCACAGCTGCGTCGCCGGCTGAAATTACGAAACTCCGAAACGAAGTTCGCCGCCTTGAGCTACTCGTAAAGAAGCTTCAAACCGAACTCGATGCCTCGCGCGATTATTGCTCCTCACTCGAAGCGCACGTCAAAACTCTGCAAGAATAGGCCAGGCGCAGTTTCGCTTCAAGAGGCCCATTCGCTGCGGCCTGCGCTTGACGAACGTTTCATTCTGCCTTAAGGAATTTCCGTATCTCTCGCAGGACTCGCTCCAGCATCTCTTCCGTCAACTTCCCCGTGAACGTATTCTGTTGGCTTGGATGATATGAGGCAAAAAGGCGTGGTAGATCGCCGGGAAGCGCATAACTCACGCCGTGACCGAAAGGAAATTCCGCGCGGCTCGAAATTTCGCCGCGCGATTTCAGTAAACCAAGATACGCGCGCATCGCGATTCCGCCGAGCGCCAAAATCGCCTGCGGGCGAAGGATCGCAAGGTCTGCTTCCCAATACGGACGGCAATTCGCCAGCTCACTCGGGAGCGGCTTGTTCGCCGGAGGCGCGCAACGCAGAGTCGCGCTAACGTATACGTTCTTCAGAGCCAGACCGTCGTTGCGATCCTTTGATGTTGGCTGGTTCGCGAACCCTGTGCGGTAAAGCGCCTGGTATAAGAAATCTCCGGAGCGGTCGCCCGTAAACATGCGACCCGTGCGGTTCGCGCCATGAGCCGCCGGAGCAAGCCCCAAAACCATCAATTTCGCCGTTGGATCGCCAAATCCGGGCACGGGCCTTCCCCAATATTCCCAATCCAGGAATGCTCGCCGTTTCTCTTTTGCAACGTTCTCGCGATAGACCACCAGTCGCTGACACTTCCGGCAGCGCACAATTGCAGCATTGAGCGCCTCAATCGTCTCCGGCGCCGCCTCCTTCTTATTGTCCACTCTGCGGTCCATGGCTCGGCTATTTTCACCTAATTTACGTGGATTCCCACCCGGCTTTCACACTTCAAGGCAAAGTACCAGCTTCTCGACGTGTTCGGAACCGCGTTTCAGGTCGCGGCGCTTCCCAAAATGGGAAAGTCTGTACTATACCCATGATTTACGTTGCTTTGTGAGTATACGTATGATATACTCTCTTTTGAGGTTTCGACGTGGGCGACGTGACCAAATCTAATCAAGAACCTTTTACCCCCGGCGACGGCAAAATCGATAGAACGCGCCAAAAACGTCGCCCAAACCGGGCAATCATAAACTGCGAGAGCGTTCCACGAATCACAAGTCACGGATTACGAGTCACGGTTCTAATCGACAGTGCCGCGATTAGAAATGACCGTATCTCGATGAAACCAAACGAAAGGAGCCATTTCTAATCGACAGTGAAAGACGCGGTTTGCGAGCCTGAAATCTGCGGATCGGAAACCGCTGGACCTTCCTGAGCCGTTTTGATATAGCAGCAGAACGCCTTTTTAGAAAAGGGAGGCATTGCTATGAGACGAATTGCACCGGTTGCGATTGGCCTGGCGGTACTGACGATGGGGGGTTGGAGTATAGCGACAGCGCAGCAAAGCGCTGACGCGGGGATGAATAAGCCCCCGGCCGGATTCACGGCACTCTTCAACGGAAAGGACCTGTCGGGCTGGCGCGGGGTTCAGGGCGACATCAATCCGCAAACCGTTTTGCAGTTTTCTCCGGACGAGCTCGCGGCAAAGCAGGCGCAGTGGAATACGGACCGCGATCAAAACTGGAGCGTCGACGAAGCAAAGGGCGAAATTGTCTCGGATGGCAAAGGCGTTTTTCTCGGCACCGACAAAAATTACGGCGATTTCGAGCTGTACGTCGATTGGCTTATGGTGAGTCACAACGGCGACTCGGGCATTTATCTGCGGGGCTATCCTCAGGTGCAGGTCTGGGATCCGGAAAATCCTCGCGAAGTGCGGAACGGCGCGCCGCGCGGCTCAGGCTCGTTATGGAACGACAATATCGATAATCCGGGTAAATTTCCGCTGGTGAAAGCGGACAATCCCGTCGGATCGTGGAATACATTCCACGTCAAGATGATCGGCACACGCGTGTGGATCTGGCTGAACGGGAAGCAAACCGTTGACGGGCAAATGCTCAATAACTATTTCGACCGCAGCAGCACAGTCCTACCGACAGGTCCCATCGAGTTACAGACTCATGGCTCGGAAATTCGCTTCCGCAACATCTATGTCCGCGAGATCGGTGCAGACGAAGCAAAGTCCACCTTGGCGAAAATCGGGGGTTGAGGTCGCACAGCGTTTTTCACAGTAAAACGATTGGGCAAATCGACCCTGAATTTTCAGTTTGATTTTCGTTCAGCAAGTGATATTGTGCGCCTCATTAACAACAAGCGGCCACCCAGGTTGGGTTGGGGTGAATAGGCCGTATTCAAATGTCTTTTTGCAAGCGAGAGGCAGGACGTTATCGGTGGCGATGCCGGCTAGCCGGTCTGGATCGCGAAGCGATTCGGTCGTCAATGCGAGTGGGCATCGTGAAAAGCGGCTCCGAACGGCTGCCGACAGTGGGTGTGGTGTTGGAAATTAAGCAGTTGGCTTAGCAAAACGTGGGGCGTTGCGCGGTCACCTTTGGAATCTGAGTTGTCGCCGGGTGGCGTGTCGTCCGCCCTCCCCTACTGGATCACTACCGATCAACCAAGAACTTTGCAAGAGCCCTCGGGGTTCTTGCGTTCAGCTTTTTCCATGTTGTGACAAGGAGAGGTCCCATGGCTTCACGGCTTTTCAAGCGGGTGGCAGCAATTGCTGTGGTGGTTTTGCTTTTCGCAGTGTGTGCACAAATATCGAAGGCGCAGGACACGGCCGACGTGGTCGGAACGGTAACTGACGCGAGCGGCGCCATTATCCCGGGTGCAACCGTCACCCTGACCAACATTGGAACGAACGTGCAGCAGACCACACAGACCAGTGGCACGGGCGACTATGTATTCACGCTGCTGCAGGTGGGAACCTACAGCATCAAGGTAGAGGCTAAGGGCTTTAAGGCCTTCGTGGCACCGAACGTGAACCTCTCAGCGGGTGACCGGGCGCGCGCAGACGCGAAATTGGAAGTCGGCGACGTGTCGCAGACCGTGGAAGTCTCCGGCGTCGTGGCACCGGCGCTGCAAACAGACACGTCGACAATCGGCACCCTTGTGACCTCACAGGCGGTGGAAGACTTGCCGCTCGACGGACGCAACATCGTAAAGCTGGTTCAGCTTTCGGCCGGAACGACCGAAGGCGCTCCCGGCTCAATCGCAGCAGGCAATCGGCCCGACGACCGTCGCCAGACATCGGCCTTTTCCGCGAATGGCCAGGGCGACTCCGAAAATGAAAGCATGATCGACGGTTTCGACAACAACGAGCGCATGATCGGCACAATCGGCGCACGGCCTTCGATCGACGCAATTCAAGAAGTGAACGTTTCGCTCAACAAATATGACGCGTCGGTAGGCCGCACGGGCGGCGCCGTGGTGGACATTATCACCAAGTCCGGCACGAACAGCTTCCACGGATCGGCGTTTGAGTTCTTCCGCAATAAGGTGCTCAACACGAACCCGAACTACAACTTCACATTGGCAAACAATCCGGCAGGATCTGCGACTTGCCCGACGGCGGCAGCATGCCCGGCGGCACCGAATCCGGCATTCCGCCAGAACCAGTTTGGCGGCAGCGTCGGCGGCCCGATCATCAAGAACAAGACGTTCTTCTTCGTGGACTATGAAGCGTTGCATTTGGCATCAGGTCTCGCTTCGACCCTTTTCAGTGTGCCTACGCTTTGCGAAAAGGGAAAAGCGGTTTGCCCCGACGGCCTAACGCAATATGGAGACTTCTCGGATTATCCAACTGTTGGCCAGCCTAACATTCAGTCGACGCAGGCTTGCTCCAACGCCGCAGGATCCGGTGCCTACACGTACGGGAGCGCTACCTGTCCTTACGTAGTGATTCCGGCCGCCTCCATGACTCCGATCGGCAAGGCGTTCTTCAACATGTATCCGCTGCCGAACACTGGCACCGCCGGCGCTCTGACGAACAACTACGTCGTCAACCCCGTCAGAACTCAAAACAGCCATACGTGGGATGGCCGCGTCGATCAGCACTTCTCTGACAGAAACACCCTCTACGGCCGCATTACTTATAATCAGGAAACGACCATCACGCCGAACGGCTTTCCAAACGTCACGATCGATCCAGCGACCGGAAACTTGGCATCAAGTGGGGTTACGGTTGAGCCGGTTGTGACCTCTTACGCCGGACCGAACAATGAAGATCAGTACAGCTTCGGTCTTTCGTATGTTCACGTTTTCAGCCCGAGCGTGATCCTCAACTTGAAGGCTGGCGTGTTTCGTAGTCAGATTTTGTCATTCCCCGCCAACCAAGCGACGTTCATTTCGACGAAGCTTGGCTTCCCCTGCACGGCCACCAGCTGCGTGAACTATGCGCCGGCTTCGTCGCTAGTTGGTTCGTCGGGTTTGGTTCGCATGACGGTTTCCGGCCTCAACAGCGGTGGTTCACTTACCACGATCGGCGACACCACGTTCGTTCCTCTTGGTTATTGGGACACGAACTTCCAATACGGCGGTTTCGTCACATGGAACAAGGGCTCGCACAGCATTCGCATGGGGCTTAACCTGAACCGCCGCCGTGCCGGCGTTGCGCAGAGCAACAACGCACAGGGCGGATTCACCTTCAACGGCTCGTTCACCGGTGTGGCGCAAGGGGATTTGCTCGAGGGTTTGGCCTACTCGCAGACCCGCAACAACGCTCTCGTACAGCAAGGCTTCCGTATGTGGGAACCGAGCGGATACATTCAAGATGATTGGCGCGCGCGCTCATGGCTCACGCTGAACCTCGGCCTCCGCTATGACATTTTCACGGCGTACACAGAAGTTCATGGCCGCATTTCGAACTACGATCCATACAACGGCTTGCTCGTGTCGCCGTCATTGCCTGGGATTCAGCAGAGCAACTCCACGGCGATGGTTTCGACGCCGTATAAGGACTTCGCGCCGCGCGTCGGTTTTGCGGCTACGCTCAAGCATGACATGGTTCTGCGTGGCGGATTCGGTCTCTCGTTCTTCCCGACGAACTACCGTTCGGATTATTACTTCCAGAACGCACCGTTTAACTATTCATTTACCTGCGGGGTTGGCAATACGGCCGGCAGCGGTGGTGCCACTACAAATTTGGAATGCGCCGGTCAATTTCAGACTGCGGCAGTTCCTCAATACGGTACGACGGGCACGGGTAGCGGCCTCGCTCCTGTACTAGGCGGTCCGGCCGTAGTCGGTCTGCCAGGGGGCTCTTTGGTAGCTGGTGGGCTCCCTATTCCGTCTCTCAACGTAGCCCTTGCGACAGATACCTCGAAATACGCCGGCACGAGCATGATTCCGGTGCCGATCAATCAGCAGGAAGCGTATCTGGAAATGTTCAACATGCAGTTGCAGAAACAATTCGGCGCCAACGTGTTCAGTATCGGCTACGTGGGTGAACTCGGACGGCATGCGGAAATCAACGGCTTCCAACAGAACCAGCCGACACAGCCACAAATAGCCGGACAACCTCCTAACCCGGCAGCGTTGCCGCCACTGACGGTGGGCGGCAGCACTCCTCTCGGAGTTCTGCAGGGCTATCCGTACATGAGCTCGGTGGGAATGACTGTGGCTAATAACTGGGGAACTTCGGCCTACCAAGGTTTGCAAGCATCCTTCGTGCGCCGGTTTAACAACGGCCTCACGGTCAACCTCAACTACACATGGTCGCACACGATGTCTGACATCACGAACGGCTCTTGCGTGTCTTCTTACTTCGCAACGCGGACGCCATGTTTTGTCGACACTACGAACGGCGCAACCAACAGCGCCAGCGCCAAAACAGCGGCTAACGAGCTTGCGGCCGAAGCTGTTGCGAAGAAGGAATACAGCTTCGAGCAGTACGGCTGGGGCAACGATCCCCTCGACACTCCGGATCGCATCACGTGGGGGGTGAACTACACGCTGCCGTTTGCGAAGTCCGCAACTGGCGTCGAAGGCCAACTTCTTAAGGGTTGGGGCCTCAACACATCTGGGTCCTGGCAGACGGGTTTGCCTTTCTCCGTCACCGCCGCGAGCAACACATCGCTACTCGGTCCAACTCAATATCTCGACCAGATCGGCTCCGGAAAGCTTTCGAACCCTTCGATTCACCAGTGGTTCAAGTTGACCGATTTCGTACAGCCATCGTGGGGCACGCTCGGCAATCAGCACTACGACCAGGTGTTCGGGCCTCATCAGAAGCGCCTTGACTTCTCCATCTTCAAAGAGTTCCCAATCAAGGAACAGATCCATCTACAGTTCAGGACGGAAGTTTTCAATCTGTTTAACCAGACCAACTTCAATACGCCGACGTCGAGCATCGCCTTCTTGGCCGGCACCGGCAATCAAGTCGGCGCCGTGAACCTGACGGGCACTCGTGCAACCACCGGCCAGATCAACTCGATGAACGGCAACTGGAACCAAAGGGAAATTCAGTTCGGTCTGAAGCTTTTGTTCTAGTTTTTGTCCTAGAGCAATCGCGAGCCGTTTGATTTAATTGGCCTCTGGCTTGGCATAGGTTGCTAAGCCAGAGGCCAAAACTTTTTAAGGCGAAAGAGAGAGGCGAAATTGAGAGTCATTTGTTTTGGAGCGCATCCGGATGATTTCGAAATCAAATTCGCGGGGACAGCAGCGAAATTCGCGGTGGCCGGCCATGCGGTGAAGTCCGTGGTAATGACAAACGGGGCTTGTGGGCATCAGGAGAAATTTGGTCCGGGGCTGGTGGGGATTCGGCACGACGAGTCCGCTGAAGCGGCGAGGCGGCTGGGGATTGCCGAAACTCACAATCTGGGCAGGCCGGATGGCGGTTTGCAGCCAGACATGGAGACGCGCGGCGAGGTAATCAGGCAGATTCGAGGATGGCAGGCGGATGTGGTTCTCTCGCCGCGGCCAAATGACTATCATCCCGACCATCGGTATACGGCCCAATTGGTGCAGGACGCGGCGTATATGGTGGTGGTGCCCGGCGTCTGTCCGGACACGCCGGCGCTGCGCAAGAACCCCCTGATTCTGCATCTGGAAGACGACTTTCAATTACCCAATCCTCTGCGACCGGATGTGGTGGTGGCCATCGACGAGGTATGGTCGAAGAAGGTGCTTGCGATGGACGCTCACGTCTCGCAATTTTACGAATGGCTGCCTTGGGTCGACGGAGTATTGAAGGATGTACCGCAAGGGATTGAGGAACGGCGAAACTGGTTGAGTCAGCGTTGGGCGCATCCGATTAATGACGCTGTGCGCGCGGCGCTCGTGGCGCGTTATGGAGAGAAGGGCCGCGGTGTGAAGCACGCGGAAGCATTTCAGCTTTGCGAGTATGGGCGGCAGGCCACCAGGGCCGAACTTGACGAAATTTTCCCGAGGTAAACGCCCATCGCAAGCGTTGATTTGAGAATGAAGCGCCTATTCCCAGTTACGGCTTACGCCTGAGCAGCGCTGGAGTTCAGCGATTCGAGAAGCCGGATGGCGTTCTGCACATCTTGCGACCATTGAGCGCGATCAACGCCCTCGCGCTCGATGATGAGCGGGCCCTTGTAGCCGATCGCCGCAAGTTTCGCGAGAAAGCGACCGACTCCTACAGCGCCTTTTCCAAGCGGCTGCTCTTTTCCCA
>DATEGW010000156.1:0-4241 GCA_035279845.1 Candidatus Acidiferrales bacterium | reverse complement strand
GCACCTGCGCTACGCTGCCGCGCTCAAGCCTGTAAAGCACGTCCATAATCTGTCGTTCGCGACGAGAAACTGATGGATGAGACGTTCGTTTCATAGGCCGTGTGCTATTTTTATAGCACATTCTGCTAGAAACGTAGCACTGGTGCCCGTTCGCCGTCAAGCACAAGTTTGCCCTCGGGGGCTGGAATCGCAGCCGGAGAGTCTCGGGTTCATCGCAATGGCGGCAAAAAGTGCACTCGTGCTATGTGTCACAAGTCTGCTTTCAGCATTGCAGTTAAGACTTAAACGTAGAGCCGCGGCCTTCAGCACGGCATCGATGTGTGCGTCACCCTAATCGCCATCCGTACTGCGGTGGTTTGGCATCGTCGCGTGAGGAATTCCCAATTGAAGCGTCTTTTTCTCCCCAACACTCACTTACCACTGAAATCGAAAAGAGAGGAGGGGGTGAGATTCGAACTCACGGAGCCCGGCTGGGCCCATCAGTTAACTGCCTGACGCAATAAACCGCTCTGCCACCCCTCCATCGAGGTGCAAAACTCGATCCGCCGTCGAAGAACGTAGCAGACTCCCTGGATGTTTTCTTCGCGACAATGTCAAACACTTGTCAAAACCACACTTAAGTAAAAAACATTAGTCACGTACAAGACCGCTGCTAATTTTGCGTTGATTCGCAGGCGCGAGTGAACAAGAACTCGGTCGGACGCGCCGAATCCATCGCCGCCAACCACCCCACGACTGATTCAAACTGCTTGCTATCCCGCGCAAGAGCCGTTCGGCAAATTTAGGATGCCAAACGCGCCATTTTTGTCCTTTTATGTCTTCTTAAGCCCATTTTAAGGCGCCATGAGCGTCAATCCCGTTGACGCTCAAGCTGGCACTTATTTTTGCTCGCGATACGAAGCAAGCTACGCCGGATTTATCGGCAAAATTTTGTGTTTTGCAAATCGGCGGCGGGGATTTATTCTTGAAGGTCGCAACACGACAAGGAAACCCGCAAGCCAGATATGCCCGAAAAGTCCGACGTAGTCTCTAGGTCCAAGGCCGCCGTATCGCGCGGCGCCTACCGCTTTGCCGTACTCACCGCATCCGTCACTGTGATCCTGTTAATGGCAGGCGCGTTGGTCACCAGCAACGATGCCGCCGATTCAGTGCCCGATTGGCCGCTCTCCTGCGGTCTCAGTATCGGTAAGTCTTCTTGCATCATTCCGCCGCTGATCGGCGGCATTCGGTTCGAATGGACGCATCGCGTAATCGCCGCAACAGTCTCGATCCTTACGCTGATCCTCGCGATTTGGATCGCGCGAACCGCGAAACGCCCTCTCGCCCGCAAGCTCGGTTGGACCGCTTTAGTCCTGGTCGTCGCCCAAGCTGTACTCGGTGGGATTCGCGTGCTCGAAGGGTATCCCGCCATCACGGCGACAGCGCACGCCATTCTGGCGCAAATATTTTTCATCACGCTCGTAGGATTAGCGTTGTATTTAAGCCCATGGTGGCAGCGTGACCTGCCGCAGATGGAAGACAACGCGACGCCTACCGCCCGCGGCGTCGCTTTATGGACCACCATCGTGATCTTTTGCCAATTGATTCTGGGCGCTGCATTCCGGCATGGAGCGTTCGGTTTGACGCCTCACTTGATCGGCGCAGGTGTTGTTACAGTGATGGTCGTGCTCGCCGGGCGTGTCGTGAAAAAGCGGTTTCGCAATGTACCTGAATTGCGGCGCGGCGTGCTTCTCCTGCACACATTCTTCGGCATACAGATTTGCCTCGGCGGCCTGGCCTGGTGGGCGATCAACGCTACTGCCGCTTACGCCCAGCCGACGGAACTGTATGTAATCCCAACAGTTGCGCATGTGCTGGGCGGCGCCTTGACGCTCGCCGCTTCCCTGCTGCTTACGCTAACGTGTTATCGCATGATCCGTCCGCCCGTGGCTGTAACGGCTGAGGCTACGGAAGGTGCCCGAGTATGAGCGACAACGCCGGACGCGTTCGCGCAGCGGTCGTCTCCAATTCATCGAGCAAGCTGTGGTCTTATGTGGTGCTCACTAAGCCTGACGTTACGTTCCTCGTGGTTATCACCACGGTAGCCGGCTTTTATCTTGGTTCGACTGGCACGATCGACTGGGCCCTGATGTTAAACACGCTGTTCGCCACGATGCTGGTCGCAGGCGGAACGGCTGCTCTCAACCAATATGTCGAGCGCGAGATGGATGCCGTAATGCGCCGAACCGCGGGCCGCCCACTACCCTCTGGCACGTTGCAGCCAAGAGATGCGGTCATTTTTGGTGTCAGCACGATTGTTGCAGGCGGACTCTGGCTCGCGCTGGCGGTGAATGGCCTATCTGCTCTCGTCGCGCTGGCGACAAGCGTGCTCTATCTGGGCCTATACACGCCGCTCAAGACTCGTACACCCCTTGCAACCGCCGTTGGCGCGATTCCCGGCGCACTGCCGCCCCTCATCGGCTGGGCCGCCGCTCGCGGTTCGCTCTCGCTCGGTGGGTGGGTACTCTTCGCGATCCTCTTCTTCTGGCAATTCCCCCATTTCATGGCGATTGCCTGGATGTACCGCGAGGATTATGCGCGAGCCGGCATCAAAATGTTGCCTGTAGTGGACCCCAAGGGAAATTCGACTTTCCGGCAGATTGTAATGACGTCCGCAATCCTGGTTTGGGTGAGCGCCCTCCCCACTGTCATCGGAATGACCGGCATAAGCTACTTTTTTGCCGCTCTTGTCCTCGGCATGCTCCTCCTCCAGGTTTCGCTCTGGGCAAACCGTCACCGAACGAACGTACGCGCGAAGTGGTTAATGCACGCAACCGTGGCCCACATCCCCATCCTCCTCTGCTGGATGATTGCGGACCGATTGGTCCACTGATCGCGCCTGCTGACGCGTTTCGCGCGGCCTGCCGCTTCTCTAATTCGCAATGGCTCTATTTTCTATTCCGGTGCGTTCCTTGCCGCGCGCAATTGCATCGCTGAATGCGCTCGCTGCGATTTTCCTGGTCTTCGGGTTTGCGTTCATTCGTGCCAAAAGGATTAGGCAGCATCGCTTTTGCATGATCGCTGCAGTCGTCTGCTCGTCGCTGTTTCTGTGTCTATATCTGTATTTTCATTCTGTGGCGGGGGTAATTCGCTTCGGCGGGCAAGGCTGGATTCGACCGGTTTATTTCACTCTACTCATTTCTCACACGGTGCTGGCCACCGTGATCGTGCCGCTCGTGCTGATCACATTATTTCGAGCATTGAGAAAGCGGTTTGACCGCCACCGCGTTATCGCGCGCTGGACTCTTCCAATTTGGATGTACGTCTCGGTGACAGGCGTGGCAGTCTATTGGCTGCTATACGTAGCCTACACGCCGGTCTGGCCTACATGAAGTGGCACGTCGCCCTCGCTGCACCGCTTACCTTGGCGACGATGGCTACTCCGCGGGCTTCTGCAGTGTGAAGGCATACATGCTATCGCCGGCAATCGCGAGCAAATACTGCTTGCCGTCTATCATGTATGTGATCGGGCCCGCGGTCGACGGCGACATCAATGCGGTGTGCCACATAATCTTTCCATTTGCAGGATCGAAGGCGATTACGTAATCGCTATTACTCGTGAAAAGCAGCTTGCCGGCCGTGGTCAACATCGCCTCGGCACCGCCCCCGCCCGGCCAGTCGTGCTTCCACGCAGGCTTGCCGGTCTTGTAATCGATTGCCAACAGCGCGCCGCCCTCGCCGCCCGTGCCGGAATCCACGCCACCCCAGCCTTCCGGATGGTCGTCCGTATCCGTCTTGTAGAATTCACTCCAGGAGGTGCTTACGCCCACATAGAAAAGCCCGGTTTGCGGATCAAAGCTTGGCGGAGGCCAATTCGTCGCGCCTCCCGTCGGCGGCGAGACAAGAACGCCATCTGGAGCTGGATACTTAGCCGGATCAGGAATGGGAACACCCATGGAATTGATTCCCTTGGACCAGTTCAACGAATCAATCAGAGGCGTCGTAAGGATATTTTTGCCGTTCGTCCGATCCAACAGGAAGAAGTAGCCGTTGCGGCTCGCTTGCGCGAGGAGTTTGCGCGGTCGCCCGTCTATGGTGCCATCAATCAGGACCGGCGATTCGGTCGCGTCCCAATCATGCGTATCGTGCGGCGAAACCTGAAAATACCACGCCATTTTGCCTGTATCGGGATTGAGCGCCACGATCGAACACGTGAACAGATTGTCGCCCTTACGGCTCTGGTCCGCGATTACCGGATCTGG
>DATEGW010000155.1:0-10452 GCA_035279845.1 Candidatus Acidiferrales bacterium | reverse complement strand
GCGAAGTGTCGGTTTTGAGGGCGGGGGTGGGACGGCGGTCTTTAGAGCCTCGCGAGCGGCTGCAAGCGCTTTTGTCAGCCTCACGCCGGTGTCTGGCGATTCGGAATATTCGTGAGTGTCGAGATTCAGAAAGAACATCTTCCCCAGATCGCAGCGTCTGATGGTGGCCGTGTGCGGGCCGTAGATCACCTGCACTGAGCCGTCTCGTGCGCTGTGCCCTTCCGAAGTTTGATATTCCGTTCGGCTACAATCATGCTGGTAATAGGCTGTCGTTTCGTTCGATCCGGCGCCAAACGTATTTCGAGTGACTATTTTGAAGCCGGTTGTTTGTTGGGTGTGCATAGACGTGAATGCTAGAGGCAGCAGGAGGAACAGCAAAAGACGCACGGTGCACCTTCTGTTGCGAGACGTTACTTCACAGGGATTGCGGCGTCAATGCGGGCGCGGCGCAGCGAGGCGAAACATCGGCGCTGCAAGTGAGAAAAACGCGCTCGACTAAACCATAAGTCGGCCGCTACATAAAACAAGGCAAATCAAAACGCGCAAAAGCGCCAACCGAAAGGTGCACGCAAAATGCGCGGGCAACGTGACCACTATATAGGCAAAGACACAGCCGAAAAACAAAGAGAGGTCCTTCGGGCCGCTCTCCGCGGCCCTCAGGATGAGGCAGTTTTATAGGTGCTCAGGTGATTCCTTTAATTTAGCTTTTGGGCACGGCGGGCGATGTGAGTGCAGCAACAGAATCGTGGATTCGGATTTATACTGGGGCGGCTTCCGCGGGCGGATTAGGATTGCTTTGGGAAGCGGGCGCGGGATGTGCGGAAATGGATCGAGGGATGAATCACGTCATTGAAGAAAAGTTGAGTTTCGGGGAACAGTTTCGCGGCTTCCTGAAAACGAATGCGACGTTGCTGGTGGTGGCGGCAATGGCGCTGCTCCTGATTTCGGATGTTTTCGGCACGCACGGCGTACTGGCGATGCGGCGTTCGCAGAAGCAAGCGGCCGAGATTCAGAAAAAAATCGAGCAACTCAATCAGCAGAACCAGCAGCTTGAGGCGAAGGTGAAGGCGCTCAAGACGGATCCGGAGGCGGTGGAGCGGATCGCGCGCGAAGAGATGGGGTTGGCGAAGCCGGGGGAATATATTTTTAAGGTCGCGCCGAATGCGAATTCGGACAGCGATATACATTCGAAATCAAAACCGTGAGTTGAATTGCCGCGTTTTTGAGATTAGAAACGACGGCAGAGGCAGTTAATTGGTTTGTGGCTCCGCGATAATGCGAGACTTCGAACGGTGACCGGCTGAACGGAAAGCCGGTCGCTACGAAAACCATTTAAACGCAAAGTCAAAAGGCAAAGTCAAAAGCGCCCACCCAGAAGCGCGCGCGAAATTCGCGCGCAACGGTGACCGCTACGAAAACCAATTCAAAAGCAAAACCACATCGATCAGGGAAGGGCTGAGGCTGTGCCTTGCGGCTCAGGCGTTGCGTTAGCGATGTGATTTGTGAACCAGCGGTAGGTTTGTTCCAGGCCTTCGCGCAGGGCGATGCGGGCTCGCCAGCCTAATGCGTTCAGGCGAGAAACATCGAGAAGCTTTCGCGGAGTGCCGTCCGGCTTGGATGTGTCCTGCACGATGCGCCCGCGAAAACCCGTGATTTCGGCGATCAATTCGGCAAGCTCGTGGATTGTGACGTCTTCGCCTGTGCCAACGTTGATGATTTCGGGCTGATCGTAAGTCTGCATCAGGAAGACGCAAGCGTCGGCGAGATCGTCAACGTGCAGGAATTCGCGACGGACGGTGCCGGTACCCCAGAGCGTAACTTCCGGAGCGTTGCGCTGCGCGGCTTCGTGGAAGCGGCGAATCAGCGCGGGCACAACGTGCGACGATTCAGGATCGAAATTGTCATGGGGGCCGTAAAGATTCGTGGGCATGAGGCTGATGGCGTTAAAACCATACTGCTTGCGATAGGACTCGGCCATTTTGAGGCCGGCGATTTTGGCGATTGCGTAGGCTTCGTTAGTGGGTTCGAGAGCGCCGGTGAGCAGAGCGTCTTCGTGGATCGGCTGCGGCGCGAATTTTGGATAAATGCAGGACGAGCCGAGGAATAAGAGCTTTTTTGCGCCGTGACGATAGGCGGCGTCGATGACATTCGTCTGAGCGAGCAGATTTTCGTAGATAAATTCGGCAGGATGCATGGTATTGGCGAGAATTCCACCGACTTTGGCGGCCGCGAGGAAGACGTACTCGGGTTTCTCGGCTGCAAAAAAAAGATCGACTGCCGATTGATTGAGAAGATCAAGTTCCTGGCGAGTTTTCGCGATGAGGCTGGCGAAGTTTTCGGATTGCAGGCGGCGGCATATCGCGGAGCCGACAAGCCCGCGATGCCCTGCGACATATATGCGGCTGGTCTGATCCACTTCGGATTTCGCGCGGTTGGAGTTCATCTTTGCGAGGCGCCGCGTTGCGCAACCTGATGGCCGGCCTTGGCGAGAGTGGTTTCCTGCCGGGCGAGTTCGAGATCGTGTTCGACCATTAGTTTGACGAGCTGCTCGAAGCTCACTTTCGGCGACCATCCGAGCTTCGTGCGCGCTTTGGTCGCGTCGCCGCAGAGAAAATCGACTTCGGTCGGGCGGAGATAGCGCGGATCTTCCTTCACGTGCTTTTTCCAATCGAGGCTGACGCAGGAAGCCGCCTGATCGAGAAATTCGCTAACGGAGTGCGATTCGCCGGTGGCAACCACGTAATCGTCAGGCTCGGATTGCTGAAGCATCATCCACATCGCTTCGACGTAGTCTTTGGCATAGCCCCAGTCGCGGCGGGCCTTGAGATTGCCTAGATAAAGCTTTTCCTGGAGGCCGAGTTTAATGCGGGCAAGGCCGCGCGTGATTTTGCGCGTGACGAACGTCTCGCCGCGGCGCTCGGATTCGTGGTTGAACAAAATTCCATTGCAGATGAAGAGTTTGTACGCCTCGCGATAATTCACCGCGTACCAATGCGCGGCAACTTTGCTGGCGGCATACGGGCTGCGCGGATAAAAGGCCGTCTTCTCGTTCTGCGGAGGAGCGGCGGCGCCATACATTTCCGAAGAGCCGGCCTGATAGAGGCGCACGGCGTGGCCTGCAGCTGTGTAATCGCGAACGGCTTCGAGCAGCCGGAGAGTGCCGGTGGCGACTGCGTCCGCTGTGTATTCGGCCTGATCGAAACTGACGCGGACGTGAGATTGCGCCGCGAGGTTATAGATTTCGTCGGGCTGCGCTTGATCGAGCGTGCGGCGAAGAGCGGCACCGTCCGTGATGTCGCCATAATGAAGGCGGAGGCGGACGCCGTGGTTGTGCGGGTCGGCGTAGATTGCGTCGAGGCGCTCGGTGTTGAAGGTGGAAGCGCGACGGACGATGCCGTGAACTTCGTAGCCGCGAGACAGAAGGAACTCGGCGAGAAATGAGCCGTCTTGGCCAGTGATGCCTGTGATCAATGCGCGGCGCGCGCGAGCGCCGTTGCCCTGCTCCGTCATACGAATTTGATCTTTCTCATCGCGGTGCCCACCATTTTCAACAGAAGCCAGCAGCACTTCCATTGCTCGATGTTTGTCGCGTCGGCCGCCAACGGCTCGCAGCGAATCGGCAGATCGACAATCTTTAGGCTGTATTTAGCCGCGCCGAAAAGCAAGTCAAAATCACCGAAGGGGTCGGAGTCGCCAAAATAGGCGCGATTCGCGGCAAGCGTCTCGTAATCGCTCCTGCTGAGGGCCTTCGTGCTGCAAAGCGTGTCTTTCACGTTTTGGCCAAAGAGCCAACTAAAGACCATACTGAAAAACTTGTAGGCAATCACGCTGGGGAAACCCATCGGAGCAACTTCGGCAGGATAAACGAGACGAACGCCGTTGACGATCTCGCCTTTGCCGCTGCACCAAGCCTCGTAAAAACGCGGCAACTCCTCTGGCAAAACCATGAGGCTGGCGTCGAGCGTGATGAGCAGGTCGCCATCAGCGTGAGCGAAGCCGAGACGGAGAGCGTCGGCTTTGGTTGCGGCTTGGCCTTCCTGGCGAAGGAGCTTCACGCGGCGATTGGGCCAGCGCGCGATTTCGTGCTCGATTGCTTCGTAGGTGTGATCCGTCGATTGGCGATCAACGAAAATGAGCTCGGTGCCGAAGCCCATTTCAGGCGTTTGCTCGAAAATGCGGCGGACATTGGCGGCATCATTTTGCGCGGGAATAATCACGCTGACGCTGGCCTGTTGCGTTGCATGCTTGGGCTGCGGGCGAGCGACGATGAAATTGGTGAGTGCGAACCAACGGAACGGCGCAATTTTTACGAGGTAACGATTGCAGAGCGTATCGAAACCGGGCGTTTTCACGGGCCAGAGGACTTCGGAGGACGCGCGGATCGTTTCGAAACCGGAAAGATAAAGGAGATTCTCCAGATCCTTGCGCGAGAGCCAGTTCTGATCGAGTTGGAGCTTCCCCGCACCCATCATGCGGGCGATCCATCGGGGCCCCTGCCAGAGGCGGCTGTATGCGTTGAGAACGATGCGCGTGCTGGGGAGCGAACATTGCGCGACGAGTTCAAGCACGCGCTGCACGTCGCGAAGATCGTTGAGGAGATCGGAAACGATAATGAAGTCGAATTTTTCCGACGGCAGCGCGTCATGTGCATCGCCGTGAAAGAATTGGAAGTCCGGGTAGCGTTCGCGGGCGAGATCGAGCATCTTTTCGGAAAGATCGATGCCTACGCCGCGCGATGGCTCGAGAGCCGCGAGCAAATCGCCATGGCCGCAGCCGAGTTCGAGCACGCGCATTCTTGGCGGCACGAGATGCTTATAAATTTCTGCGAGCCGCTGCTGATAGTAGCCGCGGATTCGCTGCCAGTTGTCGCGCGACTGCACGGCGAGTGAGTCGGCGAACTCGTCCCAATAGAGTTCGCGCTCCTGGCGATAGCGCTGGGCCGCAGTCTCTCGAGATTGATCCTGTTGCAACTGCTGGGGCTCAAATACTGTTGTATTCATCGGTAGATCACCGGGGAACTTCGCCTAAGGGCGTATTGTAAGCCGGATTGGAGGGCTGCAGACCAGGGCCTTGAGGGTGATGTGGCGGAGACAGCAATGCGCCCGGCAAACGTCTCAGAGTGACTAAGACAAATTGTGTTCAGTTGTGGTCCGATCGGCTGGGATCTGGTTGCGCAAATCTTTGATGCCATTGTTTTTCGAGAGCAACCATCGTCGAAATCTTGGACGTAATGTCATTTGCGAGGGGTGCCTCCCTCGGGATGAAGTTGCGCATGTCGAACTCCGCTTGCGAGTTCGCATAAACCGAATCGGAGAAATAGTGCCACATGTAAAACCTGGAATCAGTTTCGTAGCCATCGGCTCCGAATGTTGGTTGAGCGAAAAAGAAAGTGGTTCTGTCAGCCAGATCGGACTGCCAAATCGGCAAACCCTGCTCCGAGTCACGTCCATCCTCGATCCCAAGCAGATCGAGAACCGTGGGGGCGATATCGATGTGTGAGGTGATCCAAGGAATGCGCTGCGGCTGAGCGAGGGCGCGTGGCGCATAGATGAACAGCGGCACGTGGAAGGCCGTTCCGTCGATAGTGCCTAGCCGGAGGTTCGGATTTTCCCGCTTATTTCTTCGACCGTGATCCCCGACAACCACAATGATTGTATTGTCGAGTTGGCCGTGCTGTTGAAGCAGATCCATGATTTGGCCAAGCCATGAATCTTCGAGCTTAATGATGGCGCGGCCGCGCTCACGAAGGTTTTGCGCACTATCCGGAGCATACCCATCGGCATAAGGAAAGTGGCCGACTTGGGGCATGACCGCGGCCAGAAACCGTTGGTGCGAGTCCATCCATTTCTCTAAGCTGGATTTCGTTAGCGCCAGCGCCGTGAGATCGCTGGAAAGGCGTTCATCTTTCCAACGGGCGCGATCATAAAAGTCCTTCACGCTTTCTGCAGGCTCGAATATTTGCTTAAATCCGACATCTCGGTACATAGCCTCGGCGGACGTCACGTGGACGGGCGTGAAAACGGCGGTGTGAGCGCCGGCAGCGTTCATTCGGGAGATCAAAGCTGGCGCTACTTCGCCGCCCGAATAACCGCTGGGGCCCTGCAGAGTATCGACCGGATACCAGGACGTGAATACGGAAAACAACGCGCTATCGGTGACGGGCAAGGTCGTGTAGTTACGTTCAGCGAGAAACGAGTGCTCTCTCAACCTGGCAAGATTTGGAAATTCCGCCATGTTGTCATCCACGGAGAGGAATTCGGCGGGTGTGGTCTCAAGCACAAAGAAAATAACATTCGCTCCGGGTTGCTTGCCGAAATAGCGTGCATCCGTTTTGCGTGCTGGTTGATTCGCAAGGTGGCGATATTTGTCGATCAGTTCAGCGGCCGAAAGCTCGGGCAGTTTCGCGGTGGGCGGCTTGCCAGAGTCAAAGTCAAAGGCTGCAAATTCGCCCGTATCTACGGGATTCTCTCTCCAGAGAGAGATCACGGACTTTATAAGCGTGCTCCTGTGATATGGCGTCGTCGGAAGGGAGCTTTTCCAGCCGATTGCGAAAAATGCGACCGCACAGAGAATGTAAACCTCTCCGCCGACTCGGAGAATCCGGATAAGGTTTGGAGAAGGCATGTGCTTCGCCCGTTTTGCGGCCCAGACCACAAGAAAAACGGTGCCCGCGCAGCCCGTCACGAATTCGAATATGCCTGTCACGGAGAGATAGCCGACATTCGCGCCTGGCTCAAGAAGCCCCCATTTAAGCGCGATCAACATCGTAGAGAAGGAAATATATCGGCCAACTTCGGCAAGCGCACGAATCTGAATTGCAAGCAGCAGATTAGAAACTAAGCCGGTAGCGCCAAGAATAACGGCGACCAGCCGAGGATTGACGTATCGCGCGAAAAAGAGAATGACCAATGGAACAGCTATGAACCCGATCAGCACATCCGCTCGAAATAGGCTGAAGACATCCCGCAGCCGCAGATGCTCCGCTCCGATGGATCGCGCGACGCGAGAGAATCCGGATGCGTCCGCCATTGCATACCACTTAAGGTATAGCGTGAGGAGCGCCGGCATGGCCCACGCTGGAAGAAAAAGTGCGCCTATCGCCCAGGAAGCACGTGTATGAAGTACGGTTTGGGACGCATAGCTTGCCAGAACTACGGGGGCAATCTGACTGTCCGCAGGAGGGATCTCTTGCGGAGGGGCAGCGATCTGCATTTTAAGCTGAAGCCCTGGAAAGCTTTGCCGACAGAGACGGCATCAGAGTGTCGGCAGCGCAGCGCAGGCCGGTCCGTCGGCGATAGGTCCGCCCGCCGAATCGTAATGGATGATACCTGGTTCGGTGCTGCAATAGCTTATGAGTCCTGTGGTGCCTAACGTGATCGGTACGGCCGAAACGACATAACCATTAAAACCCGGCGTGCAGCTGGATGGCGGATTCGCGACGTTCCCTTGCTCACCGCCATATGCGTATTGGTAGCCATTCTTCTGGCTCGGCGCGGCCGAAATAATCTCATCGATCAAAATCGCCTGGTTGCACGTTGCGGGCGCTACGGCCCCCCCCAAGGACGCGAGGGAGGGCGGATATCCATTGGCGTATGTGACCCAATAAGACACGGCAGCCGTCGTAACCGTACGAACATTCGCGACCGCGGCGGCCTGATTGGCCGATTGCCGAGACCGGAGCAGGTTGGGGATCGCAATTGCGGCGATAATCAGAATTATCGCGACGACTATCAGGAGTTCGATCAGCGAGAAACCCCGATTGGTCCTAGACGTCGACTTCCGCGTTTTTTCCTGGACCGATTCTCGCATCCCAAAATCTCCTCGAGTTCGATTTCGAAGCTATGAAAGAAAGAGGGGAAGGATGTCCTTCCCCTCTAACCAAACCGCCCTTAGTTACCCAATGGAGCCATTGCGGCGTTGCAGAGACCGCCCGCAGACGTCGGCACGGCGCCAGTCGGGTCATACCGAATCACACCGCTCGCGTCCGAGCAGAACGAGCGCTGCCCCGTCGTGCCAATCGTAACCGGAGACGCAATGGCAGCGAATCCATCCGAGTTTCCTGTGGTGCAGGTGCTGGGGGGAGCCGTGACCGGCACGGAGCCGGGCAGAATGTTAAAGTTATAGCCGCTCTTCACTTTGGACGTGAGAACGCTGTCGATCAGCTCGGCGTTTTTGCAGCTGACCACGGCCGTCCCGGTGGTACCGATTGAGGTGATATCCGGCGGGAAGCCGTCGCCGTAGGTTGAGCTAAACGAGATTGCGGCGGTGACCATCGTGCGAACCGAACCCACGGCAGAGGCTTCGTTGGCCGCCATGCGGGAGCGAAGCAGGTTGGGAATTGCGATGGCCGCGATGATTAGAATGATCGCCACGACGATCAACAATTCGATTAACGAGAAACCCTTCTGTTTCTTGTTCATTTTCTCTCCTAGAAGTAGCTAAGTCCTCAAAATCTCTCTTGTATCCCTGGCGGGAGTACGCTGCTACGGTGTGCACGAGTTGTGCCAACAGCACCGATCGTATTGTCTCTTAGAAAACATCGGTGCATCCCTCACAAAATCATAGGCTTGCGTGGTCAAGTCTGGACGCTGCCGATTGGGTACCGAACATAGACACTGACGAGAGGCCGCATGGTGACAAATCGTGACCATCGTGATGACGCAAAATTGAAACATGGCCATTATCCCGCAGTGCTAAGAGAATCCACACCCTCTCGCACACCGAGGCCCGTCGACCCGGAATGCTCAGCAGCTGGAACTTTGGATGCAGTATATAGCTTCCGGTTTTGCACGATTGTCACCGCAATAGTGCCCAAAGCGAGCGCCCAAGGAATGATCGGCGATATCCAGAAGAACTTTGGTGCGAAGCGGAGCGCTGCAAGCCAGGCCACTGTTCCGCCAAGCCCAATGCTCATAGCTTCGATTCGGCGCGGGCTAGCAATGTCACCGCGCATACACAGCCCGCGTAGAAAGATACAGAATGGGCAGGCTACGACGATGTCGACAAACCAATGCTCGCCGGTACCTAAAACAGCGAAAACGGTGTACACGAGGAAAACAAATGTTATGGCTCGTTCTGCCAAGGAAAGTTTACTCGAGTACCACCATGCCAGCAACGCGCAAGCCAAATGAACGGAGGGCATAGCGTTTCGAAGCCCGGCCGTAGCGACGGGTTCCAGTAGGAGTTTCGGTGCGGCAGACATTGGGAATACGTGAAAGGGAAAACCAGTCCCAAATAAATTGTGAGGGCCCGCCGCTGGGAAGAAGTAATAGAAGAGCAGAGCGATAGGGCCGACAATGAGAAACGCAGTGATTGCCTCGAATGCCTTCTCCCTACACTTCACCAGTTGGCCTGCGTACACCACCGCGATGGGAATCGGCAGGGCCATGTAAAACGCCCAGCCTGTAAAGGCGAGAAACAGCGAGCGCGCGAACGCCTGCCCGAACAAAAAGGTGAACGGCACGCGCAGACTATAGTCGAACGACAGTAAATAAAGGTCGAGCGTTTTTGGATGAACGTTCGAAACCCAACTAAGAATGAAGGGCATAAAGAAGCCCAGCACGACGAATGGGAGAACCGGGAAGAACGCGAGAAACAAGGTTTTCCGCTTCTCGTCAGTCGCCCACAGGCCATGCACGGGAAGCGCTGTGAACGCGCTTAGGCCGAAAAGTGAAACCCAGACCATCGGTCTGGCCGGATAGCGCAAAATACCGAACTCTATTGCTGCGAAAACCAGAGCCAGACTGCAGATCGTGAGTGCTGTGGACCATTTTGGGCACACGCGCAGGTACAGGATAACGAAGCTAATGACGGTGAAGGCAAAAAAGGAATCGGCAAATGCGCCGTAGAATTTGTAATCGCAGACGGCAGCAGAGACACCCGCAATGATTAAGCCTGAAACCAAGACCTTGATGCCGCCGCTGTATCCGTTCTTCAAATCTCGCAATCCTTCGAAACGTCAAAGAAAATTAAAACACATTAAACGCCGTATTTCTTGGCGTAATGGCGAAACGAGCGGTATGAAATTTTCAAGAGATCCGCCGCGCGCGTGCGAACACCGCCGCATCGCTCAAGCGCGGCCAGCAGATACGCACGTTCGATCTGCTGGATGTGCTCTTCGAGATTGAGGCCGTCTTCGGGAAGAGCCGTGCCGTCGCCATTGTGACCATTCTCCGGCACGGTTTCTCCGAAGTGATTGCGAATGCGGTCCGGCAATGACTCCACGGAAATTCTCTTGCCGCTCTCCAGCGCAACGGCACGCTCAATCGTGTTCTCTAATTCGCGAACGTTGCCGGGCCATTCGTAGACTTCCATACGCCGCATGGCTTCGGGTTCGATGCCATCGATGCCCTTCCCCATAGCCTTGGAAAATCTCTGGAGAAATTCGCGAGCGAGCAGTGGGATATCCTCGGGACGTTCGCGCAGCGCGGGCAACTCGATCGGAATGACGCT
>DATEGW010000154.1:0-13205 GCA_035279845.1 Candidatus Acidiferrales bacterium | reverse complement strand
TCAGGAATTTCCAGGCGGCACGGCGGGCACCACGTGGCCCAGAAACTCAGCAAAACCACTTTGCCGGGAAACGCTGACGTGGTGATTGTCTCGCCTGCGAGATCCTTCATCGTGAACGCAGGCGCAAGCGAAGGATCGCTCGCGAATTTTACGACTGCGGGCGCTCCCGCTGGAGCAGCAGCGGCCTTCACTACCGTTACGGCGCTTGCATGGCGCATCCGTGCCACAGCCATTCCAATGGCGAAAATCGCGATTAGTACAGCCACACAGGCCGCACTCAACAGAATGATGGATGATTTCCGCATCGCTAGCGTGCCTTCCCGACGACTATCGCTCCATTATGAGGCAGAGTGTTACGAGAGGCAATTGAGTAGCTTGTCGCGATTGCGGGCGTTCCGTTCCGGGACGGCGCTTCCCGATTTGATTTTGCAAAACCGGAATGGGCCGCAAGCGCTATCCGTAAGTAGTTGAAAATAAATGAGCGCAGCATTGTCGAACGATCCCGCGATTGGGCAATGCGCTTGCATAAGAGACAGTGCGGTCGCGTTCCTACACGATCCGCACTGCTAGTGTATGGGGAGGAAGGGGCCCATTCACAAAGTGGCTCGGGTCGTTACCACCTGCCTCTGAGAGGGAAGCAAGGATGGATGACCCCATGGTCCGGTCACGCCTAGGCCGGACCAACAGGAACGCGACACAGGGGTTCCCGATCCCAAGCGGGAACCCCTTCTTATTTCAGGCCCATTTTTATTGGGGTTTCTCCACATGGACATCGGACAGACTACATAGGCAGTGCGCCCCTTGAGGCATCCAAAACCTGCCACCGGATAAGGGTCATATAGTGCACATAT
The DNA here is from genome assembly GCA_035279845.1 of Candidatus Acidiferrales bacterium. Taxonomy (GTDB): domain Bacteria; phylum Acidobacteriota; class Terriglobia; order Acidiferrales; family UBA7541; genus Palsa-295. The sequence continues at coordinate 12,354 of DATEGW010000154.1, read as the reverse complement.
GGTTATAATCTTGTGCTAATTTGTGCTAACGACCCATCTCATAGAAAATACGCTATTTACGATCTGCCTGCGCATGCTGGGTGTACTTACCTTACAAGGTAAGGTACTAGAGCTGGCGAACTGACAGAAAAATGGTCCTTGCTTTCGGACAGAAAGCAGGGAGAGGCTCCGCCACAGGGCACGGATCGCTGCGGAAGCGGCGAGGATTGGAATCCAGACCGATTTTATGGAACAGACGAATATAGAGGAACCCACTCCTTCATAGATTTGGCTATCTACTACGGCAGTAGCATTGCCGCAGAATAAAAATGGAATAATTCTTGCTTTATTTTACACGCGCCCTCATACTCCTTCGGCATGACAAATCTGGCCAGTGGTACGCAGTTCCCGGAAAAGTTTCCGACGCACCTTTTAGGCCCCGAACAAGCAGGGGCTCGACTACAACCATTTACGCGGCCCATAGCTGAATGTATCCGGCGTGCGTGGGACGACTACATCAAGGAGTATGCGCACGTTCGGCACAAGCACTCGGCTCGAACGCGGGCCACAATCATTTTCGACCACATCATAGACGAAGCGATTGCGAAGTTCTCTGGAATGGTCGGAGCTACGCTCAAGAAACAGAACGGCATCTACCTACTCTATATCGGCGACGATCTTGTGCTCCGATTTAAGAAGATCGGTAAGGATGGTCGCTGTCACAACATCCCCACTCGTCAACAAAATCGATTCGAAGCCCAAAGGAATTTGCCGAGCATGGAAAAAGGCACGATGCTTCACGCCGGATACATGCTCGACGAACTCGGACAGCGAATAGTTGCTATTCGAATCGTGTGTCAGTTCGCTCGCCAAGTTATCTGGCAAATCGATTTGAGCGAGGGAGGCACAGAAAATGTCGTGGCAATGCCTTCGCAACCTTCCATGCCAATAAAGCCAAAATCTCCTCGTTTCGAGAGGGATACAAAAGAAACGCCCGCAGAACCAAAGGTAGAAAATTCTGGAAAGGAGTAGCCTTTGCCGGATTTTAACGGAGCGATGCTTACTCTCGCGCGAGAGTGTCGAGGACTTACGCAATCGACACTCTCGCAAGATGTTTCCATATCTCAAGGCGACATCTCTAAATTCGAAACTGGCATGAAGGCACCTTCAGAAGACCAAGCTAAAAGGCTTGCGCGTAGATTGACTTTCCCGTTGGAATTTTTCTATACGACCGAGACATCGCGCAGTTTTGGGTCTGGCTGTGTCTACCATCGTAAGCGCCAGACTGCGAGTGAAACAAAGCTGCGACAGCTTTTGGCTCTTGTGAATGTAAGGCGTATGCAGATCAAGCAGCTACTTTTGGGCGTGAACCCTAAAAATGAATTTAGCTTCGAAAAGTTTGATCTTGATGACTATCAAAACGATCCCCGCAAAGTCGCTCAGGCTCTGCGTTCTATGTGGAAGCTTCCGCCAGGACCAGTACAAAGCGTGATCCAAGCGATAGAGAACGCTGGCGGAATCATTATGGAGTGCGAGTTCGGGACTGACAGAATTGATGCGCTGAGCCAATGGCTTCCTGGATTACCACCGATTTTTTTAGTTAACAATCGCATTCCTGCAGACAGGATGAGGTTTACTTTGATGCACGAAGTTGGACATATCTGTATGCATGAATTCCCGACCGATGACATGGAACGCCAAGCCGACGAATTTTCTTCAGAATTCTTGATGCCAGAGCGGGACATCAAGCCCTATTTGAGAGATATGTCCCTGACAAAGCTTGCACAGCTGAAACCTCATTGGCGTGTAGCCATGAGCGCGTTGCTCAAACGAGCCTCAGATTTGGGCATGATGACTCCGCGCACAAAACAATACTTATGGACTCAGATGGGGATGCGCGGTTTCAGGAAACATGAACCGGTAGTAATCCCACGCGAAAAGGCCACGCTCTTGAGCGAATTGCTAGACTTTCATAGCAACAGTTTAGGCCATACTGCCGACGAGATCGCGAGAATTATGCGCATCGACATCGGAGAACTTCGCGAGAATTTCGTTCGCCCAGGCGGGCAGCTGTTACAGGTCGTGAACTAAAGCGGGGGAGCGCGATGGACGATTTTTGCGCTAGTTTGTGCTTACAATATCTCACTTTATTGTTTTTATTGTTTTTGTTGCTTGGTGGAATCAATAACATACGTGTTTTCAAGACCGCGAAAATTCTGAGAGGGTAGCAAGGATGGATGACCCCATGGCCCGGTCACGCCTAGGCCGGACCAACAGGAACGCGACACGGGGGCTCTCGATCCCAAGCGAGGGCCCCCTTCTTATTTTCCCGGTGCAACTGCATCCTTGCCTTGCGAATCAACGCGGGCGCGCTGTACTTGTTATCTGACTCTGAAAATCCCTGAGCATCCGCGCAAGACCCATAGACCATTTCCATCGATTCCATACGTAGAGCCCTCAACGCAGCGAGAGCCGGAGGTGGTGGTCACAACCTCCGCTTGCCTGATTCCTCGCGATCCTGCGCAATAGGATTTGCCTCGTCCTCGCGGGCAAGTCACCTGACGCCAACCTTCATTTTCGCCCGGAGGTCCTGGCCGCCCGCGGCCCGACCACTCATCGTGGCCCGATCCGAACACTGCAATCGATGAAACGCGGTCGTTCCAATGTTTGCCGGGATAGCCAGCCAAGGGAAAATTCTTGAGATTAGCAACGTTCCGGCGCGTCATAGCCGTCATGCCGCCGAAGTTGGTGTCGTTGAAGATTCGCACGGAGCTGGCGCCGAAGAGCCGAATCGAAGAAATCTGGTCGTTGAAGCCGGGAGGCAGCCAACTGTAGCGCTGGCCTTCAGACATGCAGAAGTAGACATTTCTGAAGTCCGCGTCCTTGTAGAAGCAAGCGCCACGGCCTGGCGAATGGCCTCTTCCCCATTGAGGCGGCGGCGCATCCCTCCAATAACCGTTTCCTTGCGGTTGTGCGACGGTCTTCTGCCACGAACTGCACGGCGAGATCACAAAAAGCGCCGCAGCGATCGCTAAAGCCTTTGCCAAAGAACGGAACATAGTAGCTCCCTTAACGTTCAATTATCTGCTGGGCTTAGGAACTCAGTTCTGGCGCAAAGGGAACGTCTGCGCCGCTCGTTCAAGCGTTGGGGACGCGGCGGAGCACCGGAATTTGCGCTTCGCGTAAAACGTGTTCAACGACGGTTTCGCGCAGGCGCGAGGCATCGTAGTCGAAATGAAGCAAATTGGTCTTTTCATCGAAGCGGAATTTCTGCAGGCCATACGTATTCGCGAAGTTTCCCAGAGCGCGAAACTGCTCAGGCCGGAGACCGTCTTGCAGTTCGTAAGTAACCGTCATAAATGTCATACGCGAAATTATAGCAGACGCAGAGCTCTCTCACAGGACCCAGCGCTGCGCTCCGCTCCGCTGTGTATCCCTGTCAAAATAACTGCCGGCACGAAGAGGTTTCAATAATCGCGAGGGCGGATGTTGCCAAGTCGCACGCGAAAGCCGGTCCCACAATCTCTGAATTTCCGGTAACGACTTTCCACTTGAAAACGTTTCATTAGGGAGTAAGATGGCGCCGCGCTGGCATTTAGGGGGCTGAGTCGGCGTTGGCGTCTTTGCACCGAAATACCCGGGGGATGCGAATGAAAAAAGTCGTTTTAGCGTTGGCTCTAATTCTTTGCACATGTCTTACATGCGCGGCGACGGACTGGCTCACCGAAGGCGGCGATTCCAGTCGCACCGGTTGGATCAAAGGCGAAACAACACTCAATGCGTCAAATGTAAAGAACCTCAAGCTCCTCTGGAAGACGCATCTCGACAGTACGCCTCGCCAACTGCACAACATCTTTAACCCCGTCGTGGTTTCGGGAGTAAAGACCGCCAACGGCACAAAGCAGATCGCCGTGGTCGCGGGTGTCTCCGACGATCTTTACGGCATCGACGTCTCCGAGGGCGAGCAGATCTGGCACGTTCATTTTGATAGCACGTACACGCCAGCGCCCGATGGTCGCGGCGGCAGCGCGCTGTGTCCCGGCGGTCAGACGGACGAGCCTGTGATTGCCCCGACGGACACTCCCGGCAAATTCACTGTCTACACCGTGTCCTGGGATGGCCGCTTGCGCGAGATCAACGTCGCCGACGGTAAGGACATCGTGCCTCCGCAAAAGTTCATGCCGCCGAATGCCAAACCGCAGGCGCTGAATCTCGTAGACGGCACGATCTACACAAGCAACACGCAAGGTTGCGGCGGCAATCAGAACGGTTTCTACGCCTTCAACCTTGCCACTAACAAATCCTCCGTCTTCCTGCCCGCCGGCGGTGGCCTTTGGGGGCGCCGCGGTGTCACAGTAGCTCCAGACGGCACCGCATACATGGGCACAGGCGACGGAAACTTCTACCCTGACCAAAAGCAATTGGGGAATGCAATTGTCGCCGTAAAGCCCGATGCCAACCATGAATTGCAACTCGCCGGATACTACGGTCCGCCCGACGCAAACTGGATGCACGGTCGTGACCTCGACATCAACGTGAGCCCCATCGCCTTCGACTACAAAGGCAAGCATTTCCTTGTCGGATCGAGCAAACAGTGCCGTGTCTGGCTGCTGGATCGCGATCGTCTCGGTGGCGCCGATCACCAGACGGCCCTCTACCGCTCGCCCCTCCTCTGTAACGATGACCAGACGTGGGATTCCCAAGGCGTCTGGGGCGCGATGGCCGCCTGGCAGGATCAGCAGGGCAACCAGTGGGTCTTGGTTCCGTTTTGGGGCCCTGTCAGTCGCGATTTCCACGCGCCGATTGAATACGGTCGCCCTGTCGATGGTGGAGTCGCCGCCTACAAGGTCGAAGAGAAAGACGGTCAATGGCAGCTCACACCCGCTTGGCTTTCCGCGAACATGCTGAAAGCCGACGATGCCGTTGTGGCTAACGGAGTCGTCTTCGCTTACGGCAGCGGCGAAGACACGCACCAACGCGATCTTGATCGTTCCTACAACGACAAGAGCCCGGTGGTTCCCGCCGGTCAGTCATCCGCGCGAGCCAAAGGCTCCAGTCACATAACGGTCTACGCACTCGATGGACAAACCGGCAAAGTGCTTTGGTCCAGCGGCGATCAGATCACATCGTTCAGTCATTGGGTCGGCATCACGCTTGCCAACGGCCGCATTTACGTTCCAACCTTCAGCGGTGATGTCTATTGCTTTGGACTGTGAGGCGACCGTGAACAAGACAACGTCTAGCGAGGCCAAAATGAAGCTTAAATCGAAGATCAAGACACCTCTGGCTGTCGGAGTTGCGGTCGCAATGATTGGTGCCGGTGTTGGATATTCCCAGTTCATCCGTGGCGGCGGTACGGCGTTCAACGCAACCGGCGTCGATGCCCAGCGCACGTCTTGGGTCCGCGAAGACCGGTTCATATCGAAGGAAGCTTTCGAGAAAGGCGGCTTCAAACTCCAATGGAAAATAAAGGTCAATAACCAGCCTCGTGAACTCGCGTCCGTCGTAGGCGCGACGACTTCCGGCGGGGGCCTAACAAAGCCTCTCAACGTGATCAACAGCACCAACAACACGCTCACCACGGTCGACAATGACACGGGTATCGTCGGCTGGACCCGCCATTTTGACGTGAGCGTCCCGTCCGCGAGCACGATGGCATGCCCAGGTGGAATGACCGCCAATAGCAGCCGTCCTGTGAATCTGGAAGCTGCTCCGCCCGCTGCTGCGCGCGGCGGTGCCTTCCCCGCAGCAGGACGTGGCGGTGGCGGCTATGAAAGTTACATCGGACAGCCGGGCGAGGGTTTGCCAGATGATCTCGTGGTTCGGTCACGCGGCGGCTTCCGCGGTCCGGCTCGCGGGCCAGCCGCACCACCCACCTACAAAGTCCCGTTTGGCGGTGGTCGCTTCGGCTCAGGTGGCGGCTTCTATGTCCTTACAAGCGACGGAGTCCTTCACACGGTCGCCGATGGTTCTGGCGTCGAGTTACAGGCGCCCGTCAAGTTCCTTGCGCCGAACGCGCACGTGTCCGACCTGACGGCCATTCCCGAAGACAATGACAAGTGGCATTCGTATGTTGTCTATGCGGCCACATCCAACAACTGCGGCGGGGTCAAGAACGGTGTTTGGGCCATCAACCTTGCCGATGACAGCAAACCGATCACTCATTTCGAAACTGGCGCAAGTCCCGAGGGTGATCCCGCGTTCTCGTCAGACGGTACTGTCTTTGTCGCCGTGGGCAGCGGCCCCGCAGGATCAGCATATTCCCACGCAATCGTGGCGCTCGCGCCCAGGACGCTCACTATAAAGGACTGGTTCACGGCTCCAAATGCGGATTTTAGTTCGGGTCCCACAATCATCAAGCACGGCGACGAGGAACTGGTTGCCGCAGCGACCAAGGATGGTCGCGTTTATTTGCTTGACGCGGCCTCTTTGGGCGGCAGCGACCATAAGACGCCGATGTTCGTTTCGCCGGCGCTTTCCACGGCAAAGACGAGCTATGCGCCACAGGCTCTCGCGGCTTGGCAGGACGCCGATCACGCTGATTGGATCGCGGTTCCCTTCGTGGGCGTCGGTCCCTCCGGGGCCGGAGTTTCGGGCAACGGCAAGACAACTAATGGTGGCCTCGTCGCAATGAAGATTACAGACGACGGCGGCAAAATGGCGCTCACACCAGCGTGGGTATCGCAGGACATGATCTCTCCGCTTCCGCCCGTGATTGTCAATGGTGTCGTCTTTGCCGCGTCCAGCGGGGAATACTACCCGGCCAGCGGCAAGACCATGTCAGCCGCGGACCGTGCCAAGCAGTCTGTTCCGGCGATCATGTACGCGCTCGATGCGTCAAACGGCAAACAGCTTTGGTCCAGCGGTGCTATGATCACCTCATTCGCCGACTCTGGAATCTGGACCAGTTTAGGCCAGACATACATCGCGACGTATGATGGCACCGTATACGCGTTCGGCTTCCCGATGAACCGGTACGTCACTGCATCGGGGCAATAGCACCGACGTAAGCGACTGATTCCAAAGGGGCAGATTCCCGTATCTGCCCCTTGACCTTTTTTATCGCTCCCGCAGTCCTCTTGCGTTTTGCGAACGCCCGTCGGGAATCTCAGTTGACGCTCCGCCGCCGCATTTCCATAATCGCTAGAGAGGACAGGATTTCCCATTGACCCCACAGCGAAGTTCGCTCGAGCGGGCGCTCGAAGAGGCCGTTTCGCGGGCGCTGCGCGATAATCTCGCGCCATTGCAGTTGACCGCAAATGAACTTCACCAGGCATATGCGGATCTGGTCGCATCGTGTGCCTCAACGAAACCAAGCAACGCGCTTCCCGCGATGCTCCGCGCCCAGACGGCTGCTGCGGCGCTTGCCGCGGGACTCTCCGTACTCTCGAATTTTGTTGCAGTTGCGCTGAACCCTCGCAATGGCGATGGCGCATCCAGCGGTGTAGGTGCGGCCGTTATGGAAGCTCCGTCGGAGGCTTCGATTCCGGTCGTCCAGGCGTCAACCGAGGCCGAACTTGAGGTTTACGAAGCTGAAGAAGAGCCAATTTCGGCCGAAACGGCGCCGTTAACTCCAGAAAAAGAGCCAGACGTGGCTCAAGTGGCGCCGCAAAAGGCCCCTAAAATTGATCACGAGCCCAAAATCGATTCCTCGCCCGCGCCTCAGGCCGTCCCTGAGCCGATTGCGCCTGAGGACCACATCGTTGAGGGGTTCGTCGAGCCGGCTGCTAAGGAGATTCCGGTCTTTGATATTGCGGCTCTGCCTCCTGAGTTACAGGACCTCCATCGCCGAGCCAACCGGGTAGCCAAAGTGGCCATGCAAGACATCAAACTATTGCGGCCCAAAGATGTCGAATCGGGCCGCCAGAACAAGGACATTTGTGGCCGTCTTCGTGTCGACCTGGACAAAGCCCGCAAGGAATACGATCGGCGCTTCCGTGCGATTTCCGATCATCCGGTGGATTACTTCCACCATTGGATGCTCGAGATTCTCGCCGGGGGAGACCGCGCCGCGCTTGGCGAATACCCCTATCCGTCGGCTGTCCTCCGGCACTAGCCCGCCTCCGGTTGGGTTCCTTTTTCCTTTGCTTGCCTCTGTAAAAAGTTTTGCTTGCACCCAGTTACGCAAGGGGTACGATTTGAACGTGCGGTGCTCTGGAAGAAATCTTTGCCGTGCTCTTATTTTTCTGTTGGTGTGCTCACCCGCTGCAATTGCGAAAACGCACAAATCGGAAACCGCGGCAAAGCGCGCTCATGCTGCTAAATCCGTCCCAAAACCTACGCATTCACACAGTAGCGTTGCAACCAAGCAACTCGAATTGCTTGCTCGCGCTCTGAAAACGAAGTCACCTCAGTTCGCCTACTCACGCCTAAGCGCAATCGCGAATGCAAAGTCATCTGGCGTCGAAGGCACTCGCGCCGCGCTAGCTTTGGGTTATTTCGATTATTCGCGCCAACATTATGCGGACGCCGCGAAATGGTTTGATCGGGCGAAGAGCGATCCGCTGCTCGGCGATTACGCGCTTTATTGGCAAGGGCAGAATGACTTTGCGCAACAGCACAGTGCCCAGTCGCTCGCCGAGATGCAGGAGTTTCGTAAGACTTATCTTGATTCCGTGGTGACCGAGCAGGCCTTGCAGACTCTTGCCGAGGCAGCCATGGCTGCGGACCAACCTGCGGCTGCCATTGAAGCGCTTGACGATTACGCCCTCACACCGGAGCGGCCCGCACTTCTTCTCATGCGCGGCGAAGCGCACGAAGCCGCAAAACAACCTGCCCAGGCCGCTGCGGACTATCTCGCGATTTACACGCACTACCCGTTAAGCAATCAGGGTAAAGAGGCGTGGAACAAGCTCGATTTTCTCCTCGGCAGCCTCGGGGACCAGATTCCGGCGATCCCAATCGAAACGCGCCTGGCGCACGCGGAGTCAGTGTTTAGGGATCGGCAATGGAGCGAGGCGCGCACGCAGTATTCGGAAATCTTGCCGCAGCTTACTGGGGCGAATCGCGAACGCGCCCAGGTACGCATCATGGAATGCGGAGTTGCTTTAGGTGCGGGCGTCACAGAAATCTCCGCCATGCAGATCAACGATCCGGACGTCGATGCAGAGCGCGATTATACGGTGGCTGACTACTATCGCGCTCAGCAGCAAGATGTGCAAATGAAGCAGGCCGTCGAAGCCGCCGTTTCGCGCGCACCTTCCAGCACCTGGGCCGATGACGCGCTCTTTCTCGCAGGAAACTATTACTGGGTGAACCTCGACCGCGACCAGGCCTCCAGTTTTTATTGGCGTGATGAACAGCAATTTCCCACGTCTTCGCACGCCGCGCCTGCGGAATGGCGCGTCGCATGGACAGCCGTGCTAAAGCGCGATCCCAGAGCCACTGATTTGCTTGCCGAACATTTGCGCCGCTTCCCCGGTTCCGTTTTTACTCCGGACGCGCTCTACTGGCTTGGGCGTCTTGCCGAAGAAGACAATAAGAAAGATCTTGCCCGTTCTTACTACGCCAAACTGAGCCAGCGCTATCCGGGCAACTTCTTCGAGATGGCTGGGGCAGAGCGTCGCAGGCGCCTCGGCCCTGGTCCGACGCCCGCCGTCGATGTTCTGGCGACGATCCCTGCAATCCCTCCAGCTGCTGCGGTCAGCGACACAATTCCAGCCGCAGCGGCCCGCTGGCAAGCACGCGCTGACGCCTTGCGCTCCATCGCTTTCGATTCCTCTGCTGACCTGGAGTTGCGTGCAGCGTATGCCGCAACGGGCGAAGCAAAGTTGCTTATCGAAGCCGCACAAGCCGACGTTGCCGCGAAGAAATTCGGCGCGGCAATTGTGACGCTTCGGACGGTTTATCCTCAACTCGAATACCGCGCATATGACACAGTACCTCGTGCTGTGTGGGAAGCGGCGTACCCGCTGGCGGACAAATCTTCGATCCTGCATTGGTCCACACATAACAAACTAGACCCGATGCTCATTGCCGGCTTGTCGCGCCAGGAGTCCGCGTTTAATCCCGATGCGGTTTCCGATGCGGACGCGTACGGTTTGATGCAACTGCTGCCGGAAACAGGCCGCAAATGGGCCAGGCAGCAGCACGTTCGCTATTCGCTTTCGCGCTTACTGGATGCCGATTACAACGTTCGCCTTGGTACGGCGTATTTCGCGTGGCTCAAGCAGCAATTTGGCAGCGTCGAAGCCGCTCTCGCCGGATACAACGCTGGCGAGGATCGCATCACCGAATGGACGACAACGCCATATCGGGATATCCCTGAATTTGTCGATTCCATCCCGTTTACGGAAACGCGGGAGTACGTCGAAATCATCACCCGCAACGCCGGCATCTATCATCGCCTCTACTCCACTCCCGCCGAGGTGAGGACCGCCGGCAAAGCCGTCCGCGCTAAAGCCTCGGTAACCAAAGCAAACAGGCCTGCACCGAAGAGTGCGTCCAAGAGCAATCCCTACCGAAAAGCAGGCGACGCCACCGTTTTGACAATCCAGTAGCAGACATGTTCGGTTGTTGAGATTTTACCTTGCGAATAGGTGTGATTTTATTGAGATGAGGCAGAAATCTCCATGCGGCAGACTGGTGCATTCCGGGTACAAGCTGAAGGTCTGGCGGGAATCGGGGCCAGATGCTCCAGATGGCTTATGGTTCAAAGATTTCGGCTCATTCAAAATCTGTGGCGAAGGAAAGTTCCCCAAGACATTCCTTCTGAAAGGCCAGCCAGCGAAGGGCAAAGAAATATGGGCCTCCTGGCTTACGCGGCGCGCTTCGCTCGACGTGCAGCCGTCCGTTTGTTGGAACGCGCGCGCAGCGGAACTGGCCTGACCTCGAAGCGCACTCCCGCCGCCCGCTGCAAGTACGAGATGATTTCAAAAAGATTGTTAGCGGTTGGATTGCCGTTAGGGCCAAACATCTGATGCAGCGTCTTCACGTGAATCTTCGTTCCCGCTGCGAGCTTCGGAAATTTGATCGTTGCGTTGATGTAGTCGCGTAGTATTTCCCTGGCGACTGCCACTTCGCCACCAAGCAAAACTTGCAGAGCCTCGCCGAGCATTCCACGTCGGAAAACGGGATCGCGCTTGATTTCTTCTCGAATCCCTTCTCGATAGTCCTTTGTCAAAGGCTTTGTCATGGCTCGTTCTCCCTTGTGACGCTGTGCCGTCGACTTCTATAGTCCTGCCATCGACCGAGCGCCGTCTCAATATCCGCGTCCTGTCGCCGTTTCGTTCCGCCGCCCAGAAGGATGATGAAGATTTCGCCTTGCTTTGCCAACTAGACTCGATAGCCAGGGCCAAAATTGATCCTGTACTCGAAAACTCCGCCTCGTAGGAATTTCAAATTCGAGACATTGCCTTCGGCAATTCGCAAGATACTCGTGTTCACTCTCAGCCGAACGGCTGCATCAAGGCTGCGAAACCATTCGCGGAATGGAAGTCGGCCACGGCTATCCACATACTCGCGAACCTCGATCATCGCCATATGGTAACATATATTTTACCACTCGTAGTTCGTTGCTGTGCCAAACATGCGCGAGCGTAATGCGCTATAATTGGGGTTTGCTCTGATTCCGAAATGCCGTCCTGATTGAGTGCGGACTTCCGAATGCCTAATTTCAAGCTAGCCAGCGATTACGAACCTCGTGGCGATCAGCCCGAAGCGATCGCCCAGCTTGGCAGGGGTGTGCAAGACGGCGAGAAGCATCAGACGCTGCTCGGCGTCACCGGTTCGGGCAAGACGTTCACGATGGCAAAAGTCATCGAGGCGGCGAATCGGCCGGCCATCGTCCTAGCGCACAATAAGACTCTCGCGGCACAGCTCTTTCACGAATTTAAATCGTTCTTCCCGCAGAACGCCGTCGAATACTTCGTCAGCTATTACGATTATTACCAGCCCGAAGCCTACGTTCCCGCGAGCGACACCTACATCGAAAAAGAGTCAACGATCAACGACGAACTCGACAAGTTGCGCATGAGCGCCACGCGCTCGCTTTTTGAGCGCCGCGACGTCGTGATCGTCGCCTCAGTCTCGTGCATTTACGGCATCGGCTCGCCAGAAGCCTATTACGGCATGGTGATGAGTCTTGATAAAAGTCAATCGATTGCGCGCGAGGCCATGCTGCGCAAGCTCGTCGAAATTCAATACGACCGCGCGGAGGATTTACGGCGCGGCACGTTTCGCGTGCGCGGCGACACGGTCGAAATTTACCCGCCTTATGACGATTTTGCCGTCCGTGTGGAAATGTGGGGCAGCCAAATCGAGGCGATTCGGAAGATCGATCCGCTCACGGGCGCGATTCTCAACCAAAACGACGAAATCTCGCGCCTGATGATCTATCCAAAGTCGCATTACGTCCTGCCCGCCGCGCAGCGCGAA
>DATEGW010000153.1:0-2989 GCA_035279845.1 Candidatus Acidiferrales bacterium | reverse complement strand
TGACCAGTACAATACGCGGGCGACGCCTACGCTTGAGATTTCAGGAGGCTATTCCTATCGCGCATATTCACCCACACCTTCGACTACGATGAAACTCAATGGCGGCTTCGCCTCGGTGGACTATAACGTTTTGTCGTGGGTCGGCATTGCCGCCGAAGGAAGCGTGACCGTAAGAAAAGAGGGAGCGCAATCGCTGGGGACATCTCAAACCTTGACGATCTTTACGGGGCTGGTGGGCCCGCAAATCTACCCGCTCCACCATCGCAAACTGACAGTGTTCACGCACGTCCTTATCGGCGATGGCTACTACTACACGAAAGCTCCCGCGTTCGGGGGCTTTTCAGCGAACGTCATTACGAACAGCGGTTTCGCTTGGGAAGTCGGTGGCGGCATGGACGTGCGCATCAAAAAACATTGGTCGATCCGCCTTATCGAAGGCGATTACGGGGAGACCTCATTTTCGGTAGCTGGGGCCAATGCTCATCAAGTGGGTTACCGCCTTTCCGCCGGCGTCGTTTACCTGATGGGCAAACGGTAGTTCAGCTTCCGATGTCGCCCCGGTTTGTTCCGCTCTAAAGCGCGCGATCGGTTGACAATGATCGCCTCTATTATTTAAACTAACCAGTTAGTTGGCTAGGTCGCAGCCGTGCCTTCCGTAACGAACGTCGATCCTATCGCGCGTGATTGACTTTCGGCGTTCCGACAACGCGAAAGTAATCGGACGTAACAAACCATGCCACGCGGACGTAAGAAGCAAGTGAACCCGGAGGCCGCCGGTAGAATTTTGGAAGCGGCGGAAAATTATTTTGCCGCTCACGGTTTAGCCGGCACTCGTACCGAGGAGATTGCGTCGGCCGCGCGAGTCAACAAGGCGATGTTGTTCTACTATTTTAGGAACAAGCAGCATCTGCATCGCGCGGTGCTCGAAAACCTTTTTCGACAATTTCACTCCAGCGTTTACGCTTTGCGTGAAAAGACTGATTCGCCTCGGCGCCGGCTGCTCGCGTTGGCGGCGGGCTATTTCGATTTCCTGGCCGCGCATCCGAATTACCCGCGGCTCGTCCAGCGCGAAGCCATGGACGCGGGCGGCAATTTTAAGTGGATCGTAGGTGATTACCTTGATCCGTTTCACTCGGAAGTCGTGCGGACGATTCGCGACGGCATCGCTGCGCGGGAAATTCGAAATGTCGATCCGGAGCACACCGCCTTTTCAATTTTGGGAATGACGACATCCTATTTCGCCGCGGCACCTATCCTCAGCCGAATGGCCGGACGAGATTTACTCGCTCCCAGGGCCATTGCAGCGCGGCGAACGGCATTGTTGGATTTCCTTGAGCACGGGTTGATTCCTTGGAGAACGATTCGATGACGGGCGCAAAGTTCTTTCGATTGATTGCCGTGATCTTTTTGATCGCCCTCGGTGTCTACTACTTCACCACGCCCCACGGCTCGGAATTGCCGTTGACTGGCGTGGTCGACGGCAACGATGTAATCGTCAGTCCGCAAATCACTGGGCGCATTATCAAGCTCGATGTGGATGAAGGTTCGCAAGTGAAGAAAGGCGATCTGATCGCCGAACTCGATCCCAAGGAACTCGAGGCAAATCTCGAGGCCGCGAAAGCGAACGTCACGAGCCTTCAGGCGCAAGTGAACGCCGCGAATCACAATTACACATGGACAAACGATCAGACTGGCGCCGCGATAGAACAGGCGAAGGCACGGGTCACATCCAGCGATGCGCAGCTTCAGCAGGCCGAAGCCCAGTTGGCGCTGAATCAGTCCGATCTGAAACGCATGCAGGATCTTTACGACAAGAAAGAAATCTCCGCGCAGGACTACGATCATGCTGTCGCCGCGGTGAAGATGGCCCAGGCCAATGTTGATGCCATCAAGCAAACTTCACAGGCCGAATCGGCTGCGCTTAACGTAGCTCAGGCAAACCGCAAGCAGGTAGACGTGCGGCAAAGCGACGTCAGCGCTACTCTCGCACAATTGCAACAGGCACGCGCCGACGAAGCCCAGGTGGCAGCCCAACTAGGCTATACGAAAATCTACGCCCCGAGCGACGGCATCGTTTCGGTGCGTGTGGCCAAACAGGGCGAGGTGATCGCGCAGGGTTCACCCATCGTAGTGCTCGTGAACATCAACAGTCTCTGGGTACGTGCGGATGTCGAAGAAACTTATATCGATAGCGTACAATTCGGCCAGACGATGCGTGTCCGGCTGCCGTCCGGCGATATTCTCCAGGGGAAAGTCTTTTATAAAGGCGTCGAAAACGAATTTGCCACTCAGCGTGACGTGAGCCGCACCAAGCGTGACATCAAGACCTTCGCGATCAAGGTTTCGCTGCCGTCCGATAACGACCGGCTCTTCACCGGCATGACCGCGACTGTGCTTCTGCCCGTTCCGCAGCAGGGCAACTGGTTCACTCGGCTTTGGAGGCGTGTGTGAACGTCCCAACGCCCGCAAGCGTGAACACGATCACCGTCGATCGTCTCGTCAAGAAATTCGGCGATCTGATCGCGGTCAACGACATCAGTTTCGACGTTCGCCACGGGGAGATCTTCGGACTCCTCGGGCCGAACGGCGCAGGAAAGACCACTTTGATCCGTATGATGACCACCTTGACGCCGCCGACTTCGGGCACCGCGATCGTTGCTGGTCACGACATCAGAAAAGACTCCGATGGCGTTCGCCATGCCATCGGCGTGATCCCGCAAGCCTTCACGTCCGATCCGGAGCTGACCGCGTACGAAAATATGCTCCTGCACGCCAAACTTTACGGTGTTGCTGCGGATCGTCGCGATCAATTGATCGACGAATTACTCGAATCAGTGAACTTGACGCGCTTTCGCGATGCCTTCGTAAAAACATTCTCCGGTGGCATGCGCAGGCGCATGGAAATCGCGCGGGGCCTGGTCCACTCGCCGAAAGTTCTCTTTCTCGATGAGCCGACGACGGGCCTCGATCCAGTGTCTCGCACGAACGT
>DATEGW010000152.1:0-27958 GCA_035279845.1 Candidatus Acidiferrales bacterium | reverse complement strand
CTGGATGTCAGCCATCTGTACAAGTAAAACGGCGAACCGAGCGCCACGACGTGCCTGCGCTTAAAGAGGAGTTTTGCGAAGATGAAGTTCTATCGCGTTTGGGCGCTTATCGAACGGGATCTGCGGAAATTCTTTCGCAGCCCCGCGCTGATGATGGTGTCGATGATTTTCCCGCTCGTGCAGCTGCTGGTATTGGGCTACGCATTTGGAGGAAAAATCAAAAACGCTCCGGTGGCGTTTGTGGACCTCGATCATTCAGTCGAGTCGCGCAAAGTGCGAGAGATGTTTCAGGCTGTCGCCGCCGGACCGCAAACCTTTAAAATCGTCGATTACAACAACCTTCCCGATGCAATTCAGGATCTCCGGTCGGGATTCGTGCGCGGCGTAATCCAAGTCCCGCATGATTTTTCCGAGCGATATTTCCAGAAAAACCGCCCTCGCATCTCCTTCAGCGAAGACAACACAGATCAATTCATCTCTACGGCGCTGGAATCCGAAATCCAGGGCATGGTCAACCAACTTAATTCTCCGTCTGTGCATGCGCCACTCAACCAGCAGGTGGGCTTGGATGTGGTTGAGGTTTACCCGTACATCGAGTATGCAAAATTTCTGTTGGCCGGCGCCGTAACGCTCGGAATTTTTTCCGTCGCCATGATCGGGGGTGGCATTACTTTCATTGACGATAAGTCTCGTGGATTGCACGAAGGTTATCTCGTCACGCCCATCCACAAATCCGAACTGGTCTTCGGCCTGATCGGTGCTGGCGCAATTAAAGGACTGATGGCCGGAATGTGTCTTGCCGTAATCGGGGGCCTAATGGTGGGAATCCCGCGCCTCTGGGATCCGGTACGGCTTGCGTATATCGCGTGTGTTATTTTCGCCGCATCTCTAGCGATGATGAGCTTCATGTTTTTACTAATGGTGCGCGTGTCTGACCCCTTGGTGCCGCGAGCGATATTCGGCGTGCTCAATACGCTGCTTTATTTTCCTTCCGGCGCAGTGTACCCGATTGAAGCATTTCCATCGTGGTTGAGGTGGATCGCCAACGTCGATCCGCTCACTCCGATCGTGCATGCCCTGCAAAATCTCACCCTTAAAAACACCGGTATTGAAGGAATTTACAGCGACGTGTTAGTTTTGTTGGGGTTTACTGTGTTGATGACCGCCGGCTGCGTCGCGTTGTTTCAGCGGCAATTGTGATGCCTGAATGCCTGGGAGAATATTATGACTATCTTTGATGCACCTCCCATAAAACCGGCGTGGAAATATCGCCGCCTGGCTATTGCCGTCGGTGCCGCCGTTGTGATTGCTGCGATCACGATTACCGTCCTTTTGCGCTTCCATACTGAGCGCAACACCGTACGGCAATTTATGAATGCCGTTGCCGAGGGCAACTTCCAGCACGCTTATCAGGTCTGGAAGCCTTCTCCGTCTTACACCTTTCAGGATTTTATGCAGGACTGGGGGCCGAACGGTTACTACGGACCTGTGAAGAGCTATCGGATCGACAATCACCTGACGCAGAAGCAGGGAACCGTCGTTTCAATCACTATTGATATAAGCCCTTACCGCCCGTTTCCCGGAGACGATGATCCCATCAAGGGCAGCAAGACCAAGCAGGTACAACTGTGGGTTCAATTTAACGACGAGTCGATCAGTTTCCCGCCCACCTAAGCGAGAAAAACCAAATCCCGTAAAACTAAATTCCGTCATTCTGAGCGCAGCGCCACACGTCCGCCGTGGCGGAAAGGACCTCTGTTGTTTTCCTCGGCTGCCTCCGCGGCGCTAGCTTTCGATGCGGGCTTCGTCAACCAGCATAATGGGGATATCGTCGCGCACCGGATAGACGCGGTGGCAAGTCGCGCATTTCAAGCCTTTCTCGTCCGCCGTCATCTTCACCGGTGCTTTGCAGACGGGGCAAACCAACATTTGCAACAATTCCTGCGACACAGCCATTCGTCTCTCCTGTCGATTCGGCGAAAAATCTATCGTACCTGAAAAGCTTTCAGAATGAGCTTCCCGCGCCATTCACCGCCTTGCGCAATCGGCACCAGCCAGATGGGTGCGACTTGCGACCCCTGATAGATACGCTCGAAACCACCCTCGGACTCCGAGACGGTCTCGATAGGCGCCAGCCAAAACTCACGTGCGCCCGGCGCATAGAGCGATACGCCCGTCTTCTGCCATTCGTCAACCACGCGCAATGGGTTCGCATCCGTCTTTGCAGACCAGCGCAGCGGAAAGCGTTGTCCGTTCGCGTCGAAATAGCGGTCCGTCGCCGCGGGAGCCAGGAAATTCACGACTACCTCCAGGCCGACCTGCACCGTCGCATCGCCCGGACTCATTTTTTTGATCGTAACGTCGCATATCAACTCGAATCCATCATCAGCCGGTGCAAACGAAAACAACTTCGTCACCGACCAGTTGCACGATTCTTCCGAAACGAGCTCGACTGTTCGTTTCGACGTCTTCGTCACACGAAAACGGCCGCCTGCCACACTTCCGTCCTCTTCCAGTCGGATCGGTGCGTAATCCTCGAAATTCCGCTCTACTGCGAAGAGCAGCACGCGAAAACTATTCCGCCGCCATCGATCGTACGTTAGCCACTTATCGAGATCCGTTTCTTTTGTCCGGACTTCATCGTGAATAGAAACGAAGTGTTCCGGCACGATGCTTTTCGTTTTGCGAACTGTATCGTGATAGGCCTCCGGTCGGCGCATCAGCGAATTAATCAGCGGCACGTTCGTTTTGCGAATATCGAGCGCGCTGAGCGTTCCGCCGTCGGACGGCTGCATCAGCGCGCTGTATTCGGCCGACGTGAGATAAATTTCTTCGCTTCCATCTGCATCGAAATCCAATTGTTGCAATTGTGCATATTCGCCCTGCTTGTGCGTGCATGCGTCAACCAGTGCCTCGGCATGTGCAAGGGCGCGCCACACCGCCGTACGCAGATGTGGCATGTAAAGGCCGCCAAAAACACCGTGCCAATACGGGTCGTTACACTCGCCGCGCAACAGCGAAGTCAGCGCTTCGCCGAACTCAGGCGCGCCCGCCGTTGCCTTCGCGCGCGCCGAAGCATCCACCTTCTCCGAGACGTGCAGCATCTTCGCGTGAAGCAGGTTCGCTTCCGAATATTTGCTGAAAAAATTCCGCCATGTCCCGCCGCGAAGAAACGGAAGCGCCTCAGGCCGCGACTCGAATTCCTTTACGAGATTGTGATACCGAATCCGTGCGCGCGTGGGCAGCGACCATTCCATCATCTCGGTGTACGAAGCCGTCGGCAGGTCCGCGCGTCCCTGCGCGGGACGCGTCGCTATCGCAATGCTTGGTGTGACCGTCTCGAGCCAATCCGCGCACTTTTCAATCTCACTAAAAAACTTTGTTACCCAGCCGTCCTCATAGCAATGCTTGTGCGTTTCCGGCCACGAACCCAGCTTTTCCAGATCGTCGCCCATCGCCGCAAACCCCTGAGAATGTTTTGCGTTCGCTTCCCTCAGGAACTGTATCGTTTCTTCAGGCGGGCGAAACGGAATTGTGTATCGCAGAATCTTGAGGCCAGGTATGAGCCTTACGACGTGCCCCATATTCTCGGCCGTATAGTAGCCATAGACCTGCTCTTCCTCAAATCCAGAGCCGAGAAAATGATTGTCGTCCACAAGCGTGTATTCAACCCCCGCTTGCGCCAGCGAAGAAGGAAGCTGTGGCTCCCAGACGCGTTCCGTAAGCCACGCACCCGTGGGCCGCTTCACGAAATGCCTCTCGACGTAGTCCGCCAAACGCGTCAGTTGCTCTTGTTGATCTCGGTCGGGAATCGCGATCAGCACCGGTTCATAGAATCCGCCGCCGACGATCTCCACCTGACCGCGCTCAACAAGGCCGCGCAGCTTATCGAAATACTCAGGGTGGGCTCGCTCGGCCCATTCAAGTAACGGCCCCGAATAATGCAGGCCTACTCGAATCGCAGGATGCTGCGAGAGCACTTCAATAAACGGAAGATAAGCATCTTGGTACGCGCGTTCGATTACGTCGTCGAAATTGCCGACCGGCTGGTGCGCATGCAGAAGAAGAACGAGCTGGAATTTGGCCACAAAGTTCCTCGGAGCCGCCAATCAGGATACCCCGGTTTGCAAACAAAAATTTCCGGCTCAAGGATAAAATTTACAAATCTACACAAAGCGTCTCCGCGGCTTATAAAGAAAAACGGCGGCCAATTCGGGCCGCCGTGACTCTCTGGAAATCTGACGAAGTCTTGTGCCGCTACTTTTTGTAATACTGCGCGTTTTCCGCAGCAAACGATGCCCACTTCTCCGGCAAGTCCTCCATGGCAAAAATAGCCGTTACCGGACACACCGGTACGCACGCGCCGCAATCGATGCACTCATCGGGGTTGATCGAGAGCAGCCTCGATCCTTCGAAATCCGCCTCATCTTTCCGCGGGTGGATGCAATCCACCGGGCACACGTCCACGCAGGCCGTGTCCTTGGTTCCAATGCAAGGCTCTGCAATTACATAGGTCATTAAAAATTCTCCTGTTACAAGAGCTGGGCAACGACGTACGGACCCGATCCCTCACACTATTGCTGAAACTTTTTTATATCATCAAACATACGGTCGTTCAAGCCACGACATCGCGCTGGTGGCGGGTTTGGTTGTAGAATCTGCGCCCATGCACTTATGGTTTGCGCGCGGCAGCGGTGTCTCCCTTCGCGAGCAGTTGGTCACGCAAATCGTCCTCGGCATTTTGAGTGGCGATTTGACACCGGGCCAGCGGTTGCCCAGCACGCGAGAACTTTCCCGCCGCTTCCGGCTTCACCCGAATACGGTAAGTGCCGGCTATCGTCAGCTCGAGCGCTGTGGGTGGGTTGAACTCCGCTGCGGAAGCGGGATTTACGTACAATCGGCAAAACCGGACACGCTTGTTTCGCCCGAGTTTGCAGTCGAACAGCTCTTTGCGAATTTGTTCCGCTCTGCGCGAATGCTGAACATTCCCCTCGCCGCCGTTCGGTCCCGCCTGCGTCAATGGCTCGAATTGCAACCTCCCGATCGCTTTCTGTTGGTCGAGCCGGATGAAGAACTGCGGCAAATTCTTGTCCTGGAGATCGGCCGTGTCGTAAGTCTGCCGGTTGTAGGCTCGCATGCCAAAGACCCTCTCTTCGCGCAGCTTCTCGATGGATCAATTCCCCTCAGTTTGCCCGGTACTGCGAAGATGATTGGCCCCTCACTGCTTCGTGGAGCGGATCCGCTGGTCCTGAGCGTCAACTCCGTGCCGAAGTCGCTTGCCCCCTGGCTTCCGGCTCCTACCATGTCGCTGATTGGAATTGCGTCTCGCTGGCCGGGATTGCTGAAAATGGCCCGCAACGTCCTCGCCGCAAGCGGTTTCCGGTCCGAGAGCCTCCTCTTCCGCGATGCCCGAAAAGCGGGCTGGCAGCGTGGGTTAAAAAGAGGCTGCTGCCGTGGTCTGCGATTCGGCAACTGCGGCTGGGCTGCCGAAAGCGACCCGCGCTATTGTATTTCCGCTTTTGTCCGAAGCTGCCATAAACGATCTTCGCCGGTATGACGAATTCGTCCGCACGGCATTAGTGCCGCGCGAATAGCCCTGTTTCTGTGATACTTGCCATAGTGTCACAGATGACACAGCGGCGGGCTCCAAGCTCCCTTACATTCGCATGCCAGGAGGTGCATCTGTCATGCGCCAATGGATATCGGTTTTGTTTGTGATTCTGCTGATGGGCCAAAGCATGTCGGCCCAGCCTGCGCATACCTGGAACGACGTGGAGAAGTTGGAATCCGGGACGCTTCTCGCGGTCTTGCTTTGGGATGGAAACCGCTTCCGAGGTCGGATTCAGTCCGCGAGTGACGTCCGCATCATCCTTGTCACGCAATCCGGCCCTGATCCCCTCTCGGCCAAACCACATATCATCGAACGCGATGAGATCTGGAGAGTCGTACAGATTCGTGAGACACACGGCGTGCCCGGTCCTCAAAAGTGCCTGGTCCTTGGCGCCGATGCCGGACTCGTGGCTGGCTCGGTTATGGGAGGCGTTAGGTCAGGCAACGCGCTAGGTGCGTTGGCTGGCGGAGCCTTGGGCTTGCTAGGCGGCTCCTTGGCAGGCGGTCTGGCTTGCGGTACGTACGCCATCGTGAAATCCACGCCACAGGTTCTGCATCCGCGCGATCTGATTTATCAGGACGACCGACGCCCCGGCCTTTCGGTAGCTCACTAAACGAGATGGTCCCCGATTTGCCGCACCCGCGCAAATCCTCTATAATCTGAGAGAATCGCAATCGGGGGAGTCCACTCCGCTATCTGAACCTGACTTTCTCATGACCGATCTAGCCGAAAAGATTAAGAAAAAGCTTAAGGACGAAATCGCCGCCTTGGAGCATGAGCTCCATGACGAGCTTCCCAAAGAGATTAAAGTCGCGCGGGCTCACGGCGATCTCTCGGAAAACGCAGAGTACAAATACGCGAAGGAACGCCAGGGCTACGTCGCCGCTAGGCTCGGCCAGCTTCACCAGCGCATGGCCGATCTCTCGATGCTTAATCTGAATAACCTGCCCAAGGACCGCGCCGCCTACGGCTCCCGAATTACCGTCATCGATATGGCTAAATCGGCCAAGATCGAGTATAAGCTCGTCACGGTCGAGGAAGCGGATGTCGCCAAAGGCCTCATCTCCACGACTTCGCCGATCGGAAAAGCGCTTCTCGGCAAAAAAGTCGGCGACGAAGTGACCGTCACTACGCCCGCAGGCGTCAAGGAATACGAGGTCGTCCAACTGGCGACCATCTATGACGAAGACTGATCGCTGGAAGCTTCTATGTTGACTCGCACTATCGGCCGCTGGATTTCCTGGCCGATCGAACGTATCGCGGCATTGCTGGCCCTTGCCAGAATCCCTCCAAATGTCATTACTTGGTCGGCCTTAATTATCAATCTTTGGGCGACCGTATTTTTTGCCGCTGGCCGATTCTTTGCAGGTGCCTGCCTTATGGCTCTGGCCGGTTTGGGTGATCTACTCGACGGCCCGGTCGCGCGCCGCCAGGGACGCGTATCCCTCTTTGGCGGCTTTCTCGAATCAATTCTAGATCGCTATGCCGACTTGATGTTGTTCCTCGGGCTACTCGTATATTACGTCAGCGTGAATCGCTTTCTTTACGCTGTCCTGGCGTGTATCGCAATGGCCGGTGCGGTGATGGTGAGTTACGCGAAAGCTCGCGCCGAATCTCTGGTCACCGTTGGCGAAGTGGGCTTTTGGGAACGACCCGAACGCTTGGTCCTGATGATCCTTGGCGGCCTCTTCAATCGCATGCCGCTCGTGCTCTGGATCATCGCGATTGGAGCTAACGTCACCGTCGTCCATCGCATTCTGGGCACCTGGAAAGAAACAAAGGCGCAGAAAGCTGCCCCCAAGCAGGCCCCGCAAGTCGCACGCCCCACCCCAGATCAACATCCCGCAGCCGTCACCAATCTCCTCACTCGCACAGCGACCCGCGGCCGCTGACGCCTAACCCGGCCTCGCCTTCGAATGGGCCATACGTTGCCTCAAATACATCGTCAGGACTACAATCGCGTTATCCATCCCAATAAACTGGAGCTAAGCCGATGCCAACGCGCGATGCGCTGCTTCCCGAATTCGATCAGGAGATGGCCACCACTCGCAAATTCCTCGAGCGCGTCCCCGAAGACAAGACAGCCTGGAAGCCGCATGAGAAGTCCATGCCGATGGGCCGTCTCGCCGCCCACATTGCGGAACTGCCCGGCTGGGCTGCCATGACGCTTACGAAAGACAGTTTCGACATTAATCCGCCGGGAGGCTCGAACTTCACAGCAGCTCAGATGTCGTCTCGCAAGCAACTATTGGAACTGTTCGAACAAAGCGCAGCCACAGCGCGTGCCGCTATCTCGTCCGCATCCGATGAAGATCTGATGAAGCCCTGGTCACTCCTGAACGGAGGAAAAACGATCTTCACGCTGCCCAAAGCGGCGGTCCTGCGCACATTCGCCTTCAGCCACGTGATCCATCACCGTGCCCAACTCGGCGTCTATTTGCGCCTGAACAATATTCCCGTCCCCCAGACATACGGACCATCCGCGGACGAAGGCCGCATGGGAAGCGCGTCCGAATTGCCCTAAATTTCACTGTTTTTCGCGCAGGGTCACATATCGCGTAATCACGTATCCAAGGGTGGCACCCAGAAAAATGTCCGACGGGAAGTGGGCGCGATCGGGCGCACGCGAAAAGCTGAAGACCGTCGCGATGCCGTAAGCCATCCATGGCACCCATTTGTGATTCCCGTATCTGTGCGCTATTACCGTGGCAATTGAGAATGCCCCTGCTGCGTGTCCGGAAGGAAAACTACTGCCCTTACCAAACGGCGTGATCGTGCTCCTGAAAAACGTGTGCGTGTAGTCGCTTCCCGCGGGCACGGCGCTCGGCCGAATCCTCCGACTCACGATCTTGATCGCGACATGTGGGATGGCGCTGTCCGCATAAGCCTCAGCAGCTAGTAGCGCCGTCTTTGCAGCATAATTATTGTGCGTGACGACGCCAAATATGTAGAGCGACGCTGGCACCGCTGCCTCGAAGGCGCCTGTGAACGCACCATTGAACGTCTCATTGAAACGATTAAAATCCGTCGTACGCCCGAAATACCTCATTGCAGGAGGATCGGCCGCAATGAGGCCCGCCGTCGTTCCCACCACCGCGAACGTAGGCACCAAGTGTTGTCCGTGCCCAAGGCTTAGGGGATACGAATAGAAGACATATTTCTCATCGCGCAGAATATTCCAGGGAAGTGTCTTCCACGAGACATCGCCATTCACCAACGGCTGCGAAGCCTGCGGAATAGGCCTGCTCGACGAATAATCCGCCTCTCGAACGGGCGAAAATGACAACTTCGCTGCGCGCGGCAAAACAATCTGCTGCGCACCGCCCGTTATGGGCCAGCAGAGAAGAAGGAGCAGCAGAAATCGGGATGCCGGGAAGAAGGCTTTTGTTCGTCTCATATTCATCCGATAGGAAGCGTGCATTCACACCCCCAGCGCCAAAGCTGACCAATGCTGCGCCCGCTCGAAGTCTCGGACAATACATGCTTTACCCGCTTTCAAGCAGCCCCTGCGCCGCAACCCGCTCAGGGTATCTCCCTTAGGAAAACACATTGCCTCAACGCCCGAGCGGTGTTAGCTTGTGCCTCATCGCTGACAGGAGGCCCTGTGGAGGGGCAGATGGAGCGCCGTGCTGCACGTCGCTTTACGATGATGTTACCCGTGCGCCTCCGTTATCCTGACGGCGCAAGCGTCGTCGAGAAGGACGGCGAAACACGCGACGTAAGCTATCGCGGTTTGTATTTCTTTACTCAGGGCGAGCCCTTGGCCGGCAGCTCCATTGAATTTGTTCTCACTCTTCCGCAACAAATCACCCTTGCCGGCGACGTTCACATCCGCTGCTACGGCCGCGTCGTGCGCGTTGAGCCGCACGATGGCCGCCACGGCGTCGCGGCCCGTATCGACCGCCACGAATTTCTCCCCGCGCCGCTTTAGCGGGCGTCCCACGCAAATCCTCATCTGCCTCGTACAGGTGTTTTCCTCGCCCGGCATCCTGTATTCTTGTTCCTTGCAAAAAATCTGAGGGGATTTGAATGCCACGCCAGACTCTGCTTATCGACGCAGACGACACGCTCTGGGAAAACAACATCTTCTTCGAGAAGACGATCGAGCATTTCGTCAATCAGCTCGAACACCTCGGCTACACGCGCGAATACGTTCGTCACATCCTCAACGAAACCGAACGTCGCAATATCCGCCAGCACGGCTACGGAGTCCGGAGCTTCCATCGTTCGCTCGAAGACACGTACACGAAGCTCGCCGGCAACGGCTCGCGTCGCGAAATCCTGCAGGAAATCGAGCGTATCGTCAGCGAGCTCGAAAATACCCCGCCGCACATCATGGATGGCGTGCCTGAAACTCTCGCTTATCTGGCGAAGCGCAATCGCCTGATTCTGCTCACAAAAGGCGAGGCTGCCGAACAAGCCGCGAAGGTCGAGCGCTCCGGTTTGCAAAACTATTTCGATGCGATCGAAATCGTCATCGAAAAAGAGCCGTCCACCTACGAACGCATGATCGACCAATTCAAAATCGTAAAATCGCACGGCTGGATGGTCGGCAACAGTCCGCGCAGTGATGTCAATCCCGCCATGCGCTCCGGCCTCAACGCCGTATTCATCCCGCACTCCGCTACTTGGGAACTCGAAAAGTGTGAAATCGAAAGCGGCACAGGCAAACTCCTCATCCTCTCCGCCTTTCGCGACCTCCGCGCACATTTCTAGCAGCCAGAGCGCACCCTCAAGCGCCCCAACGCCCGACGCTCCTGCCTCGGAATTTGCGCGCACCAGCCAAATTGTCCGCGTTCAATGGGCCATTAACAATTTCCGCCCGCCCGACGAAGTCGATAAACTTCCCTCATGACAAATCAAACTCCGCCCCTGCCCACGTATCGCCAGGAATTTGCCGACTTTGAAAGCGTCGCCTATTTCAACGCCGCGCTTCAAGGCCCGTTGCCGCTCGTCTCCGATCAGGCTGCCCGCGAAGCGCTCGAATGGAAAAAGCATCCGTATCGCCTTCCCGACTCCCTCTATTTCGATCTTCCCGATCGCATCCGCGAAAAAATCGCGCGCATCATTGAAGCGCGCCCAGAAGAAATCGCCGTCACCACGGGCGCAAGCTCTGGCATGGCGTGCGTCGCCGCTGGTATTGACTGGAAACCGGGCGATGAAGTTCTCATTGGCCGCGGGGAGTTCCCCGCGCATTTTTCCACGTGGGTGCGTTATCAAACAGCGGGTAAATTGAGTATCCGCGTCGTCGAGCCCCGAGGCCGTTTCATTTGCGCCGATGACTACATCGCCCAAATCCGCCCAGAGACGCGCGTTGTAACGGCCAGCCTCGTTCGCTTCGATAACGGCGCCATGCTCGATGCTGCACAAGTTGCTCGCGCGTGCGACAAAGTCGGTGCAGCTTTTTTGCTCGATCTGACGCAGTGCACTGGCGCAATGCAATTCCGCATTCGCGATCTGGGCGCAACGATGGCCGTTTGCAGCGGCTACAAGTGGCTGCTAGGCCCGTATGGAACTGGATTTTTCTGGATCGCCCAGGAATGGATCGAAAGGCTTCCGCTCGGTGCCACCTATTTCATGGCCCTCGAAGGTGCTCGCGACTTCCACGCGCTGCCATCGCACGAATTTCGTCCCGCACCCGGCGCACGTCGTTGGGATTCAGCCGAGACCGCAAACTTCACGAATCTTGCCACGTTCGACGCCTCCCTTGACCTGCTCGCGCGGATTGGAGCCGAAAGCATTCAGAATTACGTCGACGCCCTTACAAATGAAATTCTCGATCGCATGCCCCGTGAGCGCGTCACACTCGCATCGCCCGAGCCGCGTGAACGCCGCGGTCCCTACGTCTGCATCTCCGCGATCAACCCGGACGATACGCAAGCCATCTACGACAAGTTGCGAGCGGCGCAAATCCACGTCAGCCTTCGCGGAACGTCGCTTCGCATCGCACCCTATATTTACAACACGCAAAACGAAGTCTCGCGCCTAATCGAACTTCTGAAATCATAAATTCTTATGTTGCTGGAACGATGCGGCAGAGATGCTGCAGCCGAGGTGATGTAGCTCGGATCTTTCAGCAGCATCGAAAGACCGAGAACTATCTGCCGTGACGGGCACGGCTACTAACCTCTGCGAGCAAAAAAATAAAATTGCGTCATCTGAGGAACGCGAAGCGGGCCGAAGGATCCCTCTTGCTTTTCCGCGCGTACGCGTACCGCCACCGCAAGCCACTCTCAATATCTCAACTTCCGATACTCAAACGGTACATGGATCACCGCCTCTAGATCCACAGGTTTCCCCGCGCGCGATCCAGGCCGGAATTTCCATTGTGCGAGTGCGTCCATTGCCGAGCGATCTAGGCGTGCGTCCAGTCCGTGAACGAGTTGGATGCTGTCCACAGATCCATCTTTTCGGATAATCGCGTAAAGCACCACCTCGCCCGAGATGTGTTCCAGCATCGTATCGGGCGGATATTTCGGATCGACGGTGTAAATCGGCTCCGGTCCCGAAAGCGCGTCGCTCGCCGCGCCATAGTCGCCGCCCAATTGCGCGAAGCTTAGCGTCCAGCTTCCGAGCGTGCTCGTCGTATTCGGCGTGCTCACCCGCATGCTGAATACCTTTCCTGAGAGAAGTTCCTCGGGCGGAGCCCCCGGCGGCAGCGCCGCCACATTTGCCGGGCCCGTTCTCGTCGAGTGGGGCGTCGTCGCCCCCGGATAAATCATCGGCCGCATACTCAAATTCAAATAAGACGCGATATTTCTCTGACGAGCGACGTTGTTGCCAGTTGGTGCTTTCGAACTCGACCCGCTAACGCTGATCGCTGCTGGCAACACACCCCCATTCGGACTTGCCGCCGCGGATTTCGAATCGGCGCCGCCGCCCTCCGCTCCGCCCGGGCTTCCTGTCTTCTTGCCGTCAAGAGAAATTGCTACATTCGCCGCCAAATTGCCCTTTGGAATCTGCACTTCTGGCGCGGGCGGCGCGGGAGCGGCCGAAAGGGCAATCATCTTCCGCACATCCGCGGGACTTCCGTTTTCCTGATCCGAAATTTCAGGGGCCTCCGTGGCCTGCCGCATTGCTCGATGCCGCGCCATCACGGCGGAATTCGAAGGAACTGGCGCGGGTGGCGCAAGGTTCATATCATTCGTTTCGGCCACATTCAAAAGAGTTGCGATGTTCGTAGTCTCGGCAACTTGGGGCGCGGCCACAGTGTTGTGCCGCATAGTACGACGCGGCGCGATAACTGCCTTCGACACAACCGGAGCAGGTGGAGCGAGACGCATATCGTTCGGCTCCGCAATATTCAACGTTTCCGCAACCTTCGCGCTGCTGGCGATCTGTGGAGCACCCGCCAGCCGGCGGCGCGTCTGCCGCAATTCAGGCTTACTCTGGCTCGTTGAATATTCGATTGTCGGCCGCTGCACCTGCGGCACCGACCACTGCACGATGTTCGGCAATTGCTGCACAATTGTCGGCGCTTTCATCGGAGCATCCGGCTCGATCAGCGTTTGCCGCGGATGTGTCAATTTCACCGGCGTCGAAAGTATGGTTTGACGTGGATTGTAAGCATCGGCGCCGCGCTGCTGATTCTTCTTCGCAGCGTCGCTCCGAGAGCGCGCGACGCTTTTCTTCGCCGCTCGTGCCGGAAGAGAAATTGCGGGCAAATCCGAGAGGTCCCACTGCACATTGAGCTGCATCGGGACAGCAGCTTGCGTCTGCGGCAAAAATCCCCAGATCGGCAAGATAATCAGCCAAATCGCAGCCACATGGCACAGGATGGCTGCGAGAAACGCACTCCGTGGCCGATAGCCGCGAATCCATTCCACGCGCAGGTCTTCGCCGCCCGAAACAGCCTCATCGCCCTCTACTCTGGGACCGGTCACGGCGCCGCGCAAGCTCGTGCGAAACTCTTCCCAGCGTGGCACCCAGTCAATGCCCAGATCGAGCCGCGGTAGTCGCGAATGAATCGGCACGGTCACAACGTAATCGTCTGCAAAGGTGTCCTGTGGAAGCAAAGCCATGGAAGTGGGAATTATACCCGACTGTTTCGATGCCTCGCACACATGACGGGCTGCCATCCAAATCTGCTGCAAACGAAAAATAAAATACGTCATCCTGAGCTTGTCCGCGAAGCGAACAAAGCGCCGAAGGTCCGCCGTGGCCGAAAGGACCTCTCTGGTTTCGTCGTTACCGATTCCCCACATTACTGGGCGAGCGTTCCTTGAAACTCGCCCGCGAAATTTGTTAGCCTCGCAATTGGCGCAGCATAACGAATCATGACTCCTTCGGTCCCGTCTCTATTCCAGTTCCGCCATGGCGACCATCTCTGCGTTTTCTACCGTTCCGAAGATGCCCTAATGGAAGTTCTCTCGCCCTTCATCGCCGAAGGCTTGCGCAAAGGCGAACGTTGTTTTTGCGTGCAACGTCCCGAAATTTTTCAGCGCCTCGAATACGATCTTCGCTTTATCGGAGTTGATGTAGATTCGGCTCGTAAGATTGGAGCACTGGAATTTCATTCGGCGGACCATGTGTACCTTCCCGGCGGTCGTTTTGAACCGGCGATAATGATCGACATGCTCCTCCGCTCCATCGAAGGCTCTTTGAAACGGGGGTTTAGCGGATTCCGCAGCGCCGGCGATCTGTCCTGGGCAGTCGAAGGCCGCAACGAATGTAGCCAGCTTCTCGGCTACGAGGCCTTGGTAGAAGAATGCTTTCCAGGCAAGCCGGCGGCAGGTATGTGCCAGTATCCGATAAAATCGTTTCCGCCCGAGATTCTAAAAAGCGTTCTCGGCCTGCACCGGCAGCGCATTGTTGAGCCTGGCCATACCTGTTCGCATGCCAGCCTTTCGGTCAGTGGCAACCACTGCATCACGGAAATCATTGCGGACAAGTTCGTTATTCATCCAAAGTATTACTACGTCGTCGAACAATGCGGCCGCGGCAATGTGCTCGGCTGGGGCACCGCTCCCGATTTCAATGCTGCCACCCTCCAGGCCGAAAGTCTCGTCCGCCAACTCTCCGCCCGCAAATATCCCAACTAACTCACGCGGCCGCCGCAAGCCGGTAAAAACTTAACGCCGCATCGCCCTGTTCAAGCAGCCGCGCGCGCTCGATCCGCTCAAAACGATCCGGCAACTCCGCTTTCACCGAATGTTCCACAATCACTCGGCTCGCGGGCGCCAGCAAATGCGAACTGTCGATGAAATTCAAGGCGCGCTCATATTCATCCGCTCGCTCATAGGGCGGATCGAGAAAAATGAAATCAGCCACCAGTCGGCGTGCGGCGAGTTTTTCCAATCCCTTCAGGGTGTCGTCTACAATCACTTCTACGCTCGCCTTGCCATTTAGCCCCAGCGAAGCGAGGTTCTGACGTAGCACGCGCATGGTCGGAACGTGCTTTTCCACAAAAATTACTTCCCGCGCCCCTCGACTCAGCGCCTCAATACCGATCGCTCCTGTTCCCGCATATAAATCCACGAAAAGGCAGTCCAGCACACCTGGCCCAAGCACGCTAAAAAGCGTCTCCCGCAATCTGTCGCTCGTAGGCCGCAGGCGCAAAGCCCCGGGCCCTTTTAGTCTTCGGCTCCCGAATTCTCCGCCAATCACACGCATCGTCACCCCACAGACGCCAATCGATACCGCTGCTGCCACGCCGGGCTCAACGCTTCGAGTCGTGCGGCTACATCCTTCGCGCGAACGTCGTTTTCGGCCAGCGTAAAGGCTTCACGCCGCGCCATTTCCAATATCTCGTGATCCCTCAGCGGCTGTGCAAACGAAAACGCTGCATCGCCGTGCTGCCGCGTGCCGAAGAACTCTCCCGGCCCGCGCTGATTCAAATCCCGCTCTGCAATCTCGAATCCGTTCGTCGTCGCCACCATCGCTTCGATCCGCTCGCGCGCCTCGCCCTTGATTGTTTTCGCCGCCACCAGAATGCAATGCGATTTGTGTTTGCCGCGGCCAATCCTCCCTCGCAATTGATGCAGCTGTGCGAGTCCAAAGCGATCCGCATGCTCGATCACCATCACTGTCGCATTCGGCACGTCCACGCCCACTTCGATCACGGTCGTCGATACCAGAATATTAAATTCGCCCCGCCGGAACTGTTCCATCACGGCGTCTTTCTCTTCATTCTTCATCCGTCCGTGCAACAATCCCACCCGCACCTTCGGAAACACCTCCTTCGCCAGCCTCTCGTATTCCGCTGTCGCGGCCTTCAGTTCCAGCTTCGACTCCTCGATCACCGGATACACCACATACGCCTGCCGCCCGTTCCCGATCTCGCGCCGCAGAAACTCCCATACTCCCGTCAGCCGCTCCTCCGTCGCCCAACGCGTCTCAATCGGCGTCCTTCCGGGAGGCATCTCATCGATCACCGAAAGGTCGAGATCGCCGAAGAGTGTCAATGCGAGCGTTCGTGGAATCGGCGTCGCCGTCATTACCAGCACGTGCGGCGCGATGCCCTTCTCAATCAGTCGCTTTCGTTGCAACACTCCAAACCGATGCTGCTCGTCCACAATCACAAGCCCAAGTTTCTCGAATTTCACGCCCTGTTCAATTAGCGCGTGCGTCCCGACCACCAATTGCGCTTGTCCAACTTGGACGCGCAGTGCTGCCAGTTCGCGCTCCACTTTCGTTCGCCCCCCTGTAATCAGCTCAACTCGATATCCCGCCGGCTCAAAAATTCGCCGGGCCGAAAGATAGTGCTGCGCCGCCAGAATCTCCGTCGGTGCCATCAACGCCACCTGGCACCCATTCTCAATCGCGATCGTCGCGGCCTCAAGCGCCACAATCGTCTTCCCGCTTCCCACATCGCCCTCGAGCAAGCGGTGCATGGGATAAGGCTTCTCCAGATCACCCACGATTTCCGCGAGCACGCGCTTTTGCGCGCCCGTCGGCTTAAACGGCAAAATCCGCTTCAGCGCCGCGCGAATCTTGTCTTCGCGCACTTGCAACGCAATCCCGGTCTGCCGGTGCTCGTTTGCCTTTCGCAGCGCCATCGCCAATTGGTACGAGAAAAATTCCTCGAAGATCAGCCGCATGTGCGCGGAACTCCGAAAGCCATTCAGCTTTTCGATATCCTCGTCCTTCGGCGGAAAATGCGCATAGAGCAAAGCCTCACGCCGCGAAGGAAACCGGTATCGCTCACGAATCTCGCTCGGTAGCGGATCGGGGATCTCCGTTTCAAGCATTCCCAGCAGCCCATAAATAATCCGCCGCAACATTCGCGAGGTGATCCCTGCAATCGACTCATAAATCGGCACGATTCGTCCGACTTCCGTCGAATCCGCAGCCGCATCATCGTTCCCCAGCAGCTCGATCTCTGGATTGATCATCTCTATCCGCGTAGGCCGGTAAAAATCGTATTCGGCCTTCCCGTGCAAGACAAGCCGTTGTCCTTCCTTTAACCGATCCTGCAGATAGGCGCCGTGAAAAAATTTAGCGTGCATCGTCCCCGAAGCATCCCGCACCGGCAAATGAAACACCGGGCCGCGTCCGCGCTTGAAGCGCACTGTCCCGCCTCCGCCGGGCGCCACTTCCGCGAGAATCGTCACCACCTGCCCTGGCACAATTTCCGCAATCGGCGTAAACCGCATCCGGTCCTCATACCGAAATGGCAGATAATTCAGCAGTTCGCCCGCAGTCGTGACTCCGCGCTCCGCCAGCGTTGCCGCTCGCTGCGGACCCACGCCTTTCAAATACAGCACCGGACTATTCAGTTGGACCTTCGACTGGACCATATCGGGGCGGCTGCAATAATATGGGTTCGGGCCTCTCACCGGCAAGCGGACGCGCCGCTGTACTGGCTCTCTCGGAGTCAACGCTCGTATGTCGCGCCAATCTCGGCAATTCCTCGGAGTTACTCCTCGCCGATGGCTCGAATACCTCGTCGCAATCCTTCTTGGGAACGCGATCTACTACTTTTCGCTCATGCCCAACCTCCCCGAATCGCTCCGGCACCGCGGGTTCCGGACCGATTGGGGCACAGTCGTTGACCTCGCCGTCTGTGCCGGAGTTTACGGCCTTATAAGGCTCGCATTGAGCCTATATTAGGCCTATAATCCGCGTTTTATGGTGCCAATCGCGCCAAAATTGGCACAGCAACCGCCACCCGTACTTTCGCATCTCATTGTAAACAGAGAGGTTCTGGTAACAAGGCACCAGTAGCCTCGTAAATGGCGCGCTGCTAACAAAAGGCTTACCCCCTCGTCTATGATTATGAAGCCCAAGGAAGGATTCGCCGGCCACACAGGCCAATGCGGAATCGAAAGATTGGCCGATCGATTCGCGGCAGCCACGCCGTCGGCAATACCAACGATGGGAACAAGCATTGCGCTTGAGGCGGATGCGCGCCAAGCTGCGGCCGCAAAGGTCGCCGAAGAGCATGCGCTAGTCCGCAAGGCACAAGAGGGAGACCGTCAGTCGTTCGAGGAGTTGGTGCGTCGGTACGACCGCGACGTCCTGCGCCTCGCGATGAATATCGTTCATCGCCCGGAAGATGCGCGTGACATCTACCAGGAAACCTTCCTGAAGGTTTATAGGAACCTTTACCGCTTCCGCTTTGAATGCAGTTTCTATACATGGCTATACCGAGTGGCAACGAACGTGGGATTGGATTACCTAAGGCGAAGGACGACACGCCGCGAAGATCAGGCGCCGGTTCCCGAAGATACGGAAGGCGCCAGCACAAGAGACTTCTTCGATCGCCAGCCGCAGCAGAATCCCTCGGCAAATCCTGAGCGCCAGTTGCTGGGCCGCGAAATCAGCGGGCGCATTCACGAAGCGATGAAACGCCTCTCGCCGCGCGAGCGGATGGTTTTTGAAATGAAGCACTATGAAGGCATGCGATTGCGCGCGATTGGCGACCTATTGGGAACGTCCGAAGAAACGGTGAAAAACTCGCTGTTCCGCGCGACAAGGAAGCTGCGTGGGTCACTCGAACCATTACGATAAGCAAGGATTGCGATAGCGTAAGCACGAAATGGCAGATCACAACAATTCGGATTTTAATCCACAGATGAACTCGCAGGATGTCAGCGAAGTTTTCAGCCGCGGGTGCTCCGAATGGGAAGAGTTCGTCATGCTATTTGCCGCTGGCGAAGACTTCCCTGCCGAGCTTCATGGCCGATGGATTGCGCACGCTGCCGAATGCCAGGCGTGCACGTCTGCGTTGTCTCGCGAACGGCAAATGCTCTCTCTCTTACCTGAGCATCGTGCCGAAGTGGATGCCACGATGCTCGCCAGCTGCCGGGCATCGCTTGACGATGCAATCGATCGTGAAGAGGAGCACGGCTGGCTTTGGCGTTCGTTTTCTTATGTATTTCCGGCCAGTTGGGTCGCGCTATTGAGCGCTCCTGCGTGGGGAGCGGCGGCGCTTCTGATTGTCGGTTTTTCCTCTGGATTGCTCCTCGGCCCGCGCGTGCTGCATCGCCTAATCCCGCCGCAGGAACCCGCCGTTACCGCGACGACGACTGTCACAAGCCCGCCACAGCCTGAGAATCCTTCGACCGTGACTCATCCACAAGCTTTGGCGCCGCTTAACACAGCAGATGTTGCCGGCATCAGCGTGCTCCCTTCATTCGATGGCGCACTTCCGCAGGTTCAACTGCAAATGAAAGAGCAGCAGCCATTCACTATGCAGGGCACGGTGAATGACGACAACGTGAAAGGCGAACTGATCAATATTCTTCGTGGCGGCGACCGCTTCTGCCCGGATATCCGCCTCGATGCCGTTGAGGCGCTTAGCTCGCGCACCAACGATGCGGAAGTTCGGTCAGCTCTCTGCCATGCCGTGCACAAAGACAAAAACGCGGCCGTGCGGCTGAAAGCCCTTGAAGCGCTTAACGGCGCCGAGCCGCAGGACATCATACAGCAGACCGTCCTTGACGCTCTCGTGGACGATCACAATCCAGGCGTGCGCGTTGAAGCGATCAATTCTTTACGCGACATGGTTGCCAAAGGCGAAGTCTCTTCTAGCGACAAAATGCTCTCGGTTCTGCAGGACCGTGTGCTGAACGATCCCAATGCCTACATCCGGCTCCAGAGCGCTGCGGCGATTCGCGATCTTGGACCTCGCTCAAGGTATTAATCATGCGGCAATCGTGGCCCTCCCGCGCCGTTTTGCCACGTTATGCCGCGCCAGCCATTTTGGGGCTGTTCTTTGCTGGGAGTCTGTTTTTTCCATCGTCTACGTCGGCCCGTCGCGCCGATCCGCCTCAAACGCGGGCAGCCGCTTCACAATCGGCGAATGCCCGCCCTTCGCGAGATTTCTCTGGCAGCGTCGCAACCCATGATGGCGGTCATCTTCGCCTGAAGACCGATCTTGGCAGCATAATCATCCACACTCACGATTCCCCAACCGTTGATTACCGTGTGCATCTGGAGACGGACCCGTCTACAAAAAATGCCCAAGTGTTGTTAAAGAGCTTTTCGCTGCATTCGCGTGCTTTCCAACACGGCGTCTCCCTTTTCGGGGCCACGAGCACTCACGTCCCAGCCGGCCGGCTGTGGGTGACGATTGAATTAACCGTTCCGAAGAACTATTCACTCGATGTTTCTACGGGCGTCGGCAACATCAGCGCCGACGATCTTACCGGCCGCGAAACGCTTCTGACCCAGGGCGGAAACATCACGGCCGGAAACATCAATGGCGGCGCTCATCTCACCGCAGTTGCCGGCGGACATATCAGCGTAAAGAATGTCAGCGGCGAACTGGTCGCGGAGACTGGCGGTGGCCATATCACCACGGGAACCATTAGCGGCAACGCCTTTCTCCACACACATGGCGGTCATATTCGATCCGACTCAATCGGTGGGACGGCGCGTCTTGTCACCGATGGCGGCAACATTACCCTTGAGCGCGCTGGCGCCGATCTGGTTGCAGAGACTGCTGGAGGACAGATCCAGGTCGGCGAGGCTGCCGGTTTGGTTCGCGCCAAGACAGAAGGCGGCGGCATTCGCGTCGCGCGAAGTTCCGGCCCCGCCAATTTGCAAACGGCCGACGGCAGCATCTACGTTACCCAGGCGGACAACAACATCAAGGCATCGACGGCCACTGGCGGCATCACCGCATGGTTCATGTCTCCGCCAAAGGATTCGGCCGATTGCGATCTCCAATCGATGAATGGAGACATCGTCGTCTACCTCGCCCGAACAATGCCCGTTACGATCGATGCGCAAGTCGAGATGGGCCAGACCCACGGTTTCATTATCGATCCGGCGTTCCCGATTCAAGTCAGTTATGACGATGATGCGCAAGGCCAACGCGTGGCCCACGCCGCAGCCGCGCTCAACGGCGGCGGCGAAGTGCTTCACCTTCGTACCGTCGCAGGCAACATCCGGTTCGTATTGAGCGACGCCGACAAACAAATGCAGATGTACCATCAGCAAATGGAAGGCCTCCAAAAGCAGTTCGAGGAATTGCAGCAGAGGCTCTTCTTGCAATCGCAACGCTAACGTGCGCCGCGCAATCGGCGCGTTTCGTTTTGTGCAGCATCTGTCCTCGAAGAAGGGGTGAACCGAGATGACAACCGGGCGTTGCACCACACGCACAGAATCTTCGTATTGCATCACGCTTGCAAAACCTTCGCGGAGAGTCCTCCGTTCCATTTCACGAGCGGCGATCCATGCAGCCTTCCTGTTTGCCGCATTGTTTTCTATTGCTGCGGCGGCGTCGGCCACCACGAACGAATTATTCGACAAGACATATCCGCTTTCCTCGGGCGGCAACTTCCAACTCGACAACATCAACGGCTCCGTTCAAGTCGAAGGCTGGGATCGCGATGAAGTTGAAGTAAGTGCCGTGAAAACCGCTCAAAACGATCCGGGCGATCTCGAACAGGTCCAGATCGACGTGGAGAGTGTGCCCGGTCACATTGCAGTTCACACTTTGTATCCGAGCAGCACTGGGAACGGCGTCACGGTCGAATATCACGTCCATGTCCCGTTCCGCGTCCTTCTCGCCGCTGTAAAAACGGTCAACGGCAGCGTGCTTGTTCATGGCGTTCAGGGCGGCGGCGACCTTCGTTCCGTTAATGGCGATGTGCAGGTCACAGATAGCGCCGGCCGCTTCAACGCGAAGACCACGAATGGCAATTTGACGCTGCAGCTTCGTAATGTCGCGAACGGCGCGCCGATGGACATCGAAACCGTGAACGGTTCCGTGGTTCTCACGTTGCCTTCGAACACTCGCGCCAATCTAAAAGTCCAGAACATGAATGGCGATTTTTCATCCGAATTGCCCGTCAGCGCCGCAACCGCGCCTTCGAATCTCGGCGCGTTCCGCGGCAAACTTGGCACCGGCGGCGGCGAAATTTCGTTGCGCACGATTAACGGCGCGATCCATTTAGTTCGCGAGCGTCCCGGCGCGTGACGGCTACACTGTCTGAAAACCCTCCTTTCGCTGTCGATTAGAATCGGCTCTCTTCGTTTGTTTTCATTGAGATAGCTGCGTTTTTAATCGCGGCACTGTCGATTAGAAAAAGTCACGTTTTTGGCGGGTTCGATCCATTTGTTTTCGTCGGTGAGGCAGCAATAAGCTTTTACGGCTTGGATTATTGTGGCGCCGTCTATTTCCGTCTCGACGCCTCGTTCGAGGACGCGTTCGAGGGCGGAGCGGAGATTTTGGCGGCGGCAGGACTTGAGGCCTGTGGCTTCGAGGTGCCTGAAAAGCGCTCTTTCCGGGATGCCGTAAGATCGGGCGATGGCAAGCGGTCCAAACGAGTCTCGGTATTCGCGCTCGATGATGTCGCGTTCGGGATGGCGGCAAACCTGGCATTTTCGGCGATGGCGGGCAAGCGCGACAGGATCTGCTTTGTTTTCAGCGACTGATTGACTGACAGGAAGGTTTGCACGAGGCGATGAAGCAGGAAGGGCTTGATTACATTCAGTCAGTTCGTTCATCTCGACACTCCAAGCGCTAGTATGCCAGAGGTGTACTTAAAAAGCAACATAAATCATGGGTACAGTACTCATTTTCCCGTTTTGGGAAATCAATGCACACTTTGAATGGGGGACTCAGCGGGAGTAGGACGAAATTCGATCAGTTGGGCGTAGGTTCCTCTGCATGATCGATAACGAGTACCTCGACAGGGCCCTTCGTTTGCACAAGCTTAAGACCTAATTGCTCTTGAACCGCAGTAAAGATCGAAGGAGCAGTGCTGTTGGTTGCTCCGGGGATTGGTGCGGCCCGTCCAGAAAAATCGTCCGGCCGGAATTCGAGTTTAAGATCGAAAACACCGCTCAGGTTAGTCTGATCTGTCACCTGACGTTCTACGATTGTGCTTAAAAGTCGCTCGATAGCGGATATTGAGGTAGTACCTTGCACAAGCATTGAGGTCCCATTATCGGCCGACTTAACGAGTCGAAACGTGATCTGGCAGAACGGCCTTTCGCCAGGTACATCAACTGGAAAATCCTTGTCAGTTGGTGTGCACTGCGGGTTTTTGTCGGGTATTAAGCCGGCTTTCAACGCGCCGGCACGCCTCAATACGAAGATCGGAAGCTTCTTTGACTCGCGAAAAACTACCAGATGAAACCTTTCGAGGAGCAGAGATTGCAGCATGAGTCGCGATTGATCATTGCTGGGATTGCCGCCCGCTTTTGCTTCGATGTCATAACGCGTCGAGTCCATCCAAGCCGCCGGTGCCGTCACTTGGAACTCCTGCACGTGCCAAGCCACCATTATGAGATTCTTTAGGGTGAACTTCTTTATTACGGTTCGTCCGCCACGTTCAAAGGTATAGCCACCGCCATCTTCGTCTGGCGGCGACTGTTTGATCGATGCTACATCAAAGGCCAAACGTGGAGTCGACTGCCCCCATAGGGTCGAAGAGACAATCAACAGCACCAATAGTGCACACTCTGTCCTTTTATTGATGCGGCTCAAACTTTGCACATTCACCAGTGAATCCTTCCGAAACCTTCGAAGACATTTGCCTCATACGGAACCTGCCGGACATAGTCTGCTTGGTCCGTACGATCGATTCAGTTCGGTGTGGGGTGCTCAATGTGATCGATGACAAACCCGTCGATCGTACCGGTACTGGATACGAGTTTCAGTCCTAGCTGGTCCTTAAGCGCCTCCAAAAATGTCGGCCCGCGTGATTCGACTGGCCATTTCGCTTCCGAAGCATTCTGCTGGATACTAACTGGCTGGTTGTAAAAGCTGATGACGAAATCATAGTTTCGATTGAGTCCTGTCCTATCTATAACGGGTCTTAATGTCCCGAACGTTCCCAGGCTGAGGATGTCCGCAACCACAGGCATGGGAACGTTTCGAGCGCCTCCGATGAAGTGCCCTGGTTCATCAGATTGGATTTGTCTAAAGACGCCGCATGCCTTGGGAAAACCTCCGGTCACCGTTGCTTCGTCACCTACATCTGTGGTTACACCGCTAGGGCAAGGGATGTCGGCTCGATGATGTTGAAGGTTAGGACCTAGGCTGCCGGGGCTGTTCAGGACAAGGGCAAAAACGGGCACTTCCTTCTGTTCATAATGTACAGCCAGTTTGAAGCGGCTCGCGAGAAGCGA
Organism: Candidatus Acidiferrales bacterium; assembly: GCA_035279845.1. Classification (GTDB taxonomy): domain Bacteria; phylum Acidobacteriota; class Terriglobia; order Acidiferrales; family UBA7541; genus Palsa-295. Next base: position 3,819 of record DATEGW010000152.1, on the reverse strand, counting down.
CTGCATCATAAGCCGATATTGGTCCTTGGTTGGATCTCCCATCGCCCTAGCATTGATATCGTATCGGCTCGTAAGGGCCCATTTCGGCAGCTCTTCAATCGCCTCCGTAAATTGTGTAGTCGAGAGTTTATAAGCGAACCGTATGTACCAATGCAGAGGTACATTGATTGCCGAAAACCATCCACCTGTTGGCGTAAACTCTCCATCCGCGGTAAGAGGAACATTCTCATGTATCGTTTCACGGGTTGGAGCCGTCGAGTTTTCTTTTAGCGATGCGACTTCGAACGACATTTCGCCGCCCGCAGCTTTTTCCCACTCGGTGGTTGCTGATGATTGCGCGTGAAGTAAGGGAGCATTGACGATCCCGAACATGACAGGACCTGCTACGGCGACGATACCGAGCGCTGAAATCAGAACCTTTTTGACGGGACTGAGATTTGCGATCCGGCGATTTGCTATCACGTTGACAAGGCGCCGCTTGAGGTCAGAGCCGGAGATTCCAGATATACAGGCAATGGGCGACTCAACGTACGATTTGCAGACAGCCAGGATAGTGTCCGCATAGGCTACCGGGGCGCCACCCATCCTCAGCACTTCTTCATCGCAGGCCCGCTCGCGCTCCTCCACGATCTGCCGGTCCAACCACCACACCAGCGGATGAAACCAGAACAAGGCTTCGACCAACATGTGCATAGCCGACGCGAGATTGTCCCGCCGACGCACATGGCAAAGTTCGTGTGCGAGGACCACGCGCATCTGCGCCGGGCTCAACTTCTCTGCGACACCTTCAGGAAGCAACAGCACCGGTCGAAAAATTCCGAACACGCCGGGTTCCATCCGCGAGGGCACGGAAACAACTGGAACGGGCAGAGCAAATGGAAGGGATGTTGCGGCACGCACCATAGCGCGAATGCGGAACCACTCTCTCGTCCAGCCCGCGACAATAACTAACGAGCCGCATCCCCAAACGAGCCAAATCAGCAACGGGAGCGCAGCGAGATGATCGGGAGCTGGCTTTGCAGCGACAGCCGGCATCAGGAAAGCCGGTGCGCCGACCACGCCGGTAACAGCCGAAACAGTGTGCGGCAAAGCGGCGGGTACGCTGCGCCATTGAAACTCCCGTCCGAGGCTCACCAGCCACGAAAAGGGGATCAGGAATTTGTAGGAAGCAATGAGCAGGATCGCGTAGCGCACGCGAGCGTGATTGCGCCGCAGCGCCAAAGTGAGCAGCACGGCCGCAGCGGCGAAGAGAGTCGATTGCCAAATGTGGCTTGCTACAGGAGCGAATTCCGCCGGAATCATTTTGCCTTCTCCTTCTGCGACAGTTCGCGGAGCATCTCTTCGGCTTCCTTGATGTCGTTGAGCGTCAGCTTTCCGGTTTTGACAAAATGCGCCATCACCGGTCTGGTGCGGCCTCCCAGCAACGCCAGCAGGTCATCAATCAATGAGCCGTGCCCTTCTTCGCGAGAAATCGTGGCTTCGAAAATGTCGGCGTGACCGATTCGCTTCGCGCGGCGGACGATCTTCCTTTTTGTCTCCAGCCGATAAATAGTGGTTTGCACCGTCGTGTAGGCAGGGCGTTTCTTTGCTGGAAAGGTCTCCTGAATCTCGCGAATGGAGCACAAGCCGCGGCTCCAAAGCGCCTCCATGATTTGAAGCTCCAGCTTTGTTAGCTTCGGTGCCGGCATTGCAGCTCCTATCTAATGGTGCGATGCTACTATCGTGATATGTTTTACGTCAAGCTCGTTTTCAAGAAAAACAAACTTTCGCCGGTTCGGCTATCCGGCAAGAGTCGCTAACGAATGGAGTGCCCAGAGGTTTTCTTTATTCAGGAAACCGAAGGGCAACTTTTTTAGTTAAGGTTCATCAGGGGAGGCTTGCTTCTTGAGCAGGATTTCGACGCGATTTGTGGTCCATGTGGCGACACCGGTGCCGAAGAAATCGGCGTCTTCGGTCCAAATGTCGCACTTGAGGGCAAGCGCAGATGCCAGGATGGGCCAGTCGTCCTCGTGGCGCCTCCGTAGCCGGCGGCGCGCCTCTTCCTCGAATGAACCGTAAAGGTCGCTAGTCACCGGTTCGATGGCGCGGCGCAAATAGGAGAGTGTGCCAGGAACAGTCGTAATCGATCCGCCGCGTTTCTCCAGAATCATAACCGCATACTTTTCCGCATCTTCGAAGACGACCTCTGGCGCCCGAAACTGCGCTCCGAGCGGGCCATACGCGTCCAGTATCTGACGGACGCGCCGGCCAAGGAACGCACGGACCAGAATATTCGCGTCGAGGACGATCATTTCGAGGCACTCCTCTTTTCGCGTTCACGCTTGCGAAACTCTTTGAACTCGGCGACAAATTCTTCTTCGTCAATATCCGAAAGCTCGACGGCGAGGCGGTCGGCGGCGGCTTTGAGGTCCGCGAGCTCTGCCGGAGTCTTGCGCGGGCGGGGCCGAGGGATTGGAGTGTAGATTCCCACTGTCTCGCCATGCCGCGTGACGGCGATGGGCGTGTCCGATTCGAGGAACGTGGCAAAATTCTCGCGAAACTCGCGAACACCTACTTTGATTGTGGCCATAAGAACTCCCTGGCGATAGTGTACACCAATGTGTACACATGACGCAAGGGCTTTGCTATCGAAGAAAGCAAGCCCGGTTCCAGTTGCGTGAGTAGTACAGCACATTCAGAATGGGGCATTATGGTTCTGACAGAACGGTCTTCGCCCGATCTGTGTGCTATTCTTGATTTATGCGGATTACGCTCGATATTCCCGACGAGATTGTAGAGCAGGTAGCCGCCCGAGGAACCGATCCTGCTCGCGTGGCGCTCGAAGCGCTCGCACTTGAGGGTTACCGGTCGGAAAAACTGTCTGAGACCGCCGTCAAGCGGATGCTCGGCTTCGATTCTCGCATGCAAGTGCATGCGTTCTTGAAGGATCACGGCGCCTATCTTCAGTATGGGCTCGACGACCTGCAGAACGACATCAAGATCTCAAAGCAATTCGTTGCGGCACATCGCTCCGAGATTACCACTCAGAAGCAAAAGTGATCGTCGTTGCCGATACCTCCCCGGTTGGGTACCTCATACTTATCGGACATATTGAGGTCCTGCCAAAGCTTTACGGCAGCACGGTGCTTCCGCAGGCAGTGCACGATGGGCAGTGCACGATGAGCTTTCTCGCCCTTCCGCTCCAGTAAAGATTCGCTCATGGATGGACCACGCGCCGACTTCGCTCGAAGTGCGAACACCGGCAGAGAGCCCTGCAGCCGATTTGGCGGAACTTGATGCGGGCGAACGCGATGCCATATTGCTTGCAAAACAGATGAAGGCCGACCGCCTGCTTCTCGATGAGAAGCAGGGACGTCGCGAGGCAGCGAGGCTCGGTATCGTAGTTACAGGCACACTGGGCGTTCTGCGCGATGCCGCCGTTTTGGGCCTCCTGGATCTTCGAACCGCGATTGATCGCCTTCAATCAACGACATTTCGAATCTCGCCGGATGTATTAGCTGCATTGCTCAAAGAACCGTAATTCGCACTATGTTGAAAGGTCCGGCGATGGCGGCATACTTATTCAATGGGAACAACACGCGGCACCATGCCTCTAATCGCGGTCGCCGCCCGGAAGAAGGTTAGTCGCGGACGATCTCGGCGTTGCTGGCGGGGACATCGATACGCATGAGGCGGCCTTTATCGAGGAAAAGGTTTAGCTCAAGGTCGTCGGATTTGACGCGCAGCTCGTCCATTTGCTTGCCGTCGGCGTCCTGCTTGCCGAGCGATTCGACGGAGATCGTGCCGGGAGCGAGCGACTGCGGCACGAGGACCGAAAAG
>DATEGW010000151.1:0-15229 GCA_035279845.1 Candidatus Acidiferrales bacterium | reverse complement strand
AGCATGTTGTTCTCGACACGCACATCGATGTCTTTCTCGTTGACGCCGGGCAAGTCAGCCTTGAGAACGAGTTCGTTCTCGGTCTCGTAGATGTCCACCGCCGGCGCCCAACTCGTAATCGCCGAATTTTCTCCTGTTCCGTTGAATGTGCCTTCTAAGAGCTTATTCATTTGCTCCTGAAGGGCATTGAATGTGGGGACTCGGCCCCAACGGGTAATCGCTGTCATTTGCTACATCCTCCTAGTTCTCATTGTAAGAGCTGTCGCGCTATCTAAGCGCAATAAGATAATAAAATATGCGTGTCATATTGTCAAGTATATTTTTCAAAATACAAATCATAGCGATATGGAATAATATCTATAATAGAATAAGTAGTTTAGAGCTAGCTAAAGGTTGGTATGACTACGGGTAAAGCTAGTCCAGAACCCTCACTATAAGGCACTTAAGGTAGTGCGTCTCGGGCATGGTCAACAGAATGGGGTGGTCTTTGGCTTGGGTGCGCCGGTCCACCACGGCCACGGTCTTTTTGGCGTCATTGGCAGCTTCAGCGAGTATTTGGAGGAATAGCGCCTCGCTAATGTGATACGAGCAGGAGCAGGTGAGTAAGAAGCCGCCCGGCTTAAGCAGTTTCAATGCTCTGAGATTAATCTCTTTATACCCACGGTGCGCGGCGTCGATGCTGTCGCGATTTTTCGCGAAAGCTGGCGGATCTAATACCACCATGTCGAACCGCCGGTCGGTGTCGTCATACTCCTTCAAAATGTCAAAGGAGTTCCCCTCGCGGAAGGTGACGTTGCTTATGCCATTCAGCTCCTGATTGCGCCGAGCCGCGGCAACGGCCGCAGGCGCCATATCGGTCGCTTCCACGTGCGCGCAACGATCGGCTATCGTCAGCGCAAACCCTCCCTGGTAGCTGAAACAATCGAGTACATCGCCGCTCGCATATGTCCGTGCGGCCCAGTGATTTTCGCGCTGGTCGAGAAAGGACCCCGTCTTCTGTGCCTTTTTCAAGTCGCACGAGAATGCGATTCCATTTTCTCGCGCCACAATCTCATCCGGCACATGGCCCGAAAGCACGCTTACTCGCTGATCGAGTCCTTCGAGCAGGCGCACGCGCGGATCATTCCGTTCGAGAATTCCCTTAGGGGTAAAGATCTCATTCAGAATATCGACAAATATGTCTTTGTGCCGTTCTGTGCCCTGGCTGAGCGTTTGCATCACGACGTAATCGCCGTACCGATCTACAATCAGCGACGGCAAATGGTCCGCTTCGCCGTAAACCACGCGCCAAGCCTCAGTATTCTCAACGACAACTTTCCGGTACGCTGCCGCCTGTTCAAGCCGGTGCATAAAAAATTCCCTGTCTACCGAAACGTCGTCACGCGTCAGTAGCCGCAGCGCAATCTGCGACTTGTCGCTATAAAACGCTCGCCCTTGGAATCGCCCCCGCTCATCGAGTAGCCGCACGACGCATCCGGGCCCTCCTTCCGCCGTGCGGACGTCGCTCCGGTAGATCCAGAGGTGACCCGCGCGGATGCGGTCCACGCCTCGCGGGCTGATGACGGCCTTAGGTTCGCTGCTCATTTTCGTCATGGATTGAGCTGTCGCCATAGATTTTCGCAGGGTTACGCCGCAGGGCCCACGCCACTTCGCTACAATAGCTGCGCCGGAATCACAATGGTATGCGCAAAACGCGATGAAAGTAAGCGATTTCGATTACCACCTGCCGCCCGGACTGATCGCGCAGAAACCCCTTTCCGAGCGCGATGCCTCGCGGCTCTTATTGCTCGACCGTAGGACAGGAGAATTCGAAGATCGTGTCTTCCGGGATTTTCCGGACCTGCTGCGCGGCGATGAACTCATCGTCCTTAACAATGCGCGCGTCCTGCCTGCCCGTCTCTTCGGTCATCGCGAGGGCATTCACGCCGGGCATCACAGCCCGGAGAATAAGGAGTTCTTGACGGCCCGGATTGAAGTCCTACTGGTCCGCCATATCGAGGGCGGCACGTGGGAATGCCTCGTCCGTCCGGGTCGCAAAGTGCCTGCCGGCGAGCGAATCGTCTTTGGTGACGGCGAACTCGCTGCGCAAGTCGAGACCCGTGGCGACTACGGTCTACGCGTCCTCCGTTTTTCTGCAAGAGGCGACTTCCGCGAAATTGTCGAACGACTCGGCCACATGCCGTTGCCGCCTTACATCAAACGCGGCGATGAGCTTTCCGACCGCGAACGTTATCAAACTGTCTTCGCCCGGCAGGGAACCGCTGTTGCTGCGCCGACCGCAGGTTTGCATTTCACTCCCGCAATTCTGGGACGCCTCCGGTCGCGCGGTATTGAAATCGCGGAGATCACGCTGGACGTAGGTCTCGGCACATTTGAGCCAGTGCGCACGGACCAGATCGAAGAACACAATATCCACAAGGAAACTTACGAAATGTCCGAAGCTACCGCTGAAGCAATCGTGCGCGCGAAGCGCGAATCACGTCCAGTTCTCGCCATCGGTACGACCGTTGTCCGCACTCTTGAGGACGCCGCCAAAAAAAGCGTCGCTCGAAATGAGAACGGCCCCCTAGTCGTGCCTGGCAAAGCCGAAGCTGAAATCTTTTTGCTTCCTGGCAAACGATTCCGCGTTGTCGACCAACTCCTAACGAATTTTCATTTGCCCCAATCTACATTGCTTGCAATGGTCTCCGCTTTCGCGAGCCGCGAACATGTGCTCGCCGCATATCGCCACGCCGTGGCCGCCGGCTACCGCTTCTATAGCTACGGCGACTGCATGTTCTTGCGTTAGCTCCTACTTATACCAAGAAATGATCACCCTATCTCGCGTGCAACAACCGATGCGTTCGACTATGATAAATTTCGTGTCCGCGAATGCGGTAACTGCATGCGATATCTAATCCTTAGCGACATTCACGCGAATATTACTGCGCTCGATACCGTTTTGGCCGCCGCTGGCCAGTGGGACAAAGCTGTCTGCCTTGGGGACATCGTCGGTTACGGGCCCGATCCCAACGAAGCGATTGACCGCATTCGCGCCCTTGATTGCGTCACGATTCGGGGCAATCACGACAAGGCAATTGCCGGCATAACCGAAGCGGAAGACTTCAATCCGATCGCGCGCGCAGCCATGCTTTGGTCCCGCGAGCAGCTAACGGACAAGAATCTGGAATTCTTGAAGAAGCTGCCTCACGGTCCGGTCTTTATCGATGGCTTTTGCATTGTTCATGGCTCGATCCGCGATGAGGACGAGTATGTCTTCGTACCTCCGCAGGCCCTTGAAGAAATGCAATTCTCAACTACGCCACTAACGTTCTTCGGCCACACGCATCGCCAAGGCGGATTTGCCCGTGACGCCAAAGGCCTTGGCGTGATCAATTTCGATGCGAAGCCCCAAAATTTGGTCGGAATTCTGCCCGTAGAGCAAGGCGCGACCTACTTCCTCAATCCTGGCTCGATCGGCCAGCCGCGCGACGGCGACCCCCGCGCTGCCTTCGCGATCGCGGACACAGATCAGCAGAAGGTTGAGTATTGGCGCATTTCTTACGACATTGCGTCCGTGCAGCACCGTATGATTGACGCACTCCTGCCTGAACCGCTGATCATGCGGCTCGCGGTAGGCCGCTAAACAACACCGCAGATGAATGGATACAAGGGACCTGCTAGAATTTCCTTAGGCGCGCGATCGGTGTCTAACAACTCTGTCTAACAAATCGCGCGAACGAAAATGATCGACACGCAAAACGCCCGTGAAGCCCGCAAACAATTCCCGCTGGCCCTGCTCGCTGGAGTCGTAATCGTTGCCATCGTTGCTGTGATACTGATCGTCGTCAGCAAATCCTCGCACACCGCCGCACCAATCCAGGCGAAGCCCATGGCATTTGGCTCCGAGGAGCAAGCGTACGCGCCAAACATCCATTACACCAACATCCAGCTCGCGAAATCGGAAAATTTCCTCAATCAGCAGTTCATGTACATCAACGGCACGATAGCGAACGCGGGCAACCGTACCGTCAAACAAGTCGCTATGGCCGTGGATTTCTACGACGACATCGGCAACAAGCACGTCACAATGCACGACGTCGAGACGGTGATTGGCCCCAACGACCAGCCTCTACCGCCTCATGAGCAGCGAAAGTTTTCCGTAACTATCGACGGCTATCCGCAAAACTGGAATCAGCAGATGCCGATCTTCCACACTTCAGGCCTTGTCCTGCAGTAGTTTTGCAGTAAGATATCGCGCTGTGCGGGTTCGCTGAGGGGAATTGCACGGCTTGAACCGCTGACGTAAGCGCTTCTGGTTGCGAAACGCCTCCTATAACGCGAAGCGCCCGCCGCTGTCCACTAAACGCATCACGGATCTGTCTATGAACGCAAGCCCGGATTGGGCCTCGCTGCATCAGGCCATCGCGGAACTAGCTTCCTCAGGTAACGCCGAGATTCATGAATCCGGCGAGTGGCTCGCCGAACTCGCCGCCTTTCGCTGGGAAATCCGTCAAGAAGGCAAAAATCCGCTGCTGCATCTCTGGTCGGACGAACGCAACCTCACCCGCCGTGTGCTCGATGTAAAAGAGCAATCACCTTTTCGCATCGTGCTCGAAGTGCAGCGATTCGGCCGGTCCAAGCCTTCTCGTCTTGAACTGATTCGCCCGGATAGGCAGCGAATGCCGGCGCGAGTGGCACGCGAAAAGTTTCGGCTCGCACTTCGCCGCATTCTCGAAAGGAATTTTCCAGACGCGCACGTTGAGTCGCTCACCTCCGTTGCAACTTTGAAGGATTCCTTTTCGGATGTCTATGTTCGCGGCAGCCTCGCAGATGGCGCCAAAAGTTGGGCCATCTTCGCCGTTCGTCCCGGCGAAAGCGCGGCAATAATCAAAAACTCGCTCGCTTATGGCATTCTCTGGCTCGACTGGCTGCGCGGCCATTCCACGCGCCATGCCATAGAAGGCCTGCGGCTAATTGTTCCCCAAGAATCGAGCGCGCTGATTTGCGAACGCATTCTCGGCCTTTGCGCATCAGCTCGCACCGAGATATACGAACTCATCGACCGCGAAGGCCGTCTCCGCCGCGTGGAGCATGGCGAAGGCAATCTTGAAAGCTGGCTCATCCCGCGTAGCGAAAGGGAATCGCTTCTCAACCAGGCGCTTGCAGCCGCGGCCGGAATTCACGCCCTCGCCCCGCATTTACCTCCCGCAGGCGACGACATCACCGCGCGAATCGCACCCGGCGGCGTGGAAACGGCGCTGGCATTTCGCGGTCTCGAATTCGCCCGCTATTCGCGCAGCGGATTTTTCTTTGGCCTAAACGATCGGCGCGTCCCGCTGCATGACGGTAATCAAAAATCACTCGACGATCTCATTCGCAAACTCGACTTCCACCGCAACGCGTTCACTGAAGATAAAAAAGATCCCCTCTACCGCACGGCGCCCGAACGCTGGATAGAGACGCTCATTCTCTCCAATCCGCTGAAGCTAGATCCGCAACTCGATCCGCGCTTTTTGTATTCACAAGTTCCGGCCCTCGCGCAGGACCGCGGCGTCATTGACCTGCTGGGCGTCACCCGCCGCGGCCGCCTAGTCGTAATGGAACTGAAGGCGTCCGAGGACATCCAGTTGCCGATTCAGGCCCTCGACTACTGGTTCCGCATTCGCCGGCATCAGGTAACGGGCGACTTTCAGCATTGCGGATATTTTCCCGGCGCCGAACTCAGTCCCGAGCCGCCGCTTATTTGGCTCGTGGCGCCCGGGTTGCGTTTTCATTCGTCCTGTGAAATTTTGCCGAAATATTTGCTGCCGGAAATTCACATCACGCGCATCGGCCTCGCCGAAACTTGGAGGCGCGGCATAAAAGTGATTTTCCGGCAATGAGAATTGTATGGATCGTCGCCATGTCGCAGATTGGTTCTATCTTTTTTGTTCGAATTGATATAGTTTCCGCGGTGCGTCACGTCAAGGCGCTGCCGTGATCTTCCAGCCCGCCCTCGACGCGCTCGCATCCGTGCTCTTCGCAGCGCCTTGCCGGATATGCGACGCGCCTTTGCTCAACGCCAGCCGCATCCCTATTTGCCGCCCGTGCCTCGCTTCTTTTGTCGAGCTCCACGGTCCTCTTTGCCCCTGTTGCGGACGGCCGCAAATGTCGGGTCCGGTCTCCCAACCTGCGGCCACGCAATCGCGGGCGACAACCCAACCTCCTCCGACGCCGTCCTCCGCTCCCGTGGCGAGTCCAATGCTTTGCCGGATGTGCCGCGCAAAAACGTTCGCCTTCGTTCGCGCGCGCAACTGGGCCGCCTACAGTGAGTCGCTGACCGCCGCGATTATGCTTCTCAAATACGAAGAGGTGACGCGCCTCGGCGACTGGTTTGCCGGTCGCCTCGCCGAACTGCACGCACGCCTTTCGCAGCTCGACGCCTCTGCCTGGCACGCTGACGTGATCGTTCCCGTTCCGCTGCACGCCGACCGCCGCCGCGAGCGCGGCTACAATCAAGTCGACATGATCGCGCGCCCGCTCGCGAAGCGCCTGAAATTGCCGTTCCGCCCCTACCTGCTTGCCCGCACAAAACCGCGTCCGGCGCGCCTCGTTCTCTCGCGCAGCGAACACTGGGAATCCGTCCGCGGCGCTTACGCCATCCGCGACGGCTCGCACGTCGATAAACTCCGCATCCTCCTCATCGACGACGTGATGACCACCGGCGCCACTCTCGACGCCTGCTCGCGCGCCCTGCTAGCCGCGGGAGCCGTCGAAGTCACCGCCATTACGGTCGCCCGCGCCATTCCGCGCCGCCCCTAGTCGCTTGCGTAAGGGCGCTGCTTGCTGCGTCCCTTTGCAAGTTTCTGCCGAAGCGCTGTTTCACTTCTGTTCGCCATTCACACAATTTCTATAAAAACGCGCGCAACTTAGGCGATAATGATTCAGGCGTCTTGCAACCGGCGTTGCTTGCTGGGCATCAAAGGCGCAGGGAGAACTGCCAAAGAAACGAGTGCCAAAATGGACAACCGGCACGCCGCCGGCCTTCGCCCGCGCCGAAAGTTAGCTACTAGCACGGTTCCCGGCGCGCTCGCGGCGGACGCTGCGCCCAAGAAGCCGTCCCCCGCACCGCGCGCCTCTGTAATGCAGGCTCCCGTTCTCGTTCTCAACGCCACATTCGAACCGATCAATGTCACCGCCGTTCGCCGGGCGCTGGTGCTAATGCTCAAAGGCGTCGCGCAAGCCGAAGAGACGAGCCACGCCGAGGTGCATTCCACTTCACGGGCCGTACAGGTCCCATCCGTGATCCGGCTACTGAGTTATCGGCACATTCCGCAGCAAAGCCGCGCGCTTTCGCGAAAGAACATTCTGCTACGGGACCGCAACACCTGCCAGTTTTGCGGCCGCGCGTTTCCTGCGTCCGAGCTGACATTGGACCACGTCATGCCGCGCTCTCGTGGCGGACGCTCCTCCTGGGAAAATCTCGTCGCCTGCTGCTACACGTGCAACAACCGCAAGGGTGATCGCACTCCCGAGGAAGCCGGCATTAAGCTCCAGCGCCGTCCGCGCCCCTTCACGCTCCACACGTCGCGCCAGTTGATGCGCCTCATCGGGCATCGCGACGAAAAGTGGCGCAAGTACCTCTTTTATTGATTTGCCCAGGCTTGCTACGCCGCTTTGGCTGGTACCGAGGATCGGGTCTTTACCCCACGTGGTGACCGCAAAGCCTAGAGCCTACCTAACTTATTTTTAGTTTGCCGGACGCTTATTTCCGGGAAACTTTTTGACGCGTCCATGCGTCTATATCAGTAATACTTCTAGGACACACCCCGGGAAGCGTCGCCGGTCTTGGCCGTAGGCGCTTCCTTTAATTTTGTGCCTATATTTCCCCCGTCTGCGTTTAGCCGTTTCCGGCTGCTATTGGCATTTCTCGCTGATTTTGTCGGATAGCCACTTGCGCCGCTAATCTACCTATCGCGAATCTCTGGCTAGGTGCTGGCGCGTTAATTTACTCAAACTCTATCTATGCCGTGATGTGAAATCCATTGCGCCGGAAAGCAGAAGAGGTATATGGTTACTCGCGTTAAGAACCAAACTGAATATTTCTGATAAGGTTCTCGCGCGTTTCCCCACAATTTCCCTCCACCCAACGCCAGGTCAAATGAGGTGCCAAAATGATCAAGTCAGTGCTTTGGGGCCTATCGAATAGTCCGTTGCAGACGCTATTTGGGTGTCGATTCAACGCCGCACTTTTTCCAGCCGTTGTGGCCTTGTTCTTTGCGTGTATGCCGGTTGCGGCGTTTGGTCAAACGGCGTCGGCGAGTCCGGCCACGCAGCCTAGCCATAGCGTGGTTCAAGCAACGCCAGCGTCAGCACAACAGCCGAAATTCGAGGTAGCGGACGTTCATTCCAGTGCAACCTCGCCGAACTTTGTGCAGACGTTTGGTGGCGTTCTTCGCGACGGCACGTATATCTATCGGGACGCGACGATGCTCAAGTTGATCGAAGAGGCATATGGAGTTCAAGAAGACGTCATCGGCGGTGGCCCGGGTTGGGTAGGCTACGACCTCTTCGATGTCGTCGCCAAAGTTCCCGCGGACACAACGCAGGCGAACGCCAAGCTGATGTTGCGCAGTCTGCTGGCAGATCGCTTCGGCTTAGTGATTCAGCAGGGTACGAGCCCAGTGCCGCGCTACGTGCTGACCATTGGCAAGGGTGGATCGAAGTTGCAGCCCTCGGATGGATCAGAAACAGCAGGATGCAAACCGATACAGCAGCAGCAACCGCCCCCTAATCCTGCAGGCGGTCCACCTGACCTGGCTGCCATTCCGAACGCCAAAGTTGCCTGTCACAGTTTGACCGGTGCTGAGATCGCGCAGAACTTGCACGACATGGCAGGCGCTTATCTGGATCATGACGTGGTCGATGAGACGAAGCTCGATGGCACATGGGACTTTAATCTCGAGTGGACCGCACGCGCCTTGCTTCCGGCGAAAGGCGACAATGGCATTTCCCTTTTTGACGCTGTGAACAAGCAACTGGGCCTGGATCTAAAAGTGCAGGATGTTCCGGAGCCTTCGCTGGTGATTGAGAGCGTGAATCGAAAGCCAACGGCGAATGCCTCGGACATCGCCACGAAATTAGTACTCTCACCGGCGCGATTTGAAGTCGCAGACATCAAGCCAGCGGATCCGAATGCCCGCCCGTTTCAGGGAATACTCTACACCGGAGGGTTGCAGGTGCATGCAGGCGGCACTTTGCGCCAGATGATCGCAATGGCGCTCCAGACTCCAATGAATGTCGCAGAAGATACGGTGATCGGGCTCCCCAAATCCGCCGATACCCAACGCTGGGACATCATCGCGAAACTGCCGAGCACGGGTGAAGGCGCTGCCATTAAGATCAACGGACGACAGCTGCCGCCGCCTTTAAGCGTCGCTTTGGAAATGATGCGCGGTATGTTGGTCGATCAGTTCGAAATGAAAACTCATACGGAGAATCGAGAGGTCACCGTCTATGCGCTTACCGTGGAAAACAACAAGCCTAAATTGACGCAGGCGGCCGATTCGGAACGCATGGGCTGCAAGCCGGACGTGAACGCTTCCAAAGTATCCACGAACATTGAAGTAAGGATGTCCTGTAAGAACACCAGCATGGCCGAGTTTGCACAGGATGTGCAAGGTTGGGCGGGCGCCTATATCGATCACCCAGTGGTGGATGCCACTGGTCTCCAGGGGGGATGGGATTTCGTGATTGCTTGGACTCCCAAAGCTTTGTTGCAGCCGGCTCCGACTGCGGCTCCCACTCCGTCGGCAGGAGGCACGGCCGAGGCGTCGACTCCCAACGGCGGTATCTCCGTTTTCGACGCAATCGCATCGGAGCTTGGACTAAAACTCGTGAAACAACAGCGTTCTATTCCCGTGATCGTTGTAGATCATGTCGACGAGAAGCCAGTCGATTAACTCCGATGACAGCTCTTAGGAATCGGCATCCTGCCTGAAGCGAAGGATGCTTTCTTCGTTTTTAATTTGGCGTCCACCGGTTGGCGACTCCGTCTCCTTCTATTGCCTGTTTTGCAAAACAGGTATAAGTTGCAGCCCTATGGATGCCTTCCTAAGCCGTCGCGAAGCTATGGCCCTATTGGCCGGCGCGCTTGCCGCAGCCGCGCAGCGTTTGCCGGCAAACAAAAACGTGAAGTGGGGCCTTGGCACGAACCTCTGGAATTATTTTCCGCGCGTTCCTTTCACAGATATTCTTGACGTAATGAAAGACACTGGCTTCGTCGGGGTGCGGCTCACGCAATTTCCGCAAATCTTGAAAACGTATGACATGACGGCGGCGCAGATGCAGGCCGAAGCCGAAAAGCGTGGCTGCCAGATTGTCACGATTTCCTTCAACGGCGCTGCACATGACGCCTCGCGGCGCGCCGAGATAGTTGCGAATGCTAAAGCGGCGATGAATTTCCTGAAGCCATTTGGTGCAAATCATCTGGTCGTCTTTCCTCCAAATCGCAGCAATGCAGGCCAGCCTAGCGCATTTCAAAACATGTGCGACTGCTTCAACGAAATCGGCCGCGCAGCGCGTGAAATGGGCTTCTATGCAGGACTGCACAATCACATGGGCGCCATGGTCGAGACGCCGGATGAAGTCGACCGCTGCATGGCGATGACCGATCCCCAGCTCTTCTATTTTTCGCCGGATACGGCCCATCTTTATCTCGGTGGGTGCGACGTGGTAAAAACTCTCGAAACGTACAAACACAGACTGATGCTGGCCGATTACAAGGATGCGAAGCGCTTGCCGGACGCCAAACCGGATTCATTCAATCGCGAAAGCATTTTCGATCTGGGCGACGGCGAAGTGGATTTTCCCGGTTGCCATCGCGTGCTGAAATCGATCAAATTCAAGGGATACCTGATCGTCGATTTGGACATCGCGCGGCAAGGTCCGCGAGCGAGCTATGAGCGCTGCGGTGCATACGTGACGAGTGCGCTGGAAAAAATCTATGCTTGATATGACAAGGAGGACACTTCTGAAGCTCGCTGCGGCCGCCGCGATTCCCGCGCAAAACAACTATCGCATCATCGATTCTCACGTTCACGTGTGGAAGCACGATCCGAAATATCCTTTCGCGCCCGGCGCCAACGTGCCCGCGCGCGACGCTACTCCAGAAATGCTGCTCGCCCTGATGAAGGCCAATGGCGTCTCGAAAACCGTCATCATCCAAGTGATCCACTACAAATATGACAACCGGTACGCCCTGGATGTGCTGAAGCAGTATCCCAATACTTTTCGGGGGGTGTGCCGGGTCGATCCGCTCGATCCCGCCGCGCCGGATCATCTGTCCTCTTGGATCGAGCAGGGATTTCACGGCGTGCGCATAAGCCCGTCTGGCGACGCTTCCGGTGACTGGTTTCGCGGCGCGTTGATGCCGCCATTGTGGAAGCGTTGCCAGGATTTGAAAGTGCCGATGACGGTGCTCGCGCCGATCACGCGCATGCCCGACGTCGTCCCGCTGATGGACCGCACGCCAGACCTCACGTTGGTGATCGATCACATGGCCGACTGTCCCATCGATGAGCCCGAGCAACTCGAAAAACTGATCGCGCTCAAACGCTATCCCAACGTGTTCGTGAAAATTTCGCACACGTGGTCGATTTCCAAGCAGCCCTATCCCTGGCTCGACGCACAGCAATATGTGAAGCGCCTTTACGACGCCTACGGCCCGCAACGCTTGATGTGGGCCACCGATTGGCCGATCCTCGAGACCTGGACCAGCTATGACAAGGCGTTAACCGTCGTGCGCGACGAAATGAAATTTCTCAACGCAGAAGATAAGCAGTGGATGTTGAGCAAGAGTGTCGAGGCAGTCTGGCCGTTTCCGCAATAATTCATTCCCAATCGCGCGCCCTCCATGGCAAGCGCCTTGACGGGCATATTGCGGATTAGACGATCGTAGAGACTGGGGCAAGATGCATTTAGATGCCGCTTTCCGTGGACTCTCACGGGAGGAAGGCTGCCCAAAGAGGAGGGTGCTCTACTGGTGCGCGGCGGTGAGGCTAGTGTCGCGCGGGCCGAAAAGGCCGTAGAAGGTGAGGCCGAGACCGCTTAGGAACAGCAGCGGAGCCAAATAGCTGGTGACGAAAGAGCTGATCGCGATGGGGATGTGCATCGCGCTATAGCCGCCCGAGAAATATTGGATTACGGCTGCGAGCAGCATGTAAAGCAAGCCGCGCCTCACAAAGGTGCGCTTTCGAGGCTGAGACGAGCGTGCGTGGGCGTGCTGAGGGCCGCCTTCAGCACCGGGAAGCGTCTCACGGCATGAAGGGCACTGGGTTGCGGTTCGCAATACCGAAAGGCCGCAAAACGGGCACTGGCGAATCTTGTGTGCCATCTCGCTCGCGCGGGTTTCTCTAAAGGCCATGCGGTATTCACTCCTTCTTCGTTCTGTTTCGCCCCTATTTTAGCAAGCCTTAATGAGCGCGCTTCAGAATTGGCGTGTGATTTGCAGAAACGGTCACCAGTACGCGCGGTCAGGTGGTACAGGTGTGCAAATCTGCACTCACGGGTAATTGCGCAGCACACGCGGACCTCACTACAGTGGGTTGTCATTAGCCCTTCGGAGCTATCTATCCTCTCGTGCGAAGGAGAAATCATGTGGAATAAGCCAGCGGAAGCGGAAACGCCGAGCACTCGCCCGGCGCAGAGTAATAGTTTTGCAGCATCACCCGCAGCAGTGCGGCCGGCGGTACCGACAGCGCGCAGTATGTCGTGCCTGGGATCGGGGTTGGAAATCAGAGGCACGATCTCGGGTTCGGAAGATTTGCAGATCGATGGAAAAGTGCACGGTCCTATTTCATTGCAGGGACAGAAGCTTACGATCGGGCATACCGGGAAAGTGCAGGCGGAAGTCTCGGCACGCGACGTAATTGTCTATGGCGACATCACCGGGAATCTTCAGGCTCAGGATCGGGTTGAAATTAAAAAGGACGCGTCCGTAATTGGCGACATCAAAGCGACGCGGATCAGCATCGAGGACGGCGCATATTGCAAGGGCCGTATCGAGATTGATCGCGGCGGACGATCGTCTTCGTCCGGCGTAGGGTCTTCATCGACTGTTTCATCCGCGGAGCCCGAGAGCGTAACCGCGCTGGTTCCCGTCGGCGCGAACTGAAGACGCGGCCCGGTGCGGAAGCCCAAAACGCAACCAGTTCGTACCACGGGCGCGAAATCGGCAGGGCACGCAATGTGTAGCGGAGGCTTGTGCCGCACCTAGACAGGAAGATGAACGCGTGTGCTACCACTGCCTTTTTGCTCGGACTGGCGATGGATGACGCAGCGGAGCAGCAGTCCTTGTATCCCGGCATGCGAATCTTTCGGTAGAGTCTCCTGACGACTGGTTACCAGTGGTCGAAGAGGTCGTTAGTGCGCTCGGCAAACATTAAGTCTGCCGGGCGTGCTTTTGTTTCGCCTACGCAAGTCCCGGCTTCCCATGATAGGGAAACGACACCGGGTGCCTCAAAAGGCAAGACGGCGGTGACTGCGAATTTGCAAGATGTTAACCATGATGCGGGAGCCTCCAAATCTGCTGTAGAATCGTCTCGGAGACCCCGTAACTCAATTGGATAGAGTATCAGCCTTCTAAGCTGAATGTTGTCGGTTCGATTCCGACCGGGGTCGCCATCCTTCAGTCTTGCTGGCCTAAGTAGTAGTCGGTCTGAGCATGAACGGCCACGCCCTTTTGCCTCGCACTAGCCAGTCAATGAAAAGGCCGGGGCAAAAACCTTGTGCCGGTCGCCATGTTTGGCGGCGACTGATCCCTCATCGCCCGTTGCACTCATCCATAATGCTTGCAGCGAGTGCATGCATTGCCTACAATAGATGCATGCAATACACGCTCAGAAAAGTGCCAGGCCCTGTAGACCTCGCTCTCCGTCGTCGTGCGCAAGAGCAGGGGCGTAGCCTCAACGACGTGGCGCTCGAGGCTCTCGCCCAAGGTGCTGGCGTCACCGGAGAGCACGTGCCTCAGCGCGATCTTCAGGATATTGCGGGGACTTGGCTCAAAGATCGCGCATTCGAGAATGCGCTGGCGGAGCAAGACGCTGTCGATGAGGAGATCTGGCGCTGAGGCTGGCACTCGACACCAACCGTTACACTGACCTGTGTCGTGGACACGGACGTGTCGTCGAGACCGTCGCCGTAGCGCAGGAAGTCTGGCTACCGTTCATCGTTCTTGCTGAGTTGCGCGCAGGTTTCGCAGTTGGAACCCAGGGAACCCACAACGAAGCTGTGCTACGCCGTTTCCTTCTCAAACCCGGTGTTGGCGTTCTTTATGCGGACGAGCAGACCACACATCACTACGCCGCCGTGTACCGGCAATTGAGAAAGCAGGGGACACCTATCCCAACGAACGACATTTGGATCGCAGCGCTAGTGCTGCAACACTCGCTGGCTCTGCTTGCCCGCGATGCTCATTTTGACGCCCTTCCTCAGATTACGCGCGTCTAGTCGGTCGCTGCCTTCATTGTTTGGTGCAATTTGGTGCGAGTCAAAGATTGAGACGAGCGGCGCACTCGGCCCTTGAGCTTTTTACAATTCGTTCGAACTGAAAAGCTCACGTCATGCCGCGGATTTTCAGCACCACGGGATGCGGGCTCGGCGACGTTGCCGGCAATTCAACGTTCAGGCCCTGACCATCTTGCTTCCAGGTGATTTTTCCATTGTGGCCGAGCAGGGAAACGTCCGCGATCTTCCTTCCGGCCGTCTGCTGAGTTCCGCTCGCGAGCGTCTTGATCACCGCCGTCCCTGAATCCGGCCAAGCCATCAGAAACGCGTAAAGCGCATCGCCCTTCGCTGTGAACCGCACGTCTTCGGATGTATACGGCCGAACGTCGCGCGCGCCGCCGAATTGCCCCGCAGGTTGAGTATTCATCACCGAGGGCCCTTCGCCATACACCGTCCATGGGCGTGTGCCATGAATGCCTTCGCTGCTGATGTCCATCCACGCCGTAAAGTCCGCAAGGAAAGCCAGTTCGTCCGAGTCGGGCGTGCCGTCGCCGCGCAATGGAATGCTTAGCTGCAAATTCCCGTTCTTGCTCACGATGTCGACCAGCATCTGCGAGACCTGCTCGGCCGTCTTGTATTTGTGCTGCTCAAAAATGCGGCGGTCGTAATGCCACGAGCCGATGCAGGTGTCCGTCTGCCAGGGGAGCGTTTCGCCGCCGTTAGTGACGCCACGCTCCACATCGAGCAGCAGGCAGGCGCGCTG
>DATEGW010000150.1:0-13397 GCA_035279845.1 Candidatus Acidiferrales bacterium | reverse complement strand
GCGAAGTTGAATGCTTTTTCGCCAACTCGTACAGCGCAGTGGCGGATGGTGGCACGGCAGGTACTTCGGGAGTCGGATGCACTGGGACTAAAGGATCCGATTTTTATTTATTCGCATGTCAAAT
The DNA here is from genome assembly GCA_035279845.1 of Candidatus Acidiferrales bacterium. Classification (GTDB taxonomy): domain Bacteria; phylum Acidobacteriota; class Terriglobia; order Acidiferrales; family UBA7541; genus Palsa-295. The sequence goes on along the minus strand of DATEGW010000150.1, from coordinate 13,273 downwards.
CCATTGAGCCGCTTTGCGAGGCGATGAGGAGTCGCGGACTGCCACTGGTACATATATGCATGGATTGCCCGGAGCCGTACCAATATGCACAAATTGCGCTCGCGGATCTGACATTAGTGATTCCAAAGACAGTCGCTAGCAAGCTGGCAGCCCAATTCGGCGACGGAAAAATCACCGTGATTCCTCAAATCTATCATCCGCCGACCGATGGCTGTCAGCACGCTGTTGATGCGAGTGCAGTTCCCGCTGATTTGGCAGAGTTGAAGGCACAAGGTCGACCAATTCTGGGCTATTTAGGGCCATTATATGGACGGCTGAGTGTCAGCTTGTTGAAAGAACTGCTTCGGTCACGACCGGATTGGGAATTCGTGTGTTTTGGAGGCGCAGCCACGTTGGGGCTGGAAAATTCAAGAGATTTGCCGTGGGTATCTGCAACGCAGCTTCCCTCCTATCTGCGGGCGTTTGATGTCGGGTTCATGCCGTATGACTGCACGGAGGAGAAAAATCTGCATTGCTCGCCTCTCAAAATATTTGATTATTTCAGCCTTGGCATTCCCGTTGCGGCCACGCCGGTGCTTTCGCTGCGGGATTTTGGAGACCTCGTATATCTGGGCGAAACTTCTCAGGAGTTAGCATGTGCGGTCGAAATGGCATTGAACGAACCGAAAAATAGTGAGAAACGGCAGCGGAGGATTGAGGCGGTACGCTCGCATACTACGCAGGTGGTAGGGAAGGTGCTTGAGGGCGTTCTGAACTTCGCCGAAGACGCGTCTCGCGTCTCGGTTGCGCTGCCGTGACGTGGCGTATCCAATTTGCACATTCGAGTCGTAAATAGTTTCAGGCTGGAGAAAGAGCTACGTGCAGAAGTGGATTGCATTGATGGGCCGGCGCGACGAGCCGACGGACGGTGTGGCGGATTACTGCGCGTTTCTCGCGACGGCGCTATCGAGAAGCGGAGTCGGCCTGGAGCCGATGCATGTCTCGTGGGACAGAGATGGATGGCTGCCGGCCCTGCGGAAATTGCGGCGCGAGAGCAAGAATTGGCGCGGTAACACAGTTCTCGTTCAATACACGGGCATGGCTTGGTCACGGCGAGGCTTTCCGATTGGAGTTGCCGCCGTCGTCCGAATGCTAAGCCGTCATGACGTCCGCTGCGTGGTGGTTTTTCATGAATATAAGCGTCAGTCCGGCTCTCCGGGGTGGATTGATCGAATTCGCGGCGCGTGCCAGGACCGGGTGATTCGGGCTTTGTATCGTGCGGCGGCCAAGGCGATCTTTACTGTTCCGCTTGAAAACGTCGACTGGCTGCCCCCAGACCGCGCCAAGGCACACTTCATCCCAATCGGTGCAAATGTTCCCGAGCGTCCGAGTTCCAGGCAGCCTGCGGATGCCGATAAGACCGTCGTCGTGTTTGGTGTCACCGGCGCCCCCAACATGGCGTCCGAAGTGGAGACGATCGCGGCAAGCATTCGGCACGCTGCGGAAGCATCGCCGAATCTGCGGCTCGTTCTTTGCGGCCGAGGCTCTTCCGAAGCAGGCAAACTTATCGAACCGCTTTTGCGAGACAGCGGCGCAGAAGTGATTGCAAAGGGAGTTCTTGAGGCACATGAAATCGCTACCGAATTGGAATCTGCCGACGCTTGTCTCTGCGTGCGCGGTCCAATTACATTGCAGCGGGGGAGCGCGCTGGCCGGCATTGCTTGCGGAGTGCCGATCATCGGTTATCGAAACGGAAGCATAAGCCCTCCCCTTGATCAAGCGGGCATTCGATGGGCGCCCCTTGGCGATTCTGAGTCTCTGGCGCGGAATCTGGCGCAGGTCTTGGGTGACTCACGAATATGGACTGATCTCCATCAACGAAATCTGCGCCTCCAGCAGAGCTATTTCTCGTGGAATCGGATCGCCGGGCAGTATCTGGCAGCGCTGTCGCAATGACGAAGCGCCCTGTTCGAGTGCTCTTCGTGGCTTCACATCCCGTGCAATATGCATCGCCTACATTTTGCCGGCTCGCAGGCGATCCCAGGGTTGAAATCCAAGTAGCTTTCTGCACATTGCAGGGAGCAGAGGCAGCAGTCGATCCGGACTTTGGTGTTCCCGTGAAATGGGATGTTCCGTTGCTCGAAGGTTTTCCTTGGATCGCCATGCAGAACCGGTCGCCCCGTCCGCGAGTCGGCTCATTTTTTGGATTGATGAACACGCAGGTTTGGAGCCTGATTCGGCGGCGAAACTTCGATGCGATCGTCATCTATACGGGCTATGCGTATCTCACATTCTGGATCGCTCTGGCCGCCGCCAAATTGAGCGGTATTCCGATATTGTTCGGCACAGACGCGCACGATCTCGCACCCCGCGACGGCAAGCGGTGGAAGCTGCGGATTAAACGCTTTTTCTGGCCGCGACTGTTCAACTTAGCCGACCAGGTGCTCGTACCTTCGAGCGGCGGGGTAGCGCTGATGCGCTCATTAGGAATTCCCGAACGGCGCATCGCACTCACGCCGTATGTGGTGAACAACGATTGGTGGACCGAGAAGGCAAGCCACGTTAATCGTTCAGAGGTTCGCAGGCGCTGGAATGTGCCCGAGGGAGCGCTCGTGATCGTTTTCTCCGCGAAGCTGCAGCCCTGGAAACGCCCCATGGACCTCTTGCGCGCATTCGCGCGCGTTCCGACGCGCAACGTGTATCTCATTTTTGCAGGCGACGGTGCTTTGCGGCGCGACCTGGAATCCGAGGCGCAGTCGCTTGGAGTGGCGGATAGGGTCCGCTTTCTTGGATTCGTCAACCAATCCGGCTTGCCGGAGACGTATTCTGCCGGCGATGTTTTGGTGCTGCCTTCGGAGTACGAACCATTCGGAGTTGTAGTGAACGAAGCCATGCTCTGTGGCTGTTGCGCTGTAGTAAGCGACCGCGTGGGAGCACGCTTCGATCTCGTACGCGAAGGCGAAACAGGTTTCGCATATTCCGTTGGAGATGTCGATGCGCTCGCCGGGATCTTAAGGGCGCTGGCAGCGGATCCTTGCGCAGCGAAACGGTTAGGTGAGATGGCACGCCGGCAAATCGAAACGTGGCGGCCCCAACTCGGATTGGACAAAACCATAGAAGCTGTCGAAAGGAGCCTTGCCCGTTGAGCCGCCGATGAAAGTCCTGATCTATGCCCACGCGTTTGCACCCTCGACGGGCGGGGTGGAGACCTACGCGATGTTGCTCGCGGAGGGACTATCGCACCTTTCATCAGAGAAAGATCGTGAGTTTGAGGTTACGGTCGCTACTCGGACCCCAGCTGGAGAGATGAACGATGGTCTTATGCCTTATCGGATCGTTCGTCGCCCGAGCCACTTGGTATTGGCAAAGCTGGTTCGCAACGCAGACGTAATTCATGCGGCGGGCCCTGCATTTCCACCACTCGTGCTGGGCGGAATATTTCTTAAGCCCGTTATTGTGGAGCACTCCGGGTATCAATCCATTTGCCCCAATGGGCTGCTCCTTTATGGGCCCAAACGAGCGCTCTGTCCCGGGCATTTCATGGCGCGGAGATACGCAGAGTGCGTCCGCTGCAATACGGATCAACAGGGATGGGCTACTAGCCTGCGTAGCATGCTCCTGACGTTCCCCCGCCGTTGGTTGTGCCGTCGCGTAGCTTGTAATGTGGGACCAACCCGTCATATGGCAAAGAGGAGCGCACTGCCGAGCACCGAGGTGATTTTCCATGGCGTTCCGGCAGGCGAGACTGCATCGACCTATGAGAAAGATCGGAGTGAGCCAATCTGTTTCGCATACGTCGGGCGCTTGGTAGTCGAGAAGGGCATCCCCGTGTTGCTGCGGGCCGCCAGCCAGCTTGCAGAGAGGGGGTTCGATTTCCGCGTCCGGATTCTGGGGGATGGCCCCGAGCGCCAGAATCTGGAGAATATTTCTCAGCAGCTTCGATTGAGCAGCCGGGTCGAGTTTCTAGGATCGGTTCCGGCGAAGCAGGTTTCCGACGCCCTCGGGCGCATCGATGCCGTCGTGGTCCCTTCAGTTTGCGAGGAGGTTGCGGGGTTGACCGCAATTGAGCAGATGATGCGGGGACGTTTGGTGATCGCATCCGCTATAGGCGGTCTTGGAGAGGTGGTGGCAGATTCCGGATTGACGTTTCCAACCGGGGACGCCGGGGCGCTGGCGGACTGCATGAAAAGAGTACTCGAAAAGCCGGAAACCATTGCCGAGTTCGGCAAGGCGGCAAAAGCTCGAGCTCTAGAGTTGTTCAACCAGGACCGGATGGTCGAAGGGCATGTCTCCATTTATAGAAAAGTGCTCTATGGGAAAGTGCCGCAATCTTGATCATGCCTATGCTTGCCGCGACAGTTTGCTTAGGACACTATAGGATTCACAGGTCGATCGGAGCATAACTTGTTGAACTTGCGCGTCCGCGCCACAAATAATCAGACTCTGATTGGAACGGGCTTGCTCCTGTTCGCTCTGCTGGCGGGATGGCAGATTGCCGGATGGATCGTCGTGAATGACATGCGCAAGCTGTTCTTCGTGACGATTGCCGTCGCTGGCTGTGTCGCGTCGTTGGCGATCCTGAATAATTGGCGAAGGGGCTTCTACATTTTCTTTGCATGGATGATGGTCGAGGATCTCGTCAGAAAATATACAGGTAATAATCTTTTTTTATTCTTTGGCAAAGACATACTTCTGGCGCTGATCTATCTCTCCTTTTTCATCGCGCTTCGCAAAAAACGTGAAAGGGTTCTTCGACCACCTTTTATTCTATTCCTTAGCCTTTTCTTCTGGCTTGGTGTGCTTCAGATCTTTAACCAGAATTCGCCGAGTATTCTGTACGGACTGTTGGGAATTAAGATGTATTTCTATTACGTCCCGCTAATCTTCATCGGATATTCATTAGTTCGGAATGATGAGGATCTCAGAAGGTTCCTGGTGCTGAATGCCATCTTGGCAATTCTGGTTAGCGGCATCGGTATAACGCAATCGGTCGTGGGGAATAGTTTCTTGAACCCGGCTACTCTTGCTCCCGACTTGCAGGAACTCGGCAACCTGCAAAAGGTAACCGCCTCCGGACAAGCTTTCAACCTTCCAGATTCCGTTTTTGTCAGCAGCGGTCGTTATGCCGCCTATCTGGCTATAGCGTTTTCGATTACAATGGGCGGCGCAGGGTTTCTTCTGCTTTACACAAAAAACAATCGCAAGCTGATCTTCATCGCATTAGGTCTTATAGGAGTTGCTGCTCTGATGAGCGGCAGCCGTGGCACATTTGTCACTATTCTCATGACTGCCGGATTGCTATCTGTTGGATTCATCTGGGGTGCTCCATGGCGGTCCCGTCGTGCGAATCATGTGATCAAGGCCATCAGGCGCTCCGTGCTCGCCGTTGCCGCTGCTGTTGTCCTGATGATTTTTCTATATCCGCAGCAAGCGGGAACGCGTCTGGAATATTATACAGATACTCTGCTGCCGAGTTCGAGTGATTACGAACTCGGGTTTCGCTCATGGGACTACCCTCTGCAAAATCTATTGAAGGCATTTGACGACCCCAATTGGCTATGGGGCAACGGTATTGGGACAACAGCTTTGGGCGTACAGTATGTGCAGAAGATCGTCGGCAAGTCTGTACTTCCACCTTCGGTAGAGGAGGGTTTCGGCACGATGATCGTCGAAATGGGGATACTCGCGCCGTTTCTATGGATTTTGTGGAGCGCTTCGCTTCTTTACTTTTCTTGGAAAATCGTCCGGAGTCTCCGTAAAACGAGGTTTTTCCCAATTGCGCTCTCGATCGTGTGGTATTGCTTTGTTTTGTTGTTTATTTGGACTTGGGGGGGCTTGGACGCGTACGAGAATTACACGTGCAATATATTCTTCTGGTTGCTGGTCGGAGTCCTTTTTGCGTTACCCGACATCGCTCGCAAATCCGATCCGGCTATTGATGTCAACGAGACTCCTCGGCACGACCATCTCATGTATCAACAGCGGTGACCCCTGAAATGTGCCGGCGTCGTATGATGGTTGCAGGCATGGAATGTAAGCCACGATTGTTTGGACATATGCAATGAGCGGCAAGCCTCGCATCGTTATCGTGTCCCCTTTCCTTGATAAGAGTCACGGAACCGAGCGCATCATCATTGAATGGTTCTCGCGTCTCGGAGACGATTTCGAACTGCACATCTATAGCCAGCGAGTGGACGATTTCGATCGTTCGAAATTTACCTTCCATCGGATTTGGGAATTGCCCGGACCGCACATTTTCAATTACGTGTGGTGGTTCCTAGCGAATCGCATGCGACGAGGCTGGGACTCGACGTTAGGGGGGCTGAAGCCCGATCTGGTATTTACTCCCGGAATCAATTGCATGGATGCGGATGTGATCTCCGTCCACGTCGTTTTCGCGCAACTTTTTCGCGAAGCGAAACCTGAGCTGAAATTGTCCGTAAACCCTCTTCGACGGTGGCCTCGCGTACTGCATCGTCGGCTCTATTATTCGCTAATCGTTTTTCTCGAGCGCCGCATTTATTCCAATCCCCGCCTTCAACTCGTCCCGATGGCCAAGAAGACAGAAGCTGACCTAAAGCGTTTTTATCCGCGCGACGGAGACTGCCCGATTCTATATCTGGGGTTGGAACATGCACGTTTCAACCCGTCGCGTTACGCCGAACTACGCCGTGCCTCCCGTGAGTCGCTCGGCTTGACTGGGCGCGACTTCGTGGCTCTCCTCATCGGTAACGACTTGCGGAACAAGGGCATGCCTGTGCTCTTAGAAGCGATATCACGGCTGCCTGGACTTCCATTACGACTGCTGATCGTGAGCCGAGAATCAGGAAATACTTATCGAAGTATATTGAACAAAAAGGGACTCGCCGATCGGGTGCGATTTCTTTCGCCGCGAAAGGATGTGGAGTTCTACTTTGCTGCAGCTGATCTGTACACAGGTCCATCGCTCGAAGACGCGTTCGCAATGCCTCCGCAGGAGGCAATGGCCTGTGGTTTACCCGTGATCGTATCGGCAACTGCAGGCGTTTCGGAAATCATCACGGACGGCGAAAACGGACTGATTCTCGAGGACCCTCGCGATGCGAACACACTTGCCGCTATGATTCGCCGCGTTTACGAGGACGAGCCGTTTCGCTTCGCGCTCGGGCAGAACGCCGCGAAATCCGTCGAAAAATTCACTTGGGAGCGCAACGCGCAGGACCTTCGCGCGATTTTTGACGACGTTCTGCGCCGGAAGCGCGATTCGTTCGCCATGCGGAAGGCCCTGGAACCCGACCGATGAGAATTCTTTGCCAAAGCACAAGTCTGCCGTTGCGGCCGTGAGCAGGTCTGGCTCTGCATCCGCGCACATTACCGGACTTTTTCCGGAGTTTCTCGGGATAGGCGGTGTGCAGGAGGCCGGTCGCGCCACGGCGCTTGCGCTCCACAGAATTGCCGTCCGCCGCGGCTGGTCCGCCACCTTTTCCGGACTCAATGATCCCGCCGGCCCGCAGCAATTCTCTATAGCAGAACGTTCGATCGCGCTGCAAGGTTTCTCCCGCGCGAAGGGTAAATTCGTTCTCGCCGCGATGCGAGGTGCGCGCGCAGCACGAGGCTGCGGTTCGCATATCGTTCTCGCTGGGCATCCTAACCTCGCGCTGATTGCGGTTTGGATGCAGACGATACTGCCGCGGGCACACGCAATCGTGATTGCCCATGGTATTGAGGTATGGCAACCGCTGCCGCTTGTTCGACGAGCCGCCATCCGGCACGCGCGCGTCGTCGCCGGTCCGAGTTCCGATACGATTCAAAAGCTGATCGATGTCCAGGCTGTTCATGCAGATCGGACTCATCTGCTCCCTTGGCCACTCAATCCTGACTTTTTGACCCTTACGAAGAGCGCCAATCTGCCGTTGCCGCCCGCGTTTCCCAGCGGCCACGTGATCCTCACCATCGGCCGCGCCGCAGCGTCCGAACAATATAAAGGTACAGACGATTTGATCCGCGCCGTCTCGCAACTTAGACCGGAATTCCCGGATGTGCATCTTGTGGCGGTTGGCGGCGGCGACGATCTCGCGCGCTTGCAAAAAACGGCGAATGAATCGGGGGCCGCGAGCAATGTGCATTTCCTGCAACGCCTCTCACGGGAAGAGCTTGCTGCTTGTTATGCACATGCCGACATATTTGCCATGCCAAGTGCGGGCGAAGGGTTCGGCCTCGTTTTCCTTGAGGCCATGGCCTTTGGCAAGCCCGTGGTCGCCGCAGCGTGCGGGGGCGCGCTCGATCTGGTACACGATGGTTCTAACGGTTTGCTTGTTCCGGAGCGGAATTCAGTGGCGCTTGCCAATGCACTGCGCCGTTTACTTCAAGATGAGTATCTGCGCTCCGCGCTTGGTACTAAGGGTGCCTCCATTGCGTGTGAAAAATATCGCTTCGAGTCGTTTGAGGCCAATCTGGAGCATTTACTTGAAGAATGCGCGATATAACACAAGAGGAAGATATTGCCTGCAATGCCGTAATATCGTAGTTAATCGTCGGCGCAAGCCACGGCTGATATACGGAACCACAAGCGATTCTTGAGACGCATGCGAGTCTTGAAGACAGTTCAGTCCTATTACCCTTTTCAGGACCGGGGCGGCCCCGTAGTCAAGGTGCGTGCACTCGCCCGCAGCCTTGCACATCGTGGCCATAGCATAAGCGTTCTCACCGCCGATCTTGGCCTGAGCGGCCGTTCGGGGGACAACCTGCGTATCGAAAACTGCCCCTTCGGCTGGCGCGCGGAGGAAGACGGCGTTGAAGCGATTTATCTGCCGACCATTGGCCACTTTCGGGCCCTTACAATCAATCCGGGCGTGATGAGATTTTGCGGCGCATTGCTAAAGCGGTACGATTTGGTGCATTTCTACGGCCTGTACGATCTGCTTGGGCCGACGGTAAGCTACTTTTGTCGCCGGAACCGCATTCCTTATGTGATCGAGCCGATGGGAATGTATCGCCCCATAGATCGCAGTTTTCGCCTGAAGCGCGTGTGGCACCGCATGCTCGGCGCGCCTTACGTGCGGAATGCCGATAAGATTATCGCGACCTCCGAGATCGAGCGGCAGGACTTGCTTGACGAAGGCCTGCCCCTCGGAAAGATCGTTATCCGCTACAACGGTGTCGACGTTGACCGCTCCGGCATGCACGGCGTTCGCGGCAGCTTCCGCGCAAAGTGGGCGATACCTCCGGCGGACAAACTCATCTCATTTCTCAGCCGCCTAATCCCTCGCAAAGGTGCAGACACTTTGATCGAGGCATTCGCAAAAGCCTGCCCTCAGAGCGGTACATTGGTTATCGCCGGTCCGGAAGGGGAACCGGGTTACGTGGGCTATCTGAAAAAATGCGCGGAGGAGAACCGCGTCGAGGACCGCGTGATTTTCACGGGTCCTGTTTATGACGCGGAGAAAGTCGCCCTGTATTCAGATTCCGACATTTTTGTGCTTGCTTCGCGTTACGAGAATTTCGCGAATGTCGTTGCCGAAGCCGTGGCCTGTGATATTCCTGTAATTGTTTCGAATATGTGCGGAATCCATTCACTCGTAGACGGGCGCGCAGGTATCGTCACTTCGGTTCAGCGAGATTCAATCGCCGCCGCCCTGCAGCGGTTGTTGGCTGACGAAGCGCTGTACGCTCGCCTCAGGGCGGGTTGCCGCAGTGTGACACTGGAATTAACTTGGGGAACTTTAAGCGGACAGATGGAAAACCATTATTCTGAGGTGCTTGCGCATAGCAGTCGGGTCCAATGAGCCGGTTACTGCTGCCCACCTTGGTGGGTTTCCAGAGGGTAAGCGCCCCGAGCATTGTATGCGATTGGAGGTGTAATGAAAGCGCGCGCTTCTGCTTCACTGTCTGCACACAACTCTCACATTCAAGACAATGTCCCGGGCACAACAGCGCGCGACCTTCGCGGGACCGGGTTCGGGCACGACATCTTTCGCGTGAGTTGGTACGGCATAAATATACTCTTGTTTGTTGCGCTTGTTGCTGTTTTGTGGACGGCCGCCTGGGAATACTCCACAGAGTGTTACTTGAGGGGTTTTTCGGACGCGATCATCCCGTTTTCGGCAGCTCCAGCTCAGAAAGTTCAGGCGATTCTGAATTGGATGGGACACACCCCGGCGCGCTTCGATCAGGCTCCTGAATCGATGGTGGACGACCGCGATCCGACGGACACATTGAATTACGCTTCGCTTCTCAGCGTGTGCGGCACGGCCACAAATGCTTTTTTGAATCTTGCTGATACTGGCGGATTGACGGTCCGGAGGCTGTTACTGCTCGATGCGAATCGAACCACGGTCCATGTGGTGGCCGAGGTTCTGATTGATGGAAGGTGGATTGTTGTCGATCCCGTGTTCCATACGATCTTCCGTGGTGCCGATGGCGGAATGTTGACGCGCCAGCAACTCGTATCTTCTGCGGTTTTCCGTGCTGCGACCCAGAATATTCCGGATTACCTGCCTACGTACACGTTTGATCGCGCCGTTCACGTGCGGCTGTCGCATTTTGGCCCCATTGGCCAATGGGTGCGAGACAAATGGGGAGTTCCAAGTTGGGCGGACCGGCCGGTACTGAGTCTGATGCTCGAACGTAAGTCGCTGGAACTGTTTGTTGTATTTGTGTTCGCGGCCTTGTGCTTGCTGATTCTCCGCGGCGTGCTTCGCTGGTACGGCGAAGCTTGTCTCGGCATCCGCACCGAACGTATGCATCGAAAGTTGTTCCGACTGGGCCTGCTATTCCTTGAACCTGCTGATTAGACCGGGCTAGTCGACCGCGACTCGTGTGCCGCGGTTCTCCGCCTTGGACATGCGATCGATCCGATCGTCGATCACGCTGCGGACTGCCTTGAGGAATTCAATCCGCGAATTCTTCAAGTGCTGGCGCACCGTGGGCGAAACTCCAAAGAGATCCTGCACATGCCCGAATAATTCTTCACATACGCACTGATGTCCGCGCTCGCCTGCTTGTTGTTGATTCGCTTGCTCATTCATTGCGCCTCCTTCATTTCCACCGTAAGAACACGATGTTCAAGCCGTGCCCGTCCCGGATTCAGCATTGCCATCGACCGTGGTAAGCCGATGTGCCTCCGCAACGTGCCAATCTCAATCACGAGCTCGTCGCCCTTTTTGAAAAGCCCAACGTCGCCCTTGGCCGCAAACGGGAGCAGAATCCTGACCTGATAATGGCCATCCGACTTCTCGAAAGTATACGGCTTTTCGGTCCGCGTTACAGCCGCCGGGTCCTCACCGGCAGGATACAGCAAACTGGCGAGTCGTTCGAGGCGTTCCTTGCCGAGGACTTCCTGTTCGAAAAGGGGCACGCGCTTCACCGGTACAGGCGCGAAATATTCCTCGATTTCGTGCAAAATGCCTTCCTGCGACTTGTGCCATGCTGTGAACCATGCGTCGGTAACGTCCGAAGGCAGGAGCCTATTCACCACGACAGTATCGACCGTCAGCCCATGCAAGGAGAAGTAGACGAACGCGCGCTCGGTCTCGCGTAGCACCATCTTTTCAGGATTGGTCACGAGGCGGACGCTCGTGGTCTTCGGATCTTCCATCAGATCGTCCACGCCTTCGAGCTTTTCGAAAAGATTTCGTATGTTAACGAAATAGTTATCTGTCGGCAATTCGAACGGCGCCACGCGATTCGCAATTGGGCGCACGGCTTTCAGCAGGGTTCGCTGGAACGGAAAAATGTGCTTCATGTACCAGTCGAGCGTTGTGGGCATGCTGATGAACCGCATCGATTCGGCGGTGGGCGCTGCATCGAGAACAATCACGTCATAGGTTTGCTCGCGCCGGTATTGATTGATGTACATCATGGCGCTGAGCTCTTCCATGCCGGGCAGAATTGCAAGCTCCTCTGCCTCCACGCCGCTGATGCCCGTTGTGCGCAGCACGGACGTGATGTACGACGAAATCTCCTGCCAGTGACGCTTAATCTCTTTTTGAATGTTCAGCTCGAAAATCGACAGGCGATTCGTGATCGGCAGGGGATCGGACGTCTGCGCGTGGAAGAGGTCGGTATTCAGGTCGAATGAATCCGCCAAGCTGTGCGCCGGATCAATGCTCATCACCAGCGTGCGGTAATTCAGCTCCGCCAGCTTCAGTCCCGTAGCCGCGGCAAGGCTCGTCTTGCCGACGCCGCCCTTCCCACTAAACAATAGAATTCTCATAGCAGTTCTATTATAGAAGGTTTCGGAAGCGGTGGCGTCTCAAGCTCCCGTGCCTGCGCATGAGTTTCGCTTTTTCCCTCTGGCAATTGCGATTAGAAGTGGGTGCCTCCTATTGTTTTCATGGAGTTACATCCGTTTTTAATTCTTGTGCGTTGCGATTAGGAAGGCAGGTGGCAAGTTTTAGGTTGTAGGTGACGAGTGCTCGAAAAATGCCCTTTTTCGGTCGATTAGAAACGGAAGTTCCGTTGATTCTAATAGAGTTATCGGCATTTCTAATCGCCGTTCGGTCGATTAGAAAATGCGCGATTAGTGGGCGATCGGTGGAAAGGGGGGATGCCGCCCTTCGCCTCTTGTGTTCGCTCGATCCGACTGTTGCCACGGTTGCCATAACGTAAAATCCAAGCACGAGTTTACCATAGGTTTACGTCAATTGCAAGGACTTTTTACGTGTCAATGTGGACACGCTCCCACCCGTAGTAGAGACTGGGAAGGGAGTCCGGAAGTTGGCCAGAAAATGGGCGATTGGTGATTTATCGCGGCAAAATGGGGCGGAAAATGGCGCAATGCGCGTCGTAAAATGGCTTAATTTTCAGAGACAATCGTCCAAAGGCACCTACCGAGAAACGCGCGGGCATCCTTCGCGTGCTCGGGGCAAAACGGCCGACAGCTGCCGAATGCGAAACAAAATTCAAACGGCAAGTTCAAATGCCCACAGCCAGGAGTGGCTGTGCCACATGGGGCGCGAAGTGGTGGTATTGGCCTCATTCGTGGCGGAGAGCGACCATGGGGTCGACGCGCATGGCACGGCGCGCGGGGATGTAGCACGCTAGAAGCGCGACAAACGCAACGAGCACGGCAGCGCTTGCGATTGTGAGGGGATCGCTCGCTTTGATGCTGAATAACAACGTTTGCAAGAGTCGTGTTACGGCCAGCGCGCCAGCCACGCCCATGGCGACTCCGGCCAAGGCCATTTTCATTCCGTGGCGTAGAACCAGCCCCAACACATCCTTCTGCTGTGCTCCTAAAGCCATGCGAATGCCGATCTCGTGGGTGCGGCGGACGAAGGAATATGCGACGACGCTGTAGGTTCCGGCGGTTGCG
>DATEGW010000149.1:0-35484 GCA_035279845.1 Candidatus Acidiferrales bacterium | reverse complement strand
ACAAGGAAAATCAGAGTCCTTGGCAAATCATCGAACGCCTCGCGCCTCGCTCCCCACTGCAGATTTGCTTGCTCCCACCCCTCTTGCTCGATTACCACCTCAACGACTCAGGGGGTTACCATGTGCCTAGGCATCCCTAGCCTGCAACAGCGAAAGGCTCTGACGATGAAAGGGCGCGGCGCTTGAGGCCTTTTGCGGTTCAAAGTCTCGACAATGAAACTTGCGCAAACCGCTGAACTACGTCACGATAACGCGCAAATTTAGGAATGGGAACTACAAGGAGGCGCTCATGCGCGAGGTTTCAAGAAGGAGCTTCATCAAGAGTACAGCACTAGGAGTTTCTGCCGCCGGAATTCTAGCTGCGAGCGACGCTCTGCGCCTTTCCGCTGACCCTTTGGGCCTGCCAATCGGGTGCCAGACATGGCCGGTCCGCATGATGATCCAGGAGGACTTCCCGGGCACCGTCAAGCAGCTCTCCGACGCAGGCTTTCGGTCTATCGAGCTATGTTCGCCTTTCAGCTATAAGCAATTCGCGGCCGTCGGCAACTACAAAGGCCCGGAACTCAGAAAGATCCTTAGCGACAACGGCGTGATCTGCATCAGCTGCCATTTTAATGAAAAGGAATTGCAGGACAACTCCTCAGAAAGAATCGCATGGGCAAAGGACGTCGGCTTGAAACAGATTGTCTTCCCGCTGCTTAACGGACCTAAGAATCCGACCATGGACGACGTGAAACAAGCCGCGGACGCCCTCAACAAAGTTGCCGAGGTAGTCGACGCGGCAGGCCTGCAACAGACATTGCACAATGAAGGCTGGCTCGCAGCGACGACCACGGACGGCACCAAAGTCTACGATGGGCTCCTGAAGTATCTCGATCCGAAGCTTGTGAAATTCCAATTCCAAGTATCGGAAGTCGCCCACGGTTTTGACGCTGTGGAGTATTTGACGAAATACCGCGGCCGGTATATTTCAATGCACCTGCAAGGTTGGGACGCCACGAATAAAAAGATTGTTCCGATCGGCAGCGCAAGCGACAGTCTGGATTGGAAAAAAATCTTCCAGGCCGCGAAGAAGGCAGGGGTGAAGGATTATTACGTCGAGATGGATTTGGACTCGATGAAAGCCAGCGTGCCTTACCTTCACAGCCTGAAGGTCTAGCACAACAAGAAATCATTCCTTGGAAGGTGCGATCCCCAAGGATCGCATCTTCCTGTATAAATGGCTCCGTTCAAGACCAAGCGACGCGGCCGCCCTGGTCATATTCCAGCGGTTTTCCTCCAACTTGCGCAGCACGAACTCTCTCTCATACGCCGACCGCGCTTCCTGCAGACTCTCGTACGGCTTTTGCGGACTCTTCGACGCTCCGCGGAATAGTTCCGGCGGCAAATGATGTGGTTCGATCCGCGGCGAAGGACACATGATTACCAGCCGCTCCACCAGATTCTTCAGCTCACGCACGTTGCCAGGCCACGGATACGCAAGCAGCACTTCCGTCGCAGCGGGGCTGAATTCTTTCCCCTTTTTCCCGTATTCCTCGCTGAACCTGCGAAGGAAATGGGCCGCCAGAATCGAAATATCCTCAGTGCGCTCCCGCAAGGCCGGTACGTAAAAGGGAATCACATTCAGCCGGTAGAAAAGGTCTTCGCGGAATGCGTTTTTTGCAATTTCGTCCTCGATTCGTTTGTTCGTTGCGGCGAGCACGCGAACATCCACGCGGACCGACTGATTCGAACCCAGCGGCTCGAAACGCTGCTCCTCCAACACGCGCAGCACCTTGGACTGGGTCTTCGAGCTCATGTCGCCCACTTCATCGAGGAAGAGCGTCCCGCCGTCGGCCTTCTGAAACTTTCCGACTTTGTCTTCGCTCGCGCCGGTAAAACTTCCTTTGCGGTGCCCAAATATTTCGGACTCGATCAATTCTTCCGGAATCGCCGCGCAATTCACTTCTACAAAGGGCATCGCGCTGCGCGCACTGTGCGCGTGGAGCGCCTTGGCCACCAGTTCCTTTCCGGTTCCACTCTCTCCATAGATAAGCACACGCCCATTCGTCGGTGCCGTCAGCGCAATCTGCTGCCGCAATGCCTTCATCGGCACGCTCGATCCCAAAATCTGTTGCCGCTGCTCCAATTCCGCCCGGAGCCGGCGATTTTCCTTTTCCAATCGGAGATATTCGAGCGCATTTCGCACTACCAGGACGGTTTTTTCAAGTGAAAGCGGCTTTTCGACAAAGTCGAACGCACCTAATTTCGTCGCGCGTACAGCCGTTTCGATATTTCCATGTCCTGAAATCATCACCGCCATGGGAGGCTCATCACGAGCCTGCATCTTTTCGAGCGTTTCGAGTCCGTCCATTTCTTTTAGCCACACGTCGAGCAACACCAGATCGAACTCTCGCTCAGCGAGCTTCGCAAGGCATTCCTCTCCGGATGCCGCGCTCTGCACCTGATATCCTTCTTCGCTTAGCAATGCGCCCAGGGACTCGCGAATACCGTTCTCATCGTCCACGACTAGAATTGATGCCGTCATACGGTCCTATGAAAACCGCTTCTCCCCCATCTCGGATGCTTCCTGCGCCCCCTCCGGTTCTCTCTTCTCCATCGAGGGGAATCGAATCACAAACCGGGTTCCGGTCGGTTGGTTATCCTCCACTCGAATTGTACCGTTATGTTCGGCCACGATGCGGCTCGCTATCGCTAGTCCGAGGCCGGTTCCGCGCTCCTTTGTCGAAAAGTGCGGCAGAAAAAGCCGCTCCTTGTCTTTGGGAGAGATGCCGTGTCCACTGTCAGCCACCACAATCTCTACGGCATCTCCATCGCTGCGAACGTGAGTCGCAACACTCAGAATTCTTACCGTTGCACCTTCCATCGCTTCCGCAGCATTGTCGATCAGATTTGCGAGCACACGACGCATCAGCTCCTCATCGGCCTTCACGGGCGGCAAATCACGCTCGTATTCGGTCCGGATCGTTACTCCATCCAGACGGCCCTCAAACAATTGCACAGCGCTTCCAACTACGGCGTTTACGTCCGCAGGGGCGAGCCTGGCCGATGGAAAGCGCGCAAATTGCGAGAATTCTTCCACCAAGGACTCAAGTGTTTGTACTTCGCGCTCGATCAAACCGGCACACTGCGCCGCCATTGCTTCAAATTCCGTCGACGCCTGTTCTCCTCGATTTGCTGAGTGGCGCTCCAAATACCGCAGCATCCTTTGAGCGGAAAGTTGAATGGGCGTTAGCGGATTTTTTATTTCGTGGGCAATTCGTTGGGCCACTTCCTGCCAAGCGGCTGCTCTCTGCGCCCGCAAAAGCTCGGTCAAGTCGTCGATCGAAACGATGAATCCGGGATTCGAACGCCTTGGCCCCAGTGAACTGACAGTTACCGCCGCCCGCACCAGCTTGCCGCCCGTCGCTATTTCAATTTCGCGCGAAGCCGCTCCCATTCGCAGCGAACGCCTCATCAGGTGCATCACTGCACGTGCTGCTTCGTCCCCGAGTAGATCCTCCAGCGTGGGAGCATTCCTCGCATAATCGCCCAAAATGCGCGCCGCAGCCGAATTGACACGAACCACCTCACCCGCTTCGTTCAGCGAAACGACGCCCGTCGGAATATTCTCCAGGATCGTTTCCATCAATTTCCGGCGCCGCTCGCCCTCTTCAATCGCTGTTTCAAGACTCGTCGTAAATTCGTTTATCTGCCGCCGACCCTCGCCCAGTTGCTCTGTCATTTTATTGAATGAGCGAATCAAGGTTCCCAGTTCATCTTTGGCGAATAGCGAAATTCTGTGAGCGAAGTTTCCATGCGCGATTTCGGTGGTTCCATCAACCAGCGCCTGGATCGGTACGGTCACTTGTTTGGCAAGAAACAGCGCCACCCACGTCGTTGCGAAAAGCAGAAGAAGCGTGATTAATCCGAGGCCAGTGAGGATAGTTCTCTTATACTGAGCCAGATTCTCCCGCTGCTGATTGTAGGTCGCGGTTTGCGATTGGATCTCTGTGTACTTCTGCAAGAAATCGCTCGGAACCATTTTTGCGACCACAATCGTTCCGCCCAAGCATGGTGTGCTGCCGCCGATGTATGTCCCTCGAGACCCCGTCCAAATTTCCGCTCCGTTTGGCAACGTCTGGGCCAGTCTTAAGCCGTTTATGTCACCAAAGAAGGCCGCATTTGCAAAGTTCGGCTTTTGACCATGCGCGGCGTAAAACCAGATGGTGTCCTCATCCGGCGCCACCGCACGAATCACATTCTCAGGAGTGGCTCCTTTTTTCGCGACGACATCGCAGGACGCCCTCGCCTGCTGAGTGCGCCGAACTTGTCCGCTTGCCACTAATTCATCGAGCAGCGCCTGGCTTTGTGAATTCGCCACTTCAAGGGGACGCGGAAACCACAAGTTCAGCGTGTGATTCAGGAGGGCATAGCTGAAGAAGGCCATGAAAATGATTGGCAGCAGCGAAACTCCCGTTGCGCCGATCACCATCTTCGTCTTGAACCGGGAAGTGAGGCCGCCACCGCGGTCGGACCTCAACCGCAAGAGCGTCCTCGCGAAGATCATCACGAAAACACCGAAAGTGCCTACGATCAGGCACTCCAGCGCGAAGAAAATCGCCAGTGCGGTGCTGTCATGCGGATAGAATGGCATCCGCCCGCCGAGAGCAATAACGGCGGCTGTAAGCAGCAGGGCGATGCTGATGCCCACCGTTAAGCGGATCCTCTTCTGCCGCCGTCCTTTCACTGCCGCTCTTCCTCCAGACGCTATTTACCTCTGACGTCTACTATCGTCGTTCAGCCAGATAGCCACCCAACGGGCATTCGCCGCAAAGCGGTTCGCGCGTGCGGCAATATTTCTTGCCAGTCTGCACAATCAAGGCATGAAATTCGTTGAACCGAGCAGTCTCGCTCGGGAATCGCCGTTCAAAAATCCAGCGCACATCTTCATACTTCGCGTCTTCCTCGGTCCACCCATGGCGCGCGAGCATCCGCTTTGTGTAAGCATCGACGACGAATACGGGGTGGCCACCCGCGTAAAGCAGGATCGAATCGGCCGTCTCAGGGCCGATGCCAAAAACGCCCAGCAGTTGTTCTCGCAGCGCTGCGGTCGGTTGCGCGAACATGCGTTTGAGCGAGCCGCGGAATTCGCATCGCAAATACGTGCAAAAGGCTTTCAACTTTCGCGTCTTTTGCCGAAAATATCCCGAAGGGCGGATGAGCCCTTCGATCTTCTGGCGGGATGCTTTTTCAATGGCCCCCGGCGTAAGCAATCTTGCCCTTCGCAAGTTCGCGATCGCTCGTTCCACGTTCGTCCAGGAAGTGTTCTGCGTTAAAATCGCCCCGACGATTACCTCAAAAGGCGTCCGCCCCGGCCACCAGTGTTGTGGCCCGAAAGCCGCAAAGAGAGAGTTGTAGTACTCGTCAAGCGGCGGCGCCGCGTCGCGTATTGCGGGCGCAAATTCCGTGTTCTTGGTCGCAGTAAGCCCCGATGCAGTAAGGCCGGATAGAGTCGACAAAAGCAGGGAATCCTGCGCAGTATTGGCCATAAAATAAGCGAAGCGTCCCATAACCCAGTGCTGCAATCGCAACTTCAAGAACGAGTGTTGTAACTTTACCACGGCGGCGCGTCGCTTGCGACGGGGTGCCTCCTGTAGAGGCTCTCTAAGCTGCTTCCGAAGCGTCTGGGTCTCACAACCCGCTTTAGGAGATGCTTAACTGGTTTGCTCCCGCAGCGGCTTCCGGTAGTATGAATTGTTTATCCAGGCATACTAAAGCGCAATGAAAACCAAAAAGACACGGACAATCACAAAAGTACTAGCTGCAAATCGGGGTGAAATCGCTATTCGCATTCTTCGGGCAGCCAATGAACTTGGGCTGCGCACCGTCGGGATTTATTCGCAGGAAGACCGGCTCAGCCTGCACCGCTTCAAGGCCGACGAGGCGTATCAGGTAGGAGCCGGAAAGGGGCCAGTCGAAGCGTATCTCGATATCGACAGCATTATCGATATTGCGCGCGAGAAAAAGGTAGACGCAATTCATCCTGGCTATGGCTTTCTTTCTGAGAATCCGAGGCTGGCGCGAGCCTGCGCCGCGGCCGGGATCACATTTATCGGGCCGACTCCGGAACTGCTTGAGCTGCTCGGCGACAAAACCGCGGCTCGGCGGCTTGCGGCTCAGGCGGGCGTTTCCGTGCTGCCCGGCACCGAAGAGGCCGTAGCGTCGGCAGAAGAAGCGACAGAGATTGCGCGCAAAATCGGCTTCCCACTGATCGTAAAAGCCGCCATGGGCGGCGGCGGGCGCGGCATGCGCGTTGTGCTGGAGGAATCGCAGCTTGATGCCAAGCTGGAAGAGGCTCGGGGTGAAGCGCTTGCGGCATTCGGCGACGGTTCAGTTTTCCTGGAAAAATACCTCCCGCGTGCGCGGCACCTTGAAGTGCAGATATTGGCCGATCAACACGGCAACATCATCCACTTGTGGGAACGTGATTGCTCCGTGCAGCGGCGCCACCAGAAGGTGGTGGAAGTTGGTCCTGCCACGAACCTTGCGCCGGAAGTTCGCGAGCAGCTTTGCGAATCCGCAGTTCGCATCGCGCGGCAAGCGAAATACAGAAACGCGGGGACGGTTGAGTTCCTTTATGACGTGGACGCTGAGAAGTTTTACTTCATCGAGGTGAATCCGCGCATTCAGGTCGAGCATACTGTCACGGAGGTTGTGACCGGCATCGATTTGGTGCGCGCGCAGATTCAGGTGGCGGAGGGACATAAGCTGCACGAGCCTCCGCTGTCTCTGCCCGAAGCAGGAAGAGTGCCGCTTTATGGCGCGGCGTTGCAATGCCGCGTCACGACCGAGGATCCTGAAAATCATTTTGCGCCGGATTACGGCAAGCTGACGACATACCGTTCGCCAGCTGGATTTGGCATTCGTCTCGACGGAGGCTCGGCGTACTCGGGTGCGCGGCTTGCGCCGTATTACGATTCGCTGCTCGTGAAAGTTACGGCATGGGATTTGAACTTGCGAGGGGCGTGCCACCGAATGGATCGCGCACTGCGCGAATTTCGTATACGCGGCGTGAAGACGAATATTCCGTTTCTCGAGAACGTCGTCAATCATCCGAAATTTCAGAACGGAGAAGCGACGACGGCGTTTCTCGATCAATCGCCGGAGCTATTTCGATTCTCCAGCCGCGCGGACCGGGCGACGAAGCTGCTCTCGTACTTGGGCGATGTGATTCTTAACGGCAACCCAGAGGTGAAGGAAAAGAAAGCCCCGTATCCCTTTGACGCGCCAGCCATTCCAAACGCGCCTGCCACAGCCCCGCCTGCCGGCACGCGGCAACTTCTGAAGAAACTCGGGCCGCAGAAATTCGCGCAATGGGCGCGTAAAGAGAAGCGACTGCTTATTACGGATACTACCTTTCGCGACGCGCACCAGTCGCTACTTGCCACACGCGTGCGTACGCACGACCTGCTTGCCACGGCATCCGCGGTGGCGCATCGATTGCCCAACGTTTTCAGCATGGAAGTGTGGGGCGGCGCGACGTTCGATTCGTCGATGCGATTTTTGCATGAAGATCCGTGGCAGCGGCTTCGCGAGCTACGGCAAAGAATACCGAATATCTGTTTGCAAATGTTGCTGCGCGGCGCAAACGCAGTCGGGTACACATCTTATCCGGACAATGTGATTATCGAGTTTGTGCGCGAGGCGTTTGCACAAGGCATCGACATTTTCCGCATATTCGATTCGCTAAATTCCATCGACAACATGCGCGTCGCAATGGATGCAGTACTCGACGCGGGCGGCGTTTGCGAAGCCGCCATCTGCTATACGGGCGATATTTTCGATAAATCGCGGCCAAAGTATTCGTTGAAATATTACGTCACGATGGCGAAGCAGCTCGAAAAGCTTGGCGCGCATTTTCTGGCCATCAAAGACATGGCAGGACTTTGCCGACCGTATGCTGCGTTTCAACTGGTGAAGACGTTACAGCAGGAGATCGGCATTCCGATTCATTTCCATACGCACGATACGAGCGGGATCAATTCCGCTTCCGTGCTGAAGGCGTGCGACGCCGGCGTAGACGTGGCGGACGCTGCAGTCTCTTCCATGAGCGGCGTCACGAGCCAGCCCAATCTGAATTCGATCGTCGAAGCGCTGCGCAATACGCCTCGAGATACTGGGCTTGACATCGATGCACTCAACGAATGCTCGGATTATTGGGAGGTGGTGCGCACATATTACACACCGTTCGATTCCGCGCCTCGTGCGGGTTCGGCGCGCCTCTATCAGCACGAGATTCCCGGGGGCCAATTCACTAATCTGCGCGAGCAGGCTACCGCGATGGGGCTGGGGCATCGTTGGCGGGAAGTCGAGAGCACTTATGCGGAAGTGAACCAACTCTTCGGTGACATCGTGAAGGTGACGCCATCGAGTAAAGTCGTAGGCGACATGACGCTTTTTTTGATGTCACGCGAAATGCGGCCGCAAGATGTATTGAAACTCGATGTGCACCACGACGTGTCATTTCCAAATTCGGTTGTCGAGATGTTTCAAGGCGCATTGGGAGTACCGCCGGGCGGCTGGCCGAAGAAATTGCAGCAAATTATTCTCCGCGGCGGAAAGCCGGATCGTGGGCGGCCGAGTGCATTGCTGGAGCCTGTTAATTTCAACGCCGCGAAGCAAGCATTGGAGAAGAAGGTTGAGCGAACCGTGCGGCATGATGAGCTGTTGAGCTCGCTGCTCTATCCGGATGTGTTCGGGAAATTCGACGCATTTCGGAAGACATATGCCGACGTGAGCGTTTTGCCGACGCCCGCATTTCTCTATGGATTGCGGCCAGACGAAGAAATTACTGTGGAGATCGAAGCGGGCAAGACGTTGATTATTCGGCTTCTGACCGTCGGCGAGGCACACCCTGACGGTTCGAGGACGCTCTTCTTCGAACTGAACGGGCAGCCGCGCGAAGTCCGCGTTCGAGATAAATCGCTGAAGATTGTGGCGCGCGCGCATCCCAAAGCGGATCCTGCAAATCCGGGAGATGTTGCGGCACCCACGTCGGGCGTCATAACGGGAATCACAGTGCAAGTGAATCAAACGATCCAGCGCGGCGAAAAGCTGATGACGCTCGAAGCGATGAAAATGCAGTCGAATATCTACGCGCCGGTTGCGGGACGCATTGCAAAGATTCTCGTGTCTGCCAATCAGAGCGTGGAAGCGAAAGACTTGCTTTTGACTATCGTTTCTTGAGGATCGATTTCTCGATTGGTGCGATGCCGGTTTGTTCGGCGGCCAGCTTGCCGGTGTAAATCGCCATTCCGATGGCGGCGTGCATGCCTAATCTCTCGAGCGCTTTCACCTCGCGCATACTGCGAATGCCACCAGCCGCCGTAACGGGCAATTGCGTCGCGCGGCGCAGGGAACGAAACCATGCCAGATTCGTACCCTTCATCGTGCCTTCATTGTCGACAAACGTGCAGAGAAACCCGCAGCAGTAGGGTTCCAGCTTGGGCATCACGTCTTCCGGCCTCAGTTTCAGCCGCTCGCGCCAACCGCGAATCACGACCCGTCCGCCTTCCGCGTCAAGGGCAATGATGATGTTTCGGCGGCTCGCTCGTGCGGCCAATGCCGTAAGGAAGTTGGCGTTAATCCCTCCATCGCGAAAGGCCGCGCTGCCCACGATCACCTTCGCCGCGCCCCAACGAAGCAATTGCTGCGCACGCGTGACGGTCCGTACACCTCCGCCCACATGCACTTCCATCGGTGCGGCCGCGCAAATGCGCTTGATCCAGGGTCCGTTCGACCCTTTGCGCATAGCTGCATCGAGGTCAATCACGTTCAGGATTGGATATCCGCGAAAACGCTCCAGCAAACCGAGCACGTCCGTGACAGATAGCGCCAGCTTGCGTCCGCGCACAAGCTGCACAGCTCTTCCGCCTTGGAGGTCAATACAGGGAACAATCATCCGCTCGTTCCTCACTCACAAGCATCTCCGATCATTTGCTCAGCCGGACCGGCACGTGCCGCCGATGCAAAAAGGCCTTCAGCGCGCCTATGGAATGAGTCTCCTGATGAAAAATAGAGGCAGCAAGGGCGGCGTCTGCATGCCCCTTTTCGAAAACGTCAAAGAAATCGTCGAATGTATTCGCGCCGCCGGAGGCGATGACGGGCACAGGTACGGCCTGGGCGATCATGGCCGTTAATTCGCAATCGAAACCGGTGCAAGTCCCATCGCGATCGATCGAAGTGAGAAGAATTTCTCCTGCGCCGCGCGACACGGCCTCACGCGCCCACTTTTCAGCATCGATACCCGTCGCGTCGCGGCCACCGCGCGTATAAGCCTCCCAACCTGTATCACTCCGCTTCACATCGATAGAAAGGACGACGGCCTGCGCGCCGAACTGCTGCGCCAGTTCTGAAATCAGATCGGGACGCTTGATCGCGGCAGTGTTTACCGTCACCTTATCGGCGCCTGCACGGAGCACGGCGCGCCCTTGCTCCATCGAGCGAATTCCGCCCCCTGCCGTGAGCGGAATATTCAGGTGTTGCGCCACACGGCGAATCGTCTCAAGAAAGGTTTCGCGGTCCTGGTGTGTTGCGCTGATATCCAGGAAAACCAATTCATCCGCGCCTTCTGAGTTGTAGCGCGCGGCAAGTTCGGCGGGATCGCCCATATCGCGCAGCCCTTCGAACTCGACACCCTTTACGACGCGTCCGGCATCGACATCGAGGCAGGGAATTATCCGGCGTGCGAGCGTCACTGCACCGCCTCCACAAAATTGCGCAGGACCTGAGAGCCCGCTTCGCCGGATTTTTCGGGATGAAATTGCACGGCGAGAAGGTTGCGCTGCTCGATAACGGCTGCGAATGCCATACCGTGGTCGCATGCGGCGGAGGTAGGTGCTGCCTCCGCAGACGCTGCAAATGAATGCGCGAAATAGAAAAACGCGTCCTCGGGCACGCCCTTGAGGAGTGTGCCGCTTTGCGTGCGTCGCAATTGATTCCAACCGATATGCGGCGATTTTACATTCGCGGGCAAGGCGCGCACTTCGCCCGAAAGAAATCCTAATCCTCGTTCTCCCGGCGCTTCTTCGCTTGATTCAAACATTGCCTGAAGTCCAAGGCAAATCCCCAGAATCGGCACACCTTCGTCGAACGCCTCTCGCAATGAGTCAACGAGATTTCTTTCTCTCAGGCCGTTTACAAATGCGGAAAAGTGCCCGACGCCCGGCAGGACAATGGCCTTCGCAGAAGAAATGTTCGCCGCCTCGGTCGCGAGCTGCGTCTCTGCGCCCAGTTTTGCCAATGCGCGTTCAACCGAAGGCAAATTTCCCGCACCATAATCAACAATTGAGATCTTCACAGCAACCCCTTGGTCGATGGCAAAACGCGCCGCAACTGCTTATCTCGCGTTACGGCAAAGCGGAGCGCTTTCGCGAATGCTTTGAACATAGCCTCGACTTGGTGATGTGACGACCGTCCATACATCAGGCGCAAGTGAACGTTTGCCGCTGCGGCTTGTGCGAACGCACGGAAAAAGTCCTCAAGCAGTTCGGTTTGGAAATCGCCCACATTGCGGGCGGCCGGTTTCCACTGAATGACGCAATACGCGCGGCCGGAAAAATCGAGCGCCGCTGCCGCCAGGCAATCGTCCATCGGCATAAGGAAGTAGCCGGCGCGCAAAATCCCGCGCTTGTTTCCGAGTGCCTCTTTGATAGCTTCGCCGAGAGCGATACCGACGTCTTCTATCGTATGATGCTGATCCACGTCCAAATCGCCACGAGCTTGCAAATCCAAATCCATCGCGCCGTGACGCGCGATCTGCTCAAGCATGTGGTCGAAGAATCGCACGCCGGTCGAAACAGTCGCGTTTCCGCGACCATCGAGATTCAGCTTGATACGAATGTCCGTTTCTTTCGTCCTTCTGTGCAGCGCGGCTTTTCTCATAGGATTGCGTCCAGTTCGCGCAGCAGCCGGCGCGTTTGGTCGAGAGTGCCGATAGTGATTCGCACATAGCCTTCGCCGCCAAAATCGCTGGAACGATCGCGTACAAGGATGCCTCTGCGCGCGAGACGCGCGACGATTTTCCGGGCGCGCGTGCCGAAATGGACGAGCAGGAAATTGCCCGCGCTGGGGAAGTGTTTCACTCCTAGTCGCACGAGTGCATTTGCCAGTTCACGCTTTCCCTCATGAACTTCGCGAACAGTGCGCCGGATAAACTTCTTATCCTTGATTGCCGCTCGGGCCGCCGCCAGGGCCGCGGCGTTCACGGGATATGGCGATTGGGCTTTGCGCATCAAAGCGGCAAGCTCGCTATGCGCAAGAATGCATCCTAGCCGCAAGCCTGCCATTCCCGATGTTTTAGAAAACGTTCGGGTGACAATCAAATTTGGATAACTGCGAATCCATGGAATCACGGTGATGCCAGAAAATTCGAAGTAGGCTTCGTCGACAACGACCATCGTGCGCGCAGCAGCCTTCAGCAGCCGTCGCAATTCATCTTGCGAAAGAATCGCGCCGATGGGGCTGTTCGGATTGGGTAGGAACAATACGCGCGGGCCCTTGCGCAATGCGGTCAGCACATCGTTCCAAGGGAATTCCATTTTTGCGTCGTAACGAGGCGCCGCTATGCGGGCACCCGCTAATTCGGAATAGAAACGATACATGGCATAGGTAGGCTCGACGAGCAACACAGTATCTCGAGCCTCGACGAACGTATTCACGATAAGGCTGAGTCCTTCATCGGTCCCGTTCGTGAGGAGGAGTTCTGTCGGGTCCACCCTAAGATAACGCGCCACTTTGCGGCGTACCGTCTCCTGCTCGGGATAGGCTGAGATGGTATTGGCCGTGAGCCTCGCCAGCGCACGGAGCACGGAAGGCGAACACCCGATTGGATTCTCATTAAAGTCCATGCGCAACTTCTCCGTGCGGCCTTCCAGCGGCGGATGATACGCCCGCATCGTTTCCACAGCCGCACGCACTTTAATTGCTCGCTTCATCGGCGTACCTCGACGGAGCGTCCGTGCCCCAAAAGATTTTCTGCTCGTGCGAATTCAGCGGCCACCGGCGCGAGCCGCGCGAATCCGGATCGCGATACCTCCTGCACGCTAATGCATTTCACGAAATCCGTGACTGAGAGGCCGCCGCGTGTCCTCGCGGCGCCAGCCGTCGGCAGAACATGATTGGTGCCGGTCGCGTAATCTCCAAATGTCTGTGCGCTCCAATCGCCCACGAAAATGCTGCCCGCGGACGTGATTTTAGCCAGCAGCGGTTTAATGTCGCCGGTAATCGTCAAATGTTCGGGTGCAAAGGTGTTCACGAAGCGCACGCCTTCGGCAGCAGTTTTAGCCACGAGTATCGCCCCATTGGTCGCGAGCGAGCGGCGTGCGAGATTGTTATCCGGCAATTCTGCGAGCTGGGACTCTACGGCTTTCGCGACGGCGTGCGCGAGGGTTGTCGATGTCGTGACAAGGATGCAGACCGCGTCCGGATCGTGCTCGGCTTGAGCGATCAAATCGGCTGCAATGAATTCCGCTTTTCCGCTCGTCGCAAAGACAATTGCTTCAGTGGGGCCTGCGAGCATATCGATGGAGCAATCATTGCTCACAAGCCGTTTCGCGGCGGCGACAAAGCGGTTTCCAGGGCCGCAAATTTTGTCCACACGTTCGATTGACTTCGTTCCGTAAGCTAGAGCTGCGATAGCTTGGGCTCCGCCGATCCGGGCCACTCGTTCGATACCGAAATGCTGGGCGGCGGCAAGCAGAGCGGCTCCGGGCTGCGGGCTGGCGACAATAATACGTTTTACGCCCGCTACCTGCGCTGGAATCACCGTCATCAGGAGCGTGGAAACCAGCGAGAATCTGCCGCCAGGCAGATAGCAGCCGACTGAATCGATCGCGCGAACGATCTGGCCAGCGCGGACGCCAGCCTCGACTTCGATCATCCACTCAGGAGGGCGCTGTTTTTGTGCCACCGCGCGAATGTTCCGTGCCGTATGATCGATCGCCGCGAGAAATTCTTGCGAAACACGCTTCCTGGCGTCACGGAGTTCCACGCGCGAGACCCAGAGGTTTTCGGCATCGATCTTAATGCCATCGAATTTCTTTGTAAGGGCAAATAGCGCTTCATCGCCGCGCTTACGCACGTCCTCAATGATCCGTGCCGCAATCGGTTCAGCCGCATGATCGCTGGCGCGTCGCGACGACAGAATCTTCGCTTCCGTCGAATTGTTCAGCGGCAGAACGCGCATCAGTAGACGACCTTGTTCAGCGGGTATTCGACGATACCCTCGGCGCGAGCCGCTTTCAGTTTTGGGATGATCTGGCGTGCCGTTTTCTCCTCGATAATCGTATTGATCGCTACCCACTCCGGATCGCTGAGTTGCGCGACAGTCGGATTGCGCAGCGCGGGCAGGGCGGCGAGCACGTTCTCCAAATCCGCCTTCCGCACGTTAAGCATGAGCCCGACGCGGTTGTAGGCTTTGATCGCACCGTCGAGGAGAAGCATCAGGTTCCCGATCTTTTCTCGTTTCCAGGCGTTTTGCAGCGCGGCACGATTCGCGATAAAGACCGTCATCGATTCCATCAGCGTATCGACAACACGCAGATGATTCGCACGCAGGGAACTGCCCGTTTCGGTGACTTCGACGATAGCATCCGCCAGTTGAGGAACTTTTACTTCCGTGGCGCCCCATGAAAATTCGACGCGCGCGTTGACGCCGTGCTTCACAAGATATTTTTCCGTCATTTTCACGGCTTCGGTGGCAATCACCTTTCCTTCGAGGTCGCGCACCGACTGCATGGGCGAATCTTCCGCAACGGCCAGCACCCAGCGGACGCGTCCGAGGCCTGTCTTCGAATAAACTAGTTCGCCCACTTGCTCCACTTCGGCGCCGGTTTCAATGATCCAATCTTTGCCCGTCAGTCCCGCATCGAGCGCGCCGCTCTCCACATATCGCGGCATCTCCTGCGCACGGACGAGCATGCATTCGATTTCCGGATCGTCGATGCCGGGAAAATAGCTGCGCGAGCCGATCGAAATCCGCCAGCCGGCCTTTGCAAAAAGCTCAACCGTGGATTCCTGAAGGCTGCCTTTGGGAATGCCCAATTTCAACCGGCTCATTTAATTTTTCGCCTTTCCGTAGAGCTCGTCGGGCGAAATCACGCGCTCCGCTACGACCGTTGCTTCGCCGTTGCGCGCGACGCTGCGGAAAAAGCAGCTACGGTATCCCTCATGGCAGACAGCGCCGCCTTCGAGCGTGACGCGCACGAGCAGCGCATCCTGATCGCAATCGACACGCATGTCTCGCAGGACGAGCTTTTGGCCGCTTGTTTCGCCTTTGGTCCACAGCTTTTTGCGCGAACGGCTATAAAACGTCACGTAGCCGGTTTCCTGGGTCTTGGTCAGTGCCTCGCGATTCATAAAACCGAGCATCAGGACTTCGCCGTTTTTGTCATCCTGAACGATCGCTGGAATGAGCCCGTTTTCCTTTTCAAAATCCAAGTCCATAGCTTGTTGGCCTCTCGAATCTGCTGCTCATTGTATTCGTGTGCTGAAAAACAAAAAGCCCGCTGACGCTTACCGCGCCAGCGGGCCTATCAGTCCAGAGATTTCTGGCTTCTAGCCACACCGCCGCGGGTTCATATGGTGATGATGGCTATGATGGTTCACCCGCAGCAGTTTCATAACGCATTCAAAATTAGGGCAACTAATTCTATTTGTCAAGTAATCGTGTGTGTTTTTTAATCTCCGCATCGCGGACAGCATTCATTTCGTGCAACCCGATATAAGTTTTGGCCGTCCCCCTACCGCAGCAGTTCTTCCAGTTGCACTTTCGTGTCGGTTTTCGCGTCGCGGTATTTCACTATCACGGGCGTATAGAGAGATAAGTTCCACTCCTTCCCGCGCCCATGCGGGATCGCCCGTGAACCTGCCACCAAGACAGCATTTTCCGGGATTATCAGCGGCTGATCGTCGCTTGCCGTGTACACTGCGCCGGTCACGATGTCGTAGACGGGCGTCGAGCGATTCAGGATCGTTCCCGTCCCCAACACGGTGCGTCGTTTGAGAACCGTGCCCTCGTAGACGCCGCAGTTTCCGCCGATGAGCACCTCGTCTTCGATGATCACCGGCAGTGCACCCACCGGTTCGAGCACCCCTCCAATTTGTGCCGCGGCCGAGATATGGCACTTCTTTCCGACTTGCGCGCAGCTTCCCACAAGAGCGTGCGAATCGATCATCGTGCCTTCGTCCACGAACGCGCCGGCATTGATAAACATTGGTGGCATGCAGGTAACGCCGCGCGCCACGTAGGATCCATCGCGAACGCTCGATCCGCCCGGGACAATGCGTACACCTGAGGTGGCGTCGAACCGCTTCACCGGATATGTGGACTTGTCGAAAAATGGCTGCCGTGTGTCGTCGATGGACATATCGACGATGGCGCCCATGCGAAATCCGAGCAGAATGCCTTTTTTCACCCAGGCGTTCACGCGCCATCCGGCCCTTGCGGACGCGTCAGGCTCAGCTGCGCGAATCTTGCCTGCGTTCAGTCCATTCTTGAATTCTTGGAAAAGGCGCCGTTCGTGCTCGCTATAGTCGATCGTGCCTGCGTCGAAGAGCCGCTCGATTTCAGCTTGCAGCATAGATTTTCTGCGTCAGCAGGCCGGTAGATTCAAGCACGTTGCGGATTTTCGCCAGATTTTCCGCCTTTGGAGGAACGAGCGGAAGCCGAAACACAGGCTGGCACAAACCCATCAGCGCAAGCGCCGATTTCACGGGAATCGGATTAGTTTCGACGAAATTCACTTCCATTAACGGGAACCAGCGATTGTGCAGTTCGCGCGCGGCGACAAAGTCGTTCGCATTGGCTAGCTTTGCAATACGCGTCATTTCCGAGGGAATCTCATTGGAGGCTACAGAAATCACACCGCGCCCACCGAGCGCCATCAGCGGCAGCGTGATGCCGTCGTCACCCGATAGCACGGCGAAATCTTTCGGCACAGCCGCGAGAATCGTAGCCATTTGCGAGATATTTCCCGAGGCTTCCTTCACGCCGACGATATTTTCGATCTGCGCAAGGCGCAGAAGAGTGGATGGCTCGATGTTGACCCCCGTACGGCCAGGGATGTTGTACACAACAATGGGAAGGGAAACAGCTTCGGCAAGCGCCTTGTAGTGCTGGTACAGGCCTTCCTGAGTCGGTTTGTTGTAATAGGGCGCGACGGACAAAAGGCCGTTTGCGCCGCACGAGGCAAACTCTCGCGCCATTTCGATTACGTGGACGGTATTGTTGCCTCCGGCGCCTGCAACGACGGGCACCTTGCCACGGGCTTCCTCGACCGTGATCTTGACGACGTGGACTTGTTCTTCATGGTTGAGGGTAGGGCTTTCTCCCGTCGTCCCGCATGGTACGAGAAAATCGATTCCCGCGTCGATTTGGCGGCGCAACAATCGCCGCAGTGCCTCTTCGTCTAGGGAAAGGTCGCGTCGAAATGGCGTGACCAGCGCAGTGCCGCATCCCGTAAACATTTCTTCCTCCTGCGAACCAAAGCAACAAATGCTACAGCTCGTTTACAATTTCGCGAAACTCAAAAAAGCCCTTCTTACCGGCGACCCAGCGTGCCGCACGCAGCGCGCCGCGTGCAAAGCCGTCGCGGCCTCGAGCCGTGTGCCGGATCGTGATGGTATCGTCAGCAGAGTCGAATCCAATCTCGTGCGTACCCGGGTGCGTGCCGGCGCGATTGCTGCCCGTGTCGATGGGCCTATCATACCCGCTCTTTTTCATTTGTTCGACCAGTGCGAGCAGAGTCCCCGACGGTGCATCCTTTTTCGTCGAATGATGTATCTCCCAGGCCCATGCGCCGTACTCTTTCTGGCGCGCAAACAACTCAGCAGCTTCGGCAACAACTTGCGAAAAAAGATTTACGCCGACCGAAAAATTAGCGCCCCACACAAGAGCTGTCCCAGCCTTTTCGACAGCTGCCCGCGCCCGCGCGACGTCGGGTAACCAACCGGTTGTACCAACGACTGAATTTATGCCCAGATGAGCCAGCCGCTCGATGTGGTCGATGGCCGTAGCAGGTGTTGAGAATTCCACGGCCGCATCGATGCCGCGAAAATTCTCGGTTGTCATTCCCTGGAAACTCGCATTGTTGTCAATATCCAGCCGCAACTGCACGTCGCAGCCATACTCCGGCGCGAGCCGCTCGATGTTGCGTCCCATTTTCCCGTAGCCCACAATCGCCAGCTTCATATCCCGCGCACGCTCTCTTCAAATCCTGCTAAGCCAAACCCAATTAAGCCGCCAGCAACTTTTGCACAATCTCGGTGTAAATTCCGACTGCTTCATTCAACTGCCGTTTGGAAATCTTCTCGTCTGACGTATGTGCCACGTGAATGCTGCCGGGGCCGATCAACAGCGGCTTGCCCCATGTCCCGGCGAACACTGGAATATCCGTCGTAAATGAAACCACACACGTTTCCAAGCCTTCCACGCGTTCCATTTTCATTGCCGGTATGCACAGCACTTCCTTGATATCCACGCGGCCGTTGCTGGCCGCCGCAAACGCCGTGCGCAATGGCCCGGGATCGCCGACCAATCGCACAAGAATTTCCGCTTTGGCGGCGTCGGAGATGACGTTTGGTGCGCGCCCGCCTGAAAGCGTGCCAATATTCAATGTGCTCGGGCCAAGCAGCGGATCGCTGGGCAACGGCACTCGCCGGATTGCTTCGAGGCTATCGAGCAGGGCATTGATGGCCGATTCGCCCAGCTCCGGATATGCCGAATGCGCCATGCGGCCCTTTGCATTCACCTCAAGTCTCAACGCACCCTTTGAAGCAAGAGCCAGTTTGTTTTCCGTCGGCTCGCCATTCACTAAATAGCGTGATCCGCGCGGCGAACGGCTTGCCGTCGCGGCGCCCGCGCTGCTTCGCTCCTCGCCAACTACAAACAGCAGGCCAAAATTCCGCACGCCATTCGCCAGCAGCCGCTCTGCCGCCGCAATCATGGCTGCGATGATGCCTTTCGCATCGCACGAGCCGCGCCCAAAAATATAATCGGCATCTTCGCGGGACGGAAAAAAAGGCGGCACCGTGTCCATGTGCGTCGAGAGCGTGACGATCGGATCGCCCCAATGCGCAAGCACATTGAAACGCCGTGTAACGCCTTCGAGGTGAACGACATCCATGCGCTCGACGTGGCCTTCCGTGCCAGCGGCTACGCGGGATAAGTAGGCGCACAGATATTTGCCGACATCGCCCTCGTATTCCGACGTCGACTCAATATCCACCAGCGACCGGGTTAGCTGAGCAACATCCATCGTTTTTTGACTGTGGAGAACGCAGATAAGGAAGGAGGGACAACCGTCTCGCTCCTCGATAGCGCTCCATCCGCATACCGGATGACAGTTGACCGGCTTTTAAGCCTGTCCCCCAACCGGCACGCGTCAGCTCGCGTGGCGATTTCGGCGGAGTCTTCTTCTTAACCCCTTTCACCGGGCGTCCGACGCTGCTCGGAACCGCGGCCCGGCTACTCATGGCCTCCGCACCTCTACCAAGTACAAGCTCAGTCTATCGACCGGACACAGCCCCAGTCAAGAATCCGCTGATTCATCGTGGGATTGATAGCCCTCTTTGAAAAACCTCCTTTTCACTGTCGATTAGAAACGCGGCTTTTATTGACAGGGCGAGAGTTAGGTTCGATTCTGATTCGAATACTGTCGATTAGAAGGGAGCGTAGCAGAGTCTCAGGTTTCCAATTTGAAGTGAGCTGAAAAACCGCCTTTTTCGGTCGATTAGAAATCGATTTTCTGTTGACGGGGAAGAACTTACGTCGATTTCTAATCGCCCATCGGTCGATTAGAAAAAGCGTGAACTGTGAGTGATAACCGGTGAGTGGTGGAACGCCCGGTCTCTGCCCATTTCCTTCAATCGGGTTGACTGTTGCGACGGTCGCCATGACGTAAAAACCGAGCGCGAGTTTACCATACGTTAAAGGTATTTTCAAGGACTTTTTGTGTGCCAAAATGTAGACGCTTCGGCTCTGCACCTGCGGACGCTCCGACGCGACTCTGCCGCATTTTGAGCGCAGCGTGGAGTGTGGTTTAGCCAAAATGGCGACACTTTGGGCCATATAAATGCGATTTCGGCCAGGAAATTACGTTTTTGGAGGCACAAAAAGGGGTTGCGGGCTTAAATGCGGCAGTCTAGTTCAATTCGCGTCTTTACCGGCGACGACTTGCGCATGGCCGAGGAAGGCGACCAGGGAAACGCCGCCCACGATATTTCCCAGCAGCGTCGGCGCAAAAAAGCGGACCCAGTAGGCTGAGGCCGGTATGGATCCGCTCACCACCAGAAACAGCGTTTTCACAGAGCCGGCTATAACGTGATTGAAGCCGCCAAGGCCGATCAGATAGGTGGTGATAATGATGATGCTAACCTTCGCCGATTCGGCCGCCGGAAGAAGCCAAACCATAAGCGCGATCAACCATCCTGCGAATATGGCACGCATGAAGACCACGCCGAAACTGCCTTCCGTGCCTCCAAGACTCACCTTGATGAGACTCTGTTGGATATGCGGCGAGAATATCGGAACCTTCGCCACGCAGAGGGCAAAGAGATACGTTCCAACGAGGTTTGCCGCAAGCACGATTCCCCAAAGGCGAAGCGTGGCTATTCCTGTCTCAGCGTCGCGTTTGGAAAGAAGGGGCAATACGGCGGTGAGGGTTGTCTCCGTATACAGTTGCTGCCGCCCGAGCACGACGATCAGGAAGCCGACGCTGTACCCAAGTTTCGAGAGCAAGGGCGTCCATGGAGCATCCGGAAGATATGCCTGGAGGAGGCCTTCGGCGATGAGAGAAAATCCCATCGAAAGACCGGCGGCGAATCCAGACCATGCGAGGGCGGAGTTAGTGCGCTTGAGCTCTTCTTCACCTTCACGGCGGATCGTTTCGTGTACGACGTGCGCCCCGATTGCGACGCGCTCCTGTACCTGCTTCTCCTCGATTTCCTCTTTGATTTGCTCAGGGACTTCGATTGGCTTAGGTTCCTGATGCTTTGATTTTCTGAGAGGCATGGTGAGCGCGGGCAGCGAGCCCAATAATCAAGGAATCATGGACGCCCCGCAGAGGGCTGTCTATCCATGCAAGCCATTACGGGACATGCGAACGCCGTGTAGAAGGGAAGCGGAATGAGCGCAGCCACGGCTACGCTCTGCCCGGGCGCAACCGCATGGTCCAGTCCACAAGGTTCTGAAGCAACTGGCGAACGAGTTCCTTGGTGGCATGATCGGAGACATCGCCATTTTCATCGAAATGTTTTGCAGCATTGCAGATCATCACTTCGGGTTCATTGACGGGAAACATTTTTAAATCGACGAAGATCTGGCGGAGATGTTGTTGGGCAAGGATTGTGCCGTAAATGCCTTCGGAGACTCCCATGATAGCGATGGGTTTACCCCTCCAGGCGCTTTCTCCGTAGGGACGGGAGGCCCAGTCCATGGCATTTTTCAACACGCCCGGAATTGAGTAGCAATATTCAGGAGTTGCGATCAGGATCGCATCGGCCTCGCGTATGCGTTTCTTAAAATCCAGCACGACGGGTGGCATCTGCTTTTCCTGATCCTGATTGAAGAGCGG
Organism: Candidatus Acidiferrales bacterium; assembly: GCA_035279845.1. Lineage (GTDB taxonomy): Bacteria > Acidobacteriota > Terriglobia > Acidiferrales > UBA7541 > Palsa-295. The sequence continues at coordinate 13,870 of DATEGW010000149.1, read as the reverse complement.
TATGCCACCAATGTCCGCAATCTCGACCGCCGAACCCGCGGGGGCCATCCGAGCGGCAGCGCATAACGCCGATCGATTGTAAGACCTGGCGCGCAGGCTACCTGAGATTCCTAAAATGTGGAGGGTTTCAACCATTCGATTTTTGTCTATTGGCGAATGCTTTCGACTCCGGTGTCGCTGAAAACAATGGCGCTGGGGCGCCTGAGTGGCAACAATAAATGATGGCTTCAGCGGCCGACGCGCGTTTGCACCGCTTACGGCACGGCTCGAAGCCGTGCCCTTCCAGAATCCAAGTTGCCACACAGACTCTCGACGCCCCGCCCCTTTCGATGCGCTCTATCTTCGGCAGCCGTGAAGCCGTGCCGTTCGGAACATCCGAGTCGCCACACTCACTCGATACGCGGAGTTCCCTTGGCTTATGCCTGCGCGGACCTACTCTCTTCGCCAGATGCCTCAACGTTGATGGTTTCGGAAAGCTCCGTGAGTTTCCGGTCGGTTTCCTTTTCCTCTTCGAGTGTTTCTTCCAGCAACGATGCAGCCTTCGTATCGCCGAGCAAATTTGCGTAGGAACGGACGCAACCGTAAGCGGCAATTTCGTAATGTTCCACGCGCTGCGCGGCCGAGATGAGGCCCGCATCGAGAACTTCACCCTCAAGGTCGTCGTCTTCCATCATCTCTTTGCCTTCAGCGATCAGGCCCTGCATACCCTTGCACTTCTTTCCTTTCGGCTTCTCACCCATGCCTTCGAATATTTGTTCAAGCCGTTGAACATGCCCTCTTGTTTGTTCAAGATGATGTTCGAATCCCGCGCGCAATTCGTCGTCGGTAGCGGCCTCTGCCATTTTGGGCAGAGCCTTCGTTAGCTGCCCCTCGGCATCGTAAAGGTCGCGCAGTTCGTCTACGTAGAGTTCTTTCAGTGCACTCTGTTGCATTGTGTTCCTCCCGATAGGTTTGGGCGGAAGAATCCTGTATCTAACTGCGTCGCTGCAAACAGTCGCTCCGCACCAGTTAAAATTGTCAGGCGCGAGAGGAATTTGCCGCCATCCGAAGAAATATTGTGTTCACGGGTGAAAGTTCTGTAGAGAGGCGGAGGAAACTCAAGGAACGGTAAAGCGCCGCTTCGTTTCAAAAGACTTTGTGCCAGCGGAGATCGATGCCGTAACCGCCGTTTTGATCGCGAAGGACCGTCACGGAGAGTCGCCGATTGAGGTCGTACTGCAACTCAACCGTTTGCCCCTGAGTCGTGCTTACGTTCGTGCTGAATGTGAAGAGAAGGCTTCCGGTGACACGTTCCTGGATTGCGATCTGTTGTTCCGGTTGGCCGGAATTGCTCGTGGCCAAAGGATCGATCGTCACCTGCGATATGCCAGTGAGATTCTCCAGGCTTCCAGCCACTTTACTGCCTACGCCCTGCGCCAGCACGGATTCAGCGCCCATCGCGGCACCCTGAGAAGGTTGCGCGCCGGCCTCTTCGGTGGTGTTTCCAAAAGCAAGCAGGTGAATAATGTCAGCCGGAGGCAATGCGGGATCGGAGGTGTAGTTGGTGCGCAGGCGGTCGACAGGTCCGGACAAATTCAACGTGATGTTGTATTGCTCTATCCGCGTATTGACGAACATCCGCACGACCGGCTCTGTCCGCACCGGATTTGCGAATTCGATTGTGCCGCTTTGAATCGCAAAGCGTTTGCCAAGAAAGAAGACTTCGCCGCTCGTGAGTGCAATCCTTCCGAGCACGACGGGCTGGGCTATCGTGCCGACTACCTCGAGATTTGCCGATCCGCCTATGCTGAGTTTGTTGCTTGCCAGGTTGATTTGCTGCAAAGAGCTCACGGCGACGTTCAATTTCACGCTTTTTTCGAAGGGCGATGGGGGGCCACCAGCCGATGTCTCAGAAAATGCACCTGCAAAGCTTGCCAGATCGAACTGTTGAGTGAATTCAAGACCGTCCACCTGCACTCGGCCGGTGAGAAATGAACTGTTCGTATTTCCGCGGAAGTTGAGTTGCGTGGTTAATACCGAGCGCAGGCCTTCGGGATACCGAAGCCGCACAGAGTCCGCATTTAAAGCCAGATTGAAGGCGCTTCCGTGACCGATGGTGGCGAAACCTCGAGCGGAAACCGTTCCGCCTCCCACAGTGCCGGAGAAATTCGCGATGTCCGCACGATTGCCCGAAAGGTTGATCTGTGCGTTCAGGTTATCGACGCCCAGTGGTAGCGATTCGGTGGTGAACTCCCCATTTTTGACCTGCAACTCTCCTTGCATGGTGGGCTTTGAAAGTTGACCGCCACTGCGAATGTGGATGTCAACCTGACCGGCCGCTTTCACATTCGGATCGAATTGTTGAATTGCGCCGAGGTCGAGCGCACCGTCCGCCACAAGTGAGTAGGCCGCCTTGCTCTTAATGGGAACCGTCCCTCCGAACGTGAGATTCGTGCCCGGACCTTTTATTTGTGTGGGCGTGATTGTGAGTGTCCCGTCTGAGTAATTCGCCACTAGCGGCCGGGCGAGTGCGATTTGAGCCGTTCCATGGGTGAGCGTGAGAGTGGGCATCTGCAACTGCGCCTGCATCTGCGAGGGAGATTTCAACGGACCTTTTACGGAAAGATGAATTTCAGTCTGTCCGCCAATTTTGGAAGCTTGCGATGGAAGGAAATCGGCGGCAACGGCCGCAATCGGCAGCGCGAGTACGTCAACCGTTGCAGTCGTGTATCGGTCTCCCGTTAGGGCGATATCACCCTTGGCTTCGACGGAACCCTTAGAGACAGTGGACTGAAATGCGACGATGGCGTGCTGGTTCGCCACATTGACCTGGGCCACCATATTCGACACCGTCTGACCCTCGGCCTGCAACTGCGGAATGCTCAATTTCATTTCGAGTTGAGGATCGCGAAGCGAGCCAGTGCCTCTCGCCTGGATGTTTGCCATGCCCTCAATCGTCGCGCGAGATTGCAAGGCAGGGATCTTAGCTAGTGCGAGGCCATTGCCTTGCAGGTTCAGGTCGTATTGTTGAGTAGACAAGGTGTAATTTGCTTTCAGCGAGAGCTTGCCGGCGGGAATCTCGAGATTCGCTGTGGATTGAATCGCGTCTCCGCGAAATTCGGCGTCTACAGCAAGATTTCTGACCGGCTCGTTCCATGCTGAAGCATTTGACACAGTGAGAGTGGCTTTGCCCTCGGGCGCGGACTTCCTTCCTGTGACAGAGATGTTAGCTGACACGGTGCCGGTCAACGGGTAATGCAATTCGCCGATTTCCTGGACCGTGGCCAGCTGCATATTCGCGACGGTTGCGTGCAACTGAATCTGGCTATCTTCAGATAACCTCCAATTGTGCAAGACGGCTGCTGCATTGAACACGAGTTGAGCTTTGCCGCCGGTGGATAGCGTCCCGTTCTGTATTTCTATACTGGAGGAGTTGCCTTTGATGTTGAGCGCGAGGGCTTGCCAGTGGCTCCCGGCGACGAATAAATTTGCCGCGGTGAGACGGCCGAGAATTTGCGGACTCTTCGCCGTGCCGGTGGCTCGAACGGTGAGGCTTGCAGAGCCGCCCAATTGGGGAATGCGCGAAGGCGTACCGGCCGATTGCATCGCGCTTTGCACCATGCTCGCGACTTCGGCCGTCTCGTTCAAGTCGCTCGTGGTGGCGAGTAGCGTCAGAGTGGAATGCCCTCCTTTTTGCGAGCTCAATGTGCCAGCAATCGCGAGGTGGGTATTTGCCGTTCGCAGATAGGATTGTCCAAAGGAAATTGTGCTTCGCGGCCCGTTGTAATCGATTGTCACGAGTCCATTGACGGGGATGCTCTGCGGGGAAGCCCCCTTGCCGCGACTGGTGATCGTGAGGCGCGCGTGCGCCACGGCATCTTGAATGGCGCCCGACCATGCGGCGTTCAGTCGCAAGTCTGTTGTGCCGGCGAAGGGAACCTTTTTGACATTCTTTACATTGCCGGACGCGAGTTCATTGCTCGCGGTTGTGAGCGATACACCTTGCAAAGATGCTATGAGCCGTGACGACGCATGCTGTACGTCCATGTGCTGCATTTCAAAATTTGCGCGTGCTTTGCCGCCAAGGGTGTCCGCAACGAGCTTGGGTACTCGCAGTGTCGCGTTCTGCAAGGAGTAATCCGCGTTGACATTATTCGCTGGAAGATCGGTTTGTCCTTTTTGGAAATCCAGGCGATTGCTGTGCATGCGGCCTTGCAGGTTCAACGCAGCGATAAATTGGCGATCCCGTCCGGCTTGATAGGCGAGGGTTCCGCTAGATGTAACGTTGCCGGTGGGCAACGAAGGTGAGTGAAGAATATTCGCGAGTTCGCCAATCGAGAGGTTTGCTTCATATTTCCCGTCGATGTGGGGCGTTTGATAATTCGTAAGATTGGCGTTTAGCGTCAGGCGCGAGGCGCCGCTGGTGAGAACGAGCGGACTAAGCGACAACCCCGAGCGAGTGGCGGAAAATTGGACTTGCATGGCATTGTCGATGGCGCCGAGTTGGCGCGCGACCAGCACGCCTTGATCATATGAGAGCGAACCTTTGTACTCCGACGCTAAAAGGCCATAGGTCGTCTTGAGATTCAAATTGTGCAAGCGCGCGTTCAGCGGCACTTCCGCGTCGTTGTAGAAAATCTGTCCGGAGTTGATCGCACAATCCGCGATTTTCAGATTAAAGATCGTATCGGTGCTACTGCCGGATTTGGAGGGATGCGGAAATACGGGCAAGTTGCTGCGGCCCTGCGCGTCAATGCGGAGATGTATGATCGGCTCATCGAGGATCAACTTGCTTAATTCGACGCGCTTGTGCAGCAGCGGCCAGAAGCGCAGGCCAACCTCGAGTCGGGTTGCCTGCAGAAGCGGCGGCTGATTTGGGGATGGCTTTCGGTTCCCGTCAACAACGACGTTATTCAGATCGAAGACGAACCGCGTCCAGTGCGTGGAGATCGATCCGATTTGCACCTGCGCGCCGGCGTCTTGGAGAGCTAGTTTGCCGATTTCTCCCCTAAGGAAATTTCGAAACCACGACGTGTTGATCGTAATGGCCACCGCGATAACAAGGCATGCGATCACCGCCGCGATTCCAATCAAAGCGTTTCGGATGATGCGTTTCTTTGACAAATCTCACTGCCTCTTTAGGCGCGCGTCAGAAGGATTGTCCCAACGTGACGAAATATTGTGTTGCCTTGACTCCGGGAACATCCGTGATGCGATACCCGAAATCGAATCGAACCGGGCCAACGGGCGTGTTGTAACGAAGCCCGGCTCCGATGGAATGCGTGAAGTTATCGGTGAATTGATTGAACCGAATGCTACTGAAAACGTTACCGCCGTCGTAAAAAACGACGCCCCCGAGACCGTGGTAGATGGGCAGAGGAAAGCGGAGTTCGGAATTAACGATAAAGAGCATCTCGCCACCGATCGGCACGCTGATCAGCGAGCAGGTGGACTGATCGGCGGGATTGCTGCAAACGGCGAGCGATCTTTGCGGTCCGGCGCCATTGATCGGGAATCCGCGAAGCGAGTCCGCGCCGCCCGTGAAAAATCGCTCGCTGATCGGCACGTAGCTATTGGAAAAGGGCAGGGCAAATCCGAGGCGGAAATTGTCCGCCCATGTGAGCCACGGTTTCACGGGAATATAGAAAGCGCTCTGCCCGAGAATTCGCAGGAAATTCGCGCTCGCACCCAAAGCGGTTGCAGTAACTCCGATGTCGAGGGTCTGATAGACGCCGTGGTGCGCGTCGAGCGGCTTGTCACGCGAATCGCGAATGTACTCGGCGTCGAATGTCGAGAGGCGGACGTGGCGATCCTGAGGGAGCACCAACCCCGGAATCAGGACGTCGTAAAGGCTCGTGCGGTCGAAACTGTAGCGCCCAATCAACTGCTCCGTATGTTTTCCATTCAGCGCCTTGTTCAATTGGATGGACGCGTTCGCCAATTCCGCTGTGTAGACCGGGTTTTCGGTTGTGCGCTCGCCGGAGATGCTTAGCAATGAACTCCACGACGAGCCGTGAAAGTATGGATCGGCGTAGGTGAAGAAGACGCGTTGATCCAGGCGTGACGCGACAGTGCCAATCGTCGCTGTTTCGGCGCGGCCTCGTATATCGCGGCGCACAAAGTCGAAAGTGAAGCGTGGGCCGACATAACTTTGCTGGCTGACCTTGAATTTGTTTCCAAGGCTGAGCGGCGGAAGGCCCGGTACGGCCACGGTGTTGACGGGAACGTTGCCGCTTCGCGGAATAATTTCCAGTCCACCTCCGATGTCCATCGAGTTCTGATTGGATTCGTGCAGCTTGATGAGCACTTCTTCCTGGTTTTGGTCGACGATAGGACGCAAGGATGCGATGTCGGCCCAATCAAAGACGCCAAGATTGTACAAATTGGTTTCCGCTTCGAGGAAATTGCGTTGGCTTTGCGGTTGGCCCTTCGCGACATTTCCCCCTGCCGCGATACGAATGAATGGGAGGTTGGTGTGGTGCTCGCCGACGGTTACCACGTCTGAGATATAGGCGCGCGGGCCCTCTTGAATGGCGAAAGTGACATCCATCTTTGTGGGATCGGCTTTCGTGGGGGAAGCCGAGGATTGTACGGTGGCGTTGAGATAACCGAGATCGAGGTAGGCCGCGAGAATTTGATTACGATCCGTATCCATTAACTTGGGGGAATAAGGCTGGCCCACGCGCATCTGCAAGGGATATTTGCGGCTTAGAGCGGCCAGCGTTTGCGTCGCATTGCCCTCCAAGTGCAGCGAGGCCACGCGATTCTGGCGACCCTCGGTTATTTCGAAGGTCACGTAGACCTTCGGATCGAAATCTTCCACTTTCGGACTTATCGAGACGTTTTCGAAGCCGGCGTCGTGATACATCAGCGCGATCGAACTCACGCTCTTATTTAATAGCTCCTGATTAAAATGCCCGCGCGTCAGGAACAGGAACCCCTCTTTAATCGCTAGGTGCGACTCGAGGTCCTTGTCCGAGAAATAGTGATTCCCGTTGTAATAAATTTCCTTTAGCCGGTGTTTCTTCCCACGTTCGATGGTATAGACGACGCTTACTGAGTCATCTTGCTTCGTCATGGACGAGTCCGTCTTCGAATCGAAATAGCCTTTCGATTGGAAATATCCATTTATGTTGTCTTCGCCTTCGTCCACCAACTCCAGGTCAACGGCGCCTTCCTGATAGAAGGGAACGAGCTGATGCAGCTTCTTGTCCGATAGCTTTGTGCCTTCGACCTTAACTGTGACCTTGGGACCGGGCGTGATCTTGAAGTTGACGTCAACGCGGTTCGTATCCGCGTTGTAATTGGGCGTTCCCAACTGGATGGAAGGCGGCAGCTGACCGGCGACCTTCAGATGGTCGCGAATGTAAGGGACGGACTTTATGACCCTAGGCCGCGAGTACTTCTGACCGCGCCTGAGCGAAATGCGTTTTAGCCTCGGCCACCAACCTCGTAAAGCCCCGCGCACCCCGGTCGCACGCTGATCGCTGATGCCGGCAAATTCGATCTGTCCGATGCGCGCCTGACTTCCGAGGCTACAGTGAAGAATAATATTGACGATGTGGTGCGGCTCATCGCGCTCGATCTGCGGCGTTACCTCCGCGCTGTAAAAGCCGCGCGTGTGCAGAAAATTGAGCAGTCCGCTTCTGGCTTGATTCTCCAGTCCGGGCGTATAGGGTGACTGTTCAGGAATATTCGCCGCTTGCATTAGCGCCGTGTACGCAAACCGGGTGCCTGCGCCAGGGAACTCAACGACTCCGACGTAATCAGCCGGCTGAAGAATAAACGTAAGGTTTAAGCCGGCCTCTTCCGGCACCATGCTCATCTGGACTTCCGTAAAGAGATGCGACTGCTGCAAAGCGGCAACGCTCTGCCGGACGGCATCTGCCGAAAAGGGCTGTCCGGCTTTTTGAACGATCATCTGCCGGATCGTGTCCATATCCACACCGGGTCTTGCCGCGATCTCGACCTTTGAAACTGTCTGACCGTTGAATCCCGCATAGTCGGTGGGCTGCATCTGTTGAGCGTGTGCGGCCGATGCGATGAAAACCGCCGCGACGGCAAAGAACCGCGTGGAGATGCTAATTTGCCGCACCATTTGCCCTGGCATGCTCCTAGCCCTGCTTCCAATATTCCACGCGCTCACCCCGCCCTCGCTTCGTTTGCCGGTGCTTCCAGTACGTGATCGGTTTCGGCGCCGACGAGCAGGATGAAGCAGATCACGTATATCCAGATCATCAAGAGAATGAATCCTCCGAGAGCTCCATAAATCCGCGGGTAGGAGGAAAAATGCCGAACGTAAAGGTTGAATGCCGCGGTTGACCCGGCAAGCGCAAGCACTGCAAAGGTGGTGCCCCATGTGATCCAGTGCCACGGCCGCTTCCCGTCCGGCAAATAGTAGTAGGCCAAGTCAATCGCCAAGCCCATTACAACCGCCGTCGCGCCCCATCGTCCAATTGCCAGCATTAGATCCGACCCGCGCCAGGCGCCCACTAGTCCAACGAACCTGCCGAAACTCCAGTGTCCTAGCGCCATGAGCCAGAAAGTAGCCATTGCGAACGCCATCGTAAGTACCGCGACGCCCGATGCAATCGCGTGTTTCCGAAAGAACGACCGCGAATCGCGCCCAAGATAAACGACGCTCAGCGATTCCATCAGGCTTACGAATCCCGAAGAGGAGCTCCACAGGGCGGCAATCAGCCCGAACGAGAGAAAACCGGCGGAATGGTGCGAGAGTCCCAAAATTGTCGAGAACACCAGGTGCTGCGACTCTCTCGGCAGGTATGTCACTATCCATATCGCGAATGAATGCCATGCTGTCGTCGAAGGTAGCCAACCTACGATCACGGCAAGCACGAGGCAGAAAGGGAACAGAGACAATGCGAAGAAATAGGAAATTTGCGCGGCGAGATCGATGCAGTCGTCCTCTTCGATTTGATCCCATATCCTTCTGAATACGCCTGAGTGCCGCTCCGAGAACAACAGAAGTCGAGCGCTCATCGTCGCGCGTCTCCCGCGCACATTTTGTGCATTGCCTAGTTCGCGCAACGTACATTAACCCTCGTGAATCCGACGACAGCGTTGCCAATGGCATTTCGCGGGAAGCTCCGCCGCCCCAAATAGCATCTAGTCTCGCCTCCGCAGGCGTACATGCGTATCGGTGTTCTTTCGTAGCTCGACTCGGAACAATGATGTAGTCGGAAGCAGACGCAGCAATGGACTGGCAACGGAATTTTTAAGTAAAAAATTGTGGCAGCGTACAGCGTCTGCCCGAACGACGCCTTACAGAGGCGCGGTAGCATGAAAATTGGAGGTCGCCATGGATAATCTTAAAGGGCTACGAGTTGCAATCTTGGTCGATAACGGCTTCGAGCGCGTCGAGCTCACCGAGCCGCGCAAAGCTCTTGATGATGCTGGAGCTGACACAAAAATCGTCTCTCCACAAGAAAAGGAAGTCCGTGCCTGGGAAAAAAAGGAGTGGGGAGAAAAATTCCCAGTTCAGGAAAAACTCGAAGAAGCGCAGTCGGACAATTTCGACGCGCTATTGCTTCCCGGCGGCGTGATGAATCCCGATCATCTGCGAATGAACGCGAAAGCAGTCTCGTTCGTGAAAGCATTCGTAGATAGCGGAAAGCCAATCGCCGCGATTTGCCACGGGCCATGGACACTCGTTGAGGCTGGCGCGCTAAAAGGCCGCAAAATGACGTCGTGGCCGTCGCTCAAGACGGATCTGAAAAACGCAGGCGCCGAGTGGACGGATCAAGAAGTCGTGGTCGATCGCAATCTCGTCTCCAGCCGGAAACCGGACGACATTCCAGCCTTCAATCGCGAAATGATTAAGCTGTTTGGCGAGAAGAGCAAAGCCCGCAGCGCGGCGTGAAGAATTCCTCGGAGCCCGAGCCTCGCGGCTGGGGTTAGCGCCGGAGAGTATTGCGACGAAAGACGACTTTCGACGATCTCTCCGATTGACAGCTGTGTAATCGGTCGATTACACTAGCTTATGTTCTCGGTTCGTATTCTGCCCGAATTTACCGCTTGGCTCGACGGGTTGAAGGATGAAACGGTACGCGGCGTGGTTGTTGCCAGAATCAAAATTGGAACGCGGTTTAATGGGAGACGTTCAGCCGGTGGGTGAGGGCGTTTCGGAGTTACGCATCCATTTGGGTGCGGGGTGGCGTCTGTACTTCACCCGACGCGGGACCCAGCTTATTGTTCTACTTGTGGGCGGCTCGAAACGAACACAGAAAAAGGACATCAAACGGGCTAAAGCACTGGCCGCGTTGCTAGAGGGAGGAGAGAAAAAATCATGAGCAAACGCATCAATAGCGCTGATCTGCCCGAATTCGACGCAGCACACTATCTCGACAGTGAAACCGCCATCGCTGCGTATCTGACGGACATTCTGGCGGCAAACGATGCGGCTTTACTGGCATCGGCGTTGGGGGACATTGCGCGTGCTCGCGGTATGACGGAGATCGCCAAGACAGCGGGGATCACGCGGGAAGCCCTATACAAAGCCTTGCGTCCCGATAGCGCCCCGCGATTCGACACGGTGAGCCGCGTTTGCGCCGCCTTGGGCGTGCGGTTGGTGGCTCAACCTGTTCATTCCGCCTCCACAAGATGATTCCGAACCGTTCTCGTCTGCCGCGCGACCTACCTGAGATGCGCTAAGGCATTCAGCGAGTGCCGGTCTCACCTTTGACTTCTAGGGCTTTAGGCCGCGTTGGCGAAGCAGTGCGTCCGGATTGGGTTTCGCTCCACGCCATGCTTCGTAAAGCGCTTCCATATCCGGTACACGCCCTTGCGATAGGATCATCTTGCGAAACCGGTCGCCGTTCGCACGAGTTAGCCCGCCGTGCTGGGTGAACCACGCATACGCGTCGTCATCGAGCATCTCACTCCAAAGGTAAGCGTAATAGCCTGCCTCATATCCCTCCGCCCAGATATGAAGAAAATACGATGAACGATATCGCGGAGGCACTTCCGTAAGCCACAAATGGCTCTTTTCGAGAGCAGCCTTCTCAAATGTGTCTGGATTCTGGACGGGCGCAGTTGCCGGCAAGAGATGCCACTGCATATCAAGTTCGGCGGCCGACAGCAACTCCGTGAGCGCGTAGCCCTGATTGAACTTCGAAGACGCGCGCAGTTTTGCGGCAAGTTCTTGCGACATCGGCGCATCGGTCTTGTAGTTGCGCGCATAGTGAGCGAATACGGTCGGATCGTCGCGCCAGTGCTCGTTGAACTGCGAAGGGAATTCGACAAAATCGCGCGGAATATCGCCACCAAGCGAAGCGAGCGAAGGGTATTCGCCGTTGGAGAACATTCCATTCAGCGCGTGCCCGAACTCGTGGAACATGGTCGAAACATCGTCGTAGCTAAGTAGCGCAGGCTGTCCGGGCGCGGGCTTCGCAAAATTTTCCACGTTATAGACCACAGGTAGTCGGTCGAGAAGTTTTGACGGGGTAACGAATCCGTCCGTCCATGCGCCGCCCTGCTTATTATCGCGCTTGAAGAAATCGATATAAAAGAGCGCGAGCGGTTTGCCGTCCGCATCGTTCACCTGGAAAACCCGCACGTCGCGGTTGTAGACGGGAATGTCGTGCCGCTCGTGAAACGTGATCCCGTAGAGTTGCGTCGCGGCGTAAAAGACGCCGTCTTCCAGCACATGATTCAATTCAAAATAGGGACGCACCGCGGCCTCGTCCACGCCGTATTTTTGCTTGCGCAACTGTTCCGCGTAGAAATTCCAGTCGTAAGGCGCAAGAGCGAAGCCGCCGTGCTGTGCGTCGATCACACCTTGAATCTCTTTCGCTTCGGAGTTTGCGTTGGCGGTGGCGGCCGGAGTGAGCGAGTCGAGGAAGTGCAGCACGGCTTCGGGCGTCTTCGCCATCTGGTCCGAAACTTCCCAGGCCGCAAACGTCGGATAGCCCAGCAGCTTTCCTTTTTCCGCACGGAGCTTGGCCATTTGTGCGATCGTGTCACGCGTGTCATTGGCATCGCCGTGCTCGGCGCGATTCCAGCTATTGGTGAAAATCGTTTCTCGTGTCTTACGATTGCTCAGATACGTAAGCAACGGCTGCTGCGTCGTATTCTGCAAAGGAATCAGATACCCGGGCTGCTCGGCGGTTTTGGCATCGCTCTGGGCGCCGGCCATCTGCTCGCCCGTCAAACCGGAGAGCGCGGACTTGTCGGTTGTGGCGAATCCGCCCGCTTTGGCGGCAGCAAGCAGCTTATTCATGAATGTCGCCGAGAGCGTTGCAAGCTGCTCGTTGATCTGTTTCAGCTGCTTCTTGTCTGCGTCGGAGAGATTTGCGCCCGCGTGAACGAAATTTGCATACGTGCGCTCAACCAGATGCATCGAGTCTTGATCGAGCTTCAGTGAACTGCGCTTATCGTAGACTGCTTTGACGCGCGCGAAGAGCTTCGGATTAAGCATTTGGGCGTCTTGCAGCGCCGCGAGCTTAGAAGCCTCAATCTCCTGAATTTTTTGCAGCGTCGGATCGGTATTCGCTCCAGCCACGCCGTTGAAGGCGGCTTGGACACGATCGAGAAGTTGCCCACTCTTCTCGATCGCGACGAAAGTATTCGCGAACGTCGGCGCTGCGGAATCGTTTGCAATTCTATCTATTTCGGCCAGATTCTGAGCGATGCCCGCGTCGATCGCCGGTTCGTAGTCGGAGTCCTTGATTTTGTTAAAAGGCGGCGCATGGAAGGGTAGTGTACTGGGTGCGTAAAACGGATTCGAGGATCCGAACGCGGGTTGCGCTGTCTGCTCTTGCGGCCCGGCGATTGGGCTAAAGAAAAGAGCGATGCAGGCGGTACAGATCGTATACGTCGCCGCGCGACCGATGAGCTTGTTGTTCATTTTCATACCTCGAATGAAATTCGCCCCAAGCGATCATACGTCCGATGCAGGCGAAAATTCGAGGGCCAGTTGCTTCACGCGGCGTAGATCGAGCTTGCCGGTTCCGAGCAGCGGCAATTCTTCAATAAAATAGAATTGATTTGCGCGCGGAAGCCAGAGATTCGGCAGGCCCATGGCGGGCAGCTTTTCGATAGCGGCACCTAGCTCATCGGCACTGAGCGTGTGCAGCACGACGAGCCGTTCACCCTTTTTGCCGTCGGGAACGCCCGTCACCACGAGCCGCTGCTCCGTGGCATCAATCGCTTCATGAAGGCTCTCCTCTACTTTGATGTGTGGAACCATCTCGCCGCCGATTTTGCTGAATCGGCTCATCCGGTCCGTGATGGTTAGGAATCCGTCTTCATCCTCGGCTGCGATATCGCCTGTAACGTACCAGCCGTCTTCCAATACGTCGGCGGTCTTTTGCGGATTATTCAGATAACCCTGCATCACGTTCGGTCCCTTGACGAGCAGTAGACCTGGCGAATCGGGCGGCAGTTCGCTGTGTGTTTCGGGATCGACAATTTTTATGCTAACCCCAGGAAGAGGATGACCGATACATCCGCGCTTCGCTCCCACCTGATGAAATCCGGCGGCCCGAAAATCGCGCGTATTCACTGCCACGATCGGTGAACACTCCGTGCAGCCATAGCCCTCCAGCGGCCGCAATCCGAAACGGTCTTCAAAAGCTTGAGCGAGGCGCTCCGGCAATTTCTCCGCTCCGACGACCACGTTTTTCAAACTTCCGAAATCTTCGGGCAGGCAGCGCCGTGCGTACTTTTCGAGAAATGTCGGCGTCGAAAGCAGAAAGGTCACGTCGTAATCGCGGACGAGTTCTCCGATTGCGGCAAGGTCAATCGGGCTCGGATGGAACGCGACGCCCGCGCCGTAAACGGCCGGAAGCCAGAGCGTCACCGTAAATCCGAACGAATGGAAGAACGGCAGCACGCCAAGAATCCGGTCATCATTGTCGAACATGAACGTCTG
>DATEGW010000148.1:0-23751 GCA_035279845.1 Candidatus Acidiferrales bacterium | reverse complement strand
GGATACCGAGAAACTTTTATAATCTGCCGAACTTTACCAATATCGATTTCCGCCTCGGACGCGAATTCAACGTGAAGGAGAAGTATCGGCTTTCATTTTCGGCCGACGCGTTTAACTTGTTTAACAGCACGATCGTGACGGGCGTCAATGCGACGGCGTTCACATATTCAAACGCAGGCTCGGGTGCTTGTGCGGGACACGTGAACGGCTGTCTGTCGCCTTCAGCATCGTTCCAAAGCGTATCGACGACGTCTGGAAACCTATACGGTGCCAGGCAGCTGCAGATTAATGCGCGCTTTGAGTTTTAATCGCGGTCGGTAACGGTGAACGCCTGAGCTAGTTTTTTAAGTAGGAAAGCGATCGACGAAAACGGCGGCCTCCATCTGGAGACCGCCGTTTTCTTTTAGACGCGACTAACATTCGCCGCTGCGACGCCGTACTAATTACCCGACCGCGTCGGGCTTTGCGGAAGCGGTTCTCCGCTCTGCAGCCACGCGGTGTACCAAAGATCGACGAGCATTTGCGAGCTGGCTGCGAGCCGCTGGTCGAGAAACTTTACCGCTTCGGGCGAGCCCGCGCCATCGTAACCCTTGGCTTTCTCAAGCGCGTAGACTTGCGCGACCAGTGCGTGTGAGGCTTCGAGATATTTCATGTAATCGCCGAATGGATCGGAAACACGCGCGGGAGCATTTACGAGATTTGCAAAGCTCTTTGGCGAAGGAACCGCGCGATCAACAAAACTGCTCTCAAACTCCGCGTGAATCCCATGTTGCGTCGTGTAGCCATCGGGATTAGGTCCAACCCAACCATCATATTGGATGCTGGTGTGAAGCGGCTGGGAACCATCGCCCACATAATGCCCAAGCCAGCCCATGTAGAAGATGATATTGCCCTCGATTATCTCCGTCTTCTGCTTTTTCTGCTTCATCTCGCGATAGGAGCGAAAAGCGAGCTCCAAGCGCTTATAGACCTCCATGGTTATGTAAGGCTGTAAACCAACGCGGTCAGGGAGGTAGTCGTCGGGATGGTCCCCAGCCAGAGTCGCGGCACGCTTGGCATAGAGCAGTTTATAGAAATCGTAGCGCCCCAATGGGAGTGGACCGAGGCCCTCTATGCGTTCCAGGTCGATGAAATGGTCCGGCGCCTGGGCATAGTTCAGAGCGGATGGAGATTCGTCGCGCCAACGGTCTGGTTCAGGGCCGAGGTACGCGATTTTCGCAATAGCGGATTTTGCGCGAAGGAATTTGGGCATTGACGCAGGAATTTTCTCGGCGGCGGCCTGATTGATATCCGTATGACCTGTGCTACCCCAGCCGAATGCCGCAAGCTGAGTAAACCAAAGAGCAGCCGCCAACGCCACAGCAACGGCCCTCGAAATCGGCCCGCGATTTCTTTTCATTTGTCCGCTCCGAAGTTTTCTTAGCGAACTGCCAGTATACGAGATTTCGAATCCGAAACCGCGTTTGCGATGCGAGTAGCGATCATTTGGAAGCTTGCCGCGATGAGGGCGCGACGCCTTATGCTGGGTTGATCGTCCGCTGAGAGGAAACGTCGGGGAAATTGGGCGTGCGTAGCGCCGGCTATTTTCTTGCGGCCTCGAAGCCGCTTTCACGGACCACGCCTTTGTCGCCGCGCTCGCGTGCCAAGTATTGATCGTAAATCCAGGTGTACGTCTTTTCGAGGCCATCTCGCAACGTCGTATTCGGCTCCCAATGTAGCAGCTTTTGAATCAGCGTATTGTCACTGTTTCGACCATTGACGCCCTTGGGAGCGCTGAGATCGTAGCGACGTTTGAGCTTGATGCCGGCGATGTCTTCAACGATATCGACGAGCTGATTGATCGTGACGGCCTCGCTCGAACCGAGATTGATCGGTTCAACGATGGCCGAATCCATGATCATGCGCACGCCCTTCAGGCAATCGTCGATGTACATGAAGCTGCGCGTCTGGTCGCCAGTACCCCAGATTTCGATTTCATGGCGGCCGGAGATTTTTGCTTCAATAACTTTGCGGCAGATGGCAGCGGGCGCCTTTTCGCGTCCGCCGAACCAAGTGCCCCAAGGACCGTAAACATTATGAAAACGCGCGACGCGTGTATAGAGTCCGAAATCCTCGCGGAAATGGCGGCACATGCGCTCGGAAAACAGTTTTTCCCAGCCATAGCCGTCTTCGGGCATCGCCGGATATGCATCATCCTCTTTGAGCGAAGGCGCTTCAAATGTCTTCTGCTTATCGCCGTTGTAAACGCAGGCGGACGACGAGTAGAAAAAGCGCGCGGCCTTATTTTTGACAGCCGCTTGCAGCATATGAGTATTGATCAGCACCGAGAGCATGCAGAGAGCTTTGTTGTTTTCGATAAAGCCCATGCCGCCCATGTTCGCAGCGAGATTATAAATGTCGCCAGCGTCGGCGGCGGCAATGTCGCAATTCTCGTGACGATTTAGATCCAGAGAGATATTTTCGACATCATCGAAATGCTGATACCACTCGTCGAACGGCTTAATATCGACGGCACGAATATTCTTGCGACCTTCGGCGCGGAATTGGGCAACCAGGCTGCCGCCAATAAAACCGCCGGCTCCGGTGATAACGGTGAACTTTTCGCCCATGCAATTACCCTCCCGCTTCAGAGCGCGGTGACAAGCCTTGCGACTTCATCCAACAGCCGGCGAGTGGTTTCCGGACGCGTGGTTTCGGAATAGATTCGCAACATATGCTCCGTGCCGGATGCTCGCACCATCACCCAGCCAATTTCGCCAAGGTAAATCTTGATCCCGTCCAAATCTTCACGTTTAACGACAGGCCAATCGAGAAAACGTTTAAGCTTCGGCGCGGAGAAATATTCGATGGCTTTTTCCTTCTGACCATTCTTAACGGTTAGGTCGACGCGGCCATAGTGATGCTCGCCAAATTCATGATGAAGCTGCGCGACGAGTTCCTCAAGGCCCTTTCCATGCCAGGCCATTACTTCGGCAAGCAGCAACGCGTTCACAGTGGCATCGCGCTCAGGAAGATGCAGTTTCGTACCGATGCCGCCGCTCTCTTCGCCCCCGAGGAGAACATCGCCTTCAAGCATGCAATCGCAAATGTATTTGAAGCCGATCGGTTTTTCCCATACTTTGCGGCCGAATTTAGCGGCAATCTTGTCGATCATCTTCGTGGTGGAAAATGTCTTTGCAACATCGCCCGTAAGATTGCGCGTACCGGCAAGATGCCACAGGAGGATCGAGAAAAGCTGATGCGGCGTCACAAACATCCCCTCGCGATCGACGGCGCCGATGCGATCGGCATCTCCGTCAAGCGCGAAACCTGCATCGTAACCGCCCGACTTAACGGCCTGGCGAAGAGCTTCGATGTGTGGCTCAATGGGTTCAGGGTTTACGCCCCCGAAAAGCGGGTCGCGCGTGCCGCGGATTTCTCTGAATTCAATGCCGTGGCGGCGGAAAAGCTCAGCCAGAAGGCCGCGCCCAGCTCCATGCATGGGGTCAATTACGAAACGAAATTTCGCCGCTTTTAATTTCTCCCAATCGATCAAACGATCAAGCGCCTTGAGATAAGGAGTGCGCACGTCCAGCGCGTGGATCAGATTCGGCTGTGGCGGCAGAGCCGGAACGCCTTCACGAAGAACCTTTTCGAGCTGCTTTTCGACTTGCGCGACAATCGCTGGCGACGCGGAACTGCCATAGCTCGCCTTAAGCTTCATGCCATTCCACCGATATGGGTTGTGGCTGGCGGTGATCTGGATTCCTGCGGCGGCATCGCGCTGACGAACCAGCAGCGAGATGGCGGGCGTGGGGCAGGCTTCGTTTGCGAGCCAAACCGGCGTGCCAGTGGCGGCCACCGTTTCCGCTGCGACGCGGGCAAAATCCTCTGAGCCGAACCGCGTATCGTAGCCGACGATCACGCCCTTTTGTGGCTCTTGCGCTCGAACCACATAACGCGCGATGGCGTGGGCGACTTTGCGGACGTTCGCGTGCGTAAAATCGTTAGCGATTATCCCGCGCCAGCCGTCCGTTCCGAATTTGATCTCACTCACAGGAAAAGTATAGGGGAGGAATTTACAGACGAGAAGCGTTTCGTTTGCGCCACCGAGGTGTCAGAGGAGGTCTCTACGTTTCTGTCCTTCGAGCCATTTGACGACTTTGCCGACGTCCTGAGAGCGGTGGCGCGCGCAAAGCAAAATGGCGTCGTCAGTCTCGACAAGAACGAGATCTCGAACCCCGATGGCCGCGACGAATTTCTTCGGCGACCAAAAGTAGTTGCCTTCAGCATCAATCGTGAAAGCATCGCCTGTGGATACGTTCTCTCCCATTTTATGCGAGAGCAGCTCGTAAACCGCCGCCCACGAGCCGACATCGCTCCAACCGATGTCGGCGGGAATCATCGATACCTGGCGCGAGCGGCTGCCGCGCGTGACACGTTCCATAACGGCATAGTCGACCGAAATGTTTTCAAGCTGCGGGTAGATGCGCGCCAGTGCGGAGGCGTATCGGCGCGTACCGATACTTTCGGCAAGTTCGCTGAGCGCTTCGTGCGTCACCGGCAGGAATTTGTGCAAATTATCAAGAAAAGTGGATGCGCGCCAGAAAAACATGCCTGCGTTCCAGAAATATTTTCCAGACGCGAGATATTTACGTGCGACTTCGATTTCTGGCTTTTCGGTGAACCTGCGAACCACGTAGCACGGCGTACCGTTTGGCCAAGCGGCGGCGCCGCCGCTTTCGATGTAGCCGTAGCCAGTTTCAGACCGGGTCGGCGTGATTCCCAGGACGACCATACGACCTGGCTCTTGTGCCTGCGCAAGGGCTGCGGCTACCAGTTTGCGGTAACCCGCAGCATCCGCAATATGCGCGTCCGATGGGAGGACGGCCATGAGAGCGTCGCCGTGCGTGCGTACGAGATGCACCGCGGCGAGACCGATCGCGGCGGCCGTATTACGGCCCACC
Organism: Candidatus Acidiferrales bacterium; assembly: GCA_035279845.1. GTDB lineage: Bacteria > Acidobacteriota > Terriglobia > Acidiferrales > UBA7541 > Palsa-295. The sequence continues at coordinate 18,805 of DATEGW010000148.1, read as the reverse complement.
GGCTCCGCAAGAATTTGAGCAGGCGGCACTTTCGGTAATTCGCGGCGGACTGCGGCGGCTTGCTCCGCATTCGTAACGGCCCAAACGTTCTTTGGCGAGACGAGCGGCGCGAGCCGGGCAATTGTTTCGGCCGCCATCGTGCGTGTTCCCACGATATTGAGAATCTGTTTCGGCGTGCGCATGCGGCTGCGCGGCCAGAAGCGCGTTCCTCGTCCTCCAGCGAGCAGCACGGCACAGGCCGGAAGCGATCGTTTCATGCGAAAGCCTGCCAATTTGCGCTTATCAGCGTATCAGCCTCGCCCAATCTTTTCTGCTTACGCCGCGCTCCGCGAAATAGTTGTCGAAATTCATCGAATCGCCGGGCACGAACGTCTTCAGCAGAGAAGTATATGACGCAGGCTTTAGCTGATAAGTTCCAAGAGCCGCCGGAAAGAGCCATGCTTGTGCAGTGCCGAATTCGGCTTCCCCTCCGCTCCACACGATGCGACCGCTGCCGTTGAGAACGATGAGCAGATCGAAACGCTCTCGCGAAGTGGTCCGCGAGATAGGTGACGCGAAATCCCATCGCTCAGCAGAGAAATAACGGCATGCGATAAAAAACGATTCCTTCGCTCCCGCCTGTTCGTAGTGCGCCGGCTGCAGCTTGCCACAGTCTTGCGCGCCAAAACGCATCACGGCAAGGGCTTTGTCGATGTGGAGTTCCCGCGTCCGACCGCTCGCGTCGCGGCGATTGTAGTCGAAGACCCGATAGGTGATGTCGGAATGCTGCTGAATTTCGCAAAGGACGAGACCGGCTCCGATGGTGTGAGCCGTGCGCGCGGGAATGAAAATCGCATCGCCTTCGCTCAAAGGCACGTGCTGAAGACAATTCTCAGTGGTGCCATCCGCCATTGCCTGCTGAAATCCCTCGCGAGTCACTTCGGGTTTTAGTCCTGCGAGTACTTCAGCGCCAGGCCGAGCAGCGAGTGTGTACCACATTTCCGTCTTGCCGACGCCTCCGGCCGCGCCTTCGTGCTTAGACGCATACTCGTCATCCGGGTGGACCTGGATCGAGAGCTTTTCTTCGGCAAAGATGAATTTTGTAAGAATTGGGAATACGGCGCTGTGGCGTATCGACGTGCCCCTCCATTCGACGGGCATCTCGGGCCACGCCTCGCCTAATTTGCGGCCAGCGCAGGGGCCATTGGCAAAGACGCTGTCGTTGCCAGTCATCCACGCTTCGCCGATAGGCTGGGCAAGTTGCGCCATTTGCGGGAAGAGCGGTGCCAGAGACAAAGCGCCCCACGGGCGCGGGCTAAACGTCGGCTCGAGCCTCGCGGGGCAGAGGATCACTGTGCGCCAGCGAAGAAGCGCTCTAGACGACGGAGGCCTTCTTCGATGCGATCGAGCGATGTTGCGTAAGACATACGAATGTATCCCGGCGCGCCGAACGCCTCGCCCGGAACGACGGCCACATGCGCGCGATCCAGCAGCGCTTTGGAGACGGCCGTGTCATTAGGCATATCGCCGCGATAGTGCTTCGAAATATTCGGAAATACGTAAAATGCACCTTGCGGAGCATTGCACGTCACGCCCGGAATCGCACGCAAACCGGCAACAATGCGTTCGCGGCGGCGAGCGTACTCCGCGAGCATTGTTCCCACGGAGTCCATGGGGCCGCGAAGCGCCTCAAGCGCGCCGTATTGCGCGATCGAAGTCGGATTCGACGTGGACTGGCTCTGAAGTTTTCCGATGGCGGCGACGAGCGGCTGCGGCGCCAGCACATACCCGATGCGCCATCCCGTCATCGAAAAGGTCTTCGAGCAGGACCCGGCAATGATCAGACGGCTCTTCGAGCCGGGCACGCTCGCGATCGAAAACGGCTTTGCGTCTCCGTAAGTGAAATGCGAATAGCACTCATCCGAAAGCAGCCATACGCCTTTTTTCTCGCAAACGCCGAGGATCTTCTCGAATTCCGCGTTGGGAATCACGCCTCCCGCCGGATTGCTCGGCGAATTCACGATCACCATGCGGGTACGCGGCGTAATAGCCCGTTCAAGGTCTGCGGCCTGCAAGGCAAAACCATCCGTTTCACGCGTTTCGACAACCACCGGCTTTCCACCGGCATATTTAACAATGTCCGGATAGCTCACCCAGTAGGGAGCGGGGATCACAACCTCATCGCCGGAGTTGATGAGCGAGCACACAGCATTGAAAATGGCGTGTTTGCCGCCGACATTGATAATGCACTCCGCAGGCTGATAGGACGAACCAAGTTGCGCGGCGTGCCAATCACACACGGCCTGGCGCAGTGGCGCGATGCCCGGCGTGGCTGTGTATTTCGTCTTATTTTCTTCCAGCGCTTGGATTGCAGCGCGCTTGATGTGTTCCGGCGTTGGAAAGTCGGGCTCGCCCGCACCGAAATCGGCGACATCAACGCCTTTTGCTTTCAGCTGGTCGGCAGCTGCCATGACAGCCATGGTTGGCGAGACGGCAATACGATTTACACGATCGGCGAGGTGGATCGGTTCTTCGGCTACTGCTGCTACGGCGCGTTCCATTTCGTTCCCCTTATCTATTTTGCTGCTTCAGTATTTTATCCGGAAATCGGCGCTCACGACTTCGCTTGAAACTTCGCTTTCAGGCGCTCTTCCACAATGGGAGGCACCAAGTCCTTTACCGGTCCACCGAGCCGGGCCAGTTCCTTGACGAGCCGGGAGCTCAGATAGCTGTAAGCAACGGCGGGCATCATGAAAACTGTTTCGAGCTGCTCTTCGATTTTCCGGTTCATCAGGGCCATTTGCAGCTCGTATTCGTAATCGGAAACCGCCCGAATGCCGCGCAGAATGATTCGCGCCTTCCGCGAGCGCGCATAATCGACCAGTAGGCCCTCGAAGAGATCGACTTCGACATTTTTGTAATCGAAGGTGACCGCTTCGAGCATTTCGACGCGCTCTTTCGGAGCGAATAGGGAGTTCTTCTGCGAATTTTGAGCGACGGCGACGATCAGTTGGTCGAATATCTGTGCGCCGCGAGCAATCAAGTCGAGATGGCCCTTGGTTACCGGGTCGAAAGAGCCGGGATATATTGCGATTGTCTTCTTACCGTGCTCGGGAGCCATCCGAGGCCCCATTTTACGGCATGATTGAGAAAAATAATAGGCGCGGGGTCGCCAGACACACGCCAAGCCCGACCAATTTGGCGGACTGTCAGGAGGCTATCGAACTAACGGCTTTGAGCGCAGGTTGCGTCGTTTCGTGCTTGTAGACCCGCTGTTTGCCCTGGCCGGCCGTGCGCTTGGCTTTCAAATACCCCGCGCGCAGCTTATTCACGATCGACATTGCCGATTCGTACTTTTCACGGCTAATTCTTTTAAGTTCGCCAATAAGTGCGCAGTGTGGCTGATGATCCAGCACATCCTGCGCAATCGAAGTTAATTCTTCCCAATCGTGCCATTCGCCAATCGCGTCTTTCGTTTCGCTAAGAGACGCGACGAACTTCCGGTCACCCTCGCCTTCGCCAGCTTGAAGAACGTAACGTAGCTCTTTCACTTTCATGCGATAAGGATGCAAATTGCCTCGATTTAGAGTGAGAGGTGACGCGAGATCCGCTGACTGCTGTAACGCCGTAATCGCTGCTGCTGACTCGAGCTTCTGGCCGTTCGATGAGGCGCCTTCGATTTCGCGTGCGAAGCGGCGGTGCGTGCGTTTTAATTGCCGCCGCGTTTTCTCGCCGTATCGTTTGATTGTGCGTCGCAATTTCTCGGCCTGTTTGTAGCGCTCGTTGCCCAAATGCTCTGCCAGCCGTGTGCGACACTCCTCTTCTCCTTTTACCTGAAGGTTTAACACATGAGACGTGAGCACATCCATATCACGCACCTTGCCCGCTCTCTTCCTTATGCGGCGGAGATTCCGCAGAAGCGTGCGTTCATTGTGCTTTGTCGAGGGTTGGGTTGCTTGTATCGAGGTCTCAATTCGACGGCTGCGCGTACGGAGATCGTGGACGTCTTCCGGCTCCAGAGGCTTCGCTCGCTTCTTAAGGATCTTGCGAAGTTTCTTGATACTTTTTTCCAGGCGCTTTTCGTTCAATGCCATCAGTGCGACCTACCTACCTCAGATTACCGCCATGTCGAGAACAGTCACAAGCGAGAGTCGCGGCCATACCACGAAAACTCGATGCGTACCAGGGAACCGTACAACAAACTGCAAAAGGAAACGTCCTGTGTTTTAGGTATCGAAGGTGCGCGCGAGGCCATTGATACCATTCGAAAAAGCGTCAGGGTGGACGAGAGCCGTCAACACAGCGCAAGAATCGGGCTTTAACAGCCTACGTGGATGACCGGATTGCTGCCCGCGGTCGTTTAAGAGACGATCAGGCGCGAGAGGTGATCCGTTATGGCAAGCGCTAAGCAAAAGGCTGCAGCAAGGAGAAATATCCAAAAGGCGGCGAATGCCGCGAAGCGGAAACGGACTATCGCGCACCTGCCGAAATCGACTCGCACGGCGCTTGGCAAGCAAGGAGCAAAAGTCGCTCGTAGCCGACGCGCACGTTGAGTTATACCGGCACGGAAATCTGACGGAGGCAATAGTGGACGCAGAACTGAGTTATGAAATTTTTAAAAAGCAGGCCGACAATACCACCGTGCTGGTTGAGGCGGTAAAGGGGATTGAAGAGGCGCAGAAAAGGATCAAAGAGCTTAATTCGGAAAGCGTTTCTGAAGAATATTTTGTATTCGATCCGCTAAAGGCGAGCGTTATCGAACCTTCTGAGCCTGCAGTCGCGATCGATCCCTTTGCACTTTAGTCCCAGAACACCAAACATGGGTTAGCCCAGCGTGTCTCTCACTCCCATTTTCGTATGCCGAGTTCCTCCAGAGCGACGAGATAAACGAAACGGCTGCCATAAGCTAGATACCTCCGCCACAGGCGACGTGGTTCCTGTAAGAGTCGAAAGAGCCACTCGAAGCCACTTTCGCGCATCCATTCCGGAGCCTGCTTTTTTAGACCCGTGAAAAAATCGAATGCCGCCCCGATGCCTATAAGAACGGGGACGTTCAGCCGATCACGGTGCTCGAACATCCAGGTATCCTGTTTTATCTCGCTTAGGCTCACCCAAACTACATCCGTCCCCGATTGATTGATTGTGGAAACGTCCGCCGTGTCTTCTTCCGTTGTAAGTGATCGAAACGGCGGAGAAAGCGTTCCTACTATCTGAATGCCGGGAAAGCGCTCGCGCAGTGCCCTCGCCAAGCGATCCGCGACGCCAGGACCGCCACCATAAAGAAAATGCCTGAAGCCGCGTGTTACGCCATGAGCGCAAGACGCCGCCATCAACTCCGGTCCATACACTCGGCGTGGTAGAGCTAGGCCGCGACGGCGTCCCAGCCATACAAGTGGCATGCCGTCGGGCACAACTAAATCCGCCGAGTTGAGAATGTGCCTGAATTGCGGATCGCGTTGCGCTTCGGTGATGCCATGCATTCCTGTGACGGCGATATAGCGGCAGTACTCGCGCTTTTGAATCCACGATTCCATTTGCCCAATAACCTGCGGGATCTGCACCGGCGAGACTCCCACGCCCAAAATTTTGAAGCGCGCAGAAGCAGGTTCATCGGCAAAAGACTGGCCTTGGCCTGCAGCCGAGACAACCGAGTCGCTGTGGGAGTCGCGTGCGGATTGGGGATTCACAGCCATCTTTTGTTACGCTGAAAAAGCGGTACTCTGCCCCTTCCCATAATGACTAACGAAACCATCGCGGCGATCATCCTCATGAGGGCTGTCGCGACCATGAGTTGCTCCCAACTCGATGAAGTCGAGTCGTGAGGCAATTCAATAATTGCCAGGAGAAGTTACGAACGCAAGAAAAATGGATTACGTACAGAAGGTGCACGAGCGGCGACGAATAGAAGTGCTACTGAACTGAGCTCAGGTATTCGTCGATCGCCTTGGCCGCCCCGCGACCTTCAGCAATGGCCCAAACCACAAGCGATTGTCCGCGCCGCATATCTCCGGCCGAGAAGACTCCCGGCACGGAGCTTGCGTAGTTCCCTTTGGCAGCCACATTACCGCGAGCATCGAGTTCGACGCCAAGCTGCTCGACCATGCCATGTTTCACGGGCCCGGTGAATCCCATCGCCAGCAGCACCAGATCCGCTTCGATCGCGAATTCGGTTCCCGGTATAGGCTCAAACTTAGGCGGCGGCCCGACCCGCACGCCGTGAAGTTCCTTCACATTGCCGTTCTCATCGCCAGTGAATTTCGTCGTCGCCGCGGCCCAATCGCGCGTACCACCTTCTTCGTGCGCGCTTTCCGTCCGCAGTTGCAACGGCCACAGCGGCCACGGCGTGCTCGAATGCCGATCTTGCGGCGGCATCGGCATGATTTCAAATTGCAATACCGAGCTCGCTCCTTGCCGATGGCAGGTGCCAAGGCAGTCCGCTCCGGTGTCGCCGCCGCCGATAATCACCACGCGTTTGCCCGTCGCGAGAATCTGGTGCGCCACCTGATCGCCCGCTATCTTCTTGTTTTGTTGGGGCAGATAAGCCATCGCGAAATGAATGCCCTTCAACTCTCGGCCAGGCACCTTTAAATCACGCGGGCTTTCGGCGCCACCAGCAAGCAGAATCGCGTCAAAATCTTTGCGAAGATCCTCGACGGAAACATTTTGGCCGACGTGTGCGTTCACCTGAAACACAACGCCTTCCGCGCTCATCTGGTCGAGGCGACGGTCGAGCACCTGCTTTTCCATCTTGAAATCGGGAATCCCGTACCGCAGCAATCCCCCAATCCTGTCTGCTTTCTCAAATACGGTAACCAAATGTCCCGCTCGATTCAGTTGCTGCGCCGCAGCCAATCCCGCGGGGCCAGACCCGACAACGGCCACGCGCTTGCCGCTTCGCGTCTTCGGCGGTTCGGGTTTGATCCACCCTTCTTTCCAGGCGTGCTCGACAATCGACTTTTCAATCAGTTTGATTGCAACCGGCGGCTCATTGATGCCCAAAACACACGCCGCCTCGCATGGTGCCGGGCAGATGCGCCCCGTGAACTCAGGAAAGTTATTCGTGGAGTGCAACACGCGAATGGCTTCTTTCCATTCGTCGCGATACGCCAAATCGTTCCAGTCCGGAATAATGTTGTTGACGGGACAGCCTGTATGGCAAAACGGAATGCCGCAGTCCATGCAGCGCGCCGCCTGCGTACGCACGCGGTCTTCGCCAAACGGCTGGTAGACCTCAAAATAGTCCTTAACGCGTTCATCGACCGGCCGCCGCGCAGGAGTTTCTCTCGCGTATTCCTTAAATCCCGTGATCTTACCCATGAACGGCATGTCCTCCCGCATGTGCCGCAGCCGGAGCCGTTCGGGGTAATCCAAGTACCCGCTTGTATTCGTACGGGAACACTTTGACGAACCTGGGCAGAGTCGTGTCCCAATTTTCGAGAATCCACTTCGCCTGCGGGCTGCCGGTAAGCTCGCAATGGCGCGAAATCAGTCGGAAAAGCGTCTCTACATCGTTTTCGCTTGCGACCGGCTCCAGATCCACTTCAATGCGATTACAACGCTGCGCGAAATCGCTCCCCTGGTCAAAAACGTAAGCGATCCCGCCTGTCATTCCTGCGGCAAAGTTCCGGCCCGTTTTGCCCAAAACGACCACAAGGCCGTTCGTCATGTATTCGCAGCCGTGGTCGCCCACTCCCTCCACAACAGCTGTCGCACCCGAGTTGCGTACTGCGAAACGTTCGCCGGCCATGCCTCCAAAGAATGCCTCGCCGCTCGTCGCGCCATACAGGCACACGTTCCCTATCAAAATGTTTTCTTCCGGCGCGAACGTCGACTTTGGCGGATGATAAATGACGAGCCTCCCGCCAGACAATCCTTTGCCGACGTAATCGTTCGCGTCCCCTTCGAGCGTCAGCGTCACGCCTTTCGCCAGAAACGCGCCGAAGCTCTGCCCCGCGCACCCATTAAAGTGGATCTGGATCGTATCGTCCGGCAAGCCCGCGGAGCCATGCCGCCGTGCGATTTCTCCACTCAACATCGTCCCGACCGTACGATGCACGTTTCTGATCGGCATCTCTAGAGCGATAGGCCGTCCACTCTCAATCGCCTCTTGCGCCATCACAATCAGCTTCCTATCGAGCGCATTTTCGAGCCCATGATCCTGCGCGATGGCATTCCGGCGAACAACGTGGCTCGGCACCGGCGGATCGTACAGCACTGCCGAAAGATCGATACCCTTTGCTTTCCAGTGTTCCACGTCCGTTCGCTGAGTCAGGCACTCGACACGGCCCACCATCTCATCGACTGTGCGGAACCCAAGCTCCGCCATAATCCTGCGAAGGTCCTCGGCGACGAAGAAAAAGAAATTGATCACGTGCTCCGGTTGGCCTTGGAATTTTTTGCGTAGCTCCGGATCTTGCGTCGCGATGCCAACTGGACAAGTGTTCAAGTGGCATTTCCGCATCATGATGCAACCCATCGAAATCAGCGCCGACGTGGAGAAACCGAACTCCTCTGCGCCAAGCAATGCAGCCACCGCCACATCCCGGCCCGTCTGCAACTTGCCGTCAACCTGCAGCTTCACGCGGCTGCGCAGATCATTCAGCACCAGCACCTGCTGCGTTTCCGATAGTCCAAGTTCCCATGGCACGCCCGCATGCCGAATCGAGCTGATCGGCGAGGCGCCCGTTCCGCCGTCGTAACCGCTAATCAGAATCACGTCCGCGTGTGCCTTTGCAACACCCGCGGCAACCGTTCCCACTCCCGCCTCGGCCACCAGCTTGACGGAAATTCGCGCTTTAGGATTCGCATTCTTCAAGTCGTGAATAAGCTGCGCCAAGTCCTCAATCGAGTAAATGTCGTGATGAGGCGGCGGTGAGACCAAACCGACGCCGGGGATCGAATGCCGCACTCTCGCGATTTCGCGATCCACCTTGTGTCCCGGAAGCTGTCCACCCTCGCCGGGTTTCGCGCCCTGCGAAATCTTGATCTGAAGGTCGTCCGAGTTCACCAGGTAATTGATCGTCACGCCAAAACGCGCGGACGCCACCTGCTTGATCGAGCTCCTCCGCAAATCGCCGTTCGGATCCGGGCGGAACCGCGTCTCATCTTCTCCGCCTTCTCCGGTATTCGACTTCCCGCCCATGCGATTCATCGCGATCGCCAGCGTCTCATGTGCTTCCTTGCTGATCGAGCCGAACGACATCGCGCCTGTCGCAAACCGCTTCACGATTTCCGAAGCGGGTTCCACTTCCTCCAACGGAACCGGCGATTCCGCCGGCTTGAAGTCAAACATGCCGCGCAGCATCAGAAAGTCGCGGTTCTGGCCGTCCACGATCTTCGCAAACTCCTCGTAAGTAGCGAATTTCGATTCCCGCACCGCATGCTGCAACTTACTCACTGTCAAAGGATTCAGCAGATGGCGTTCGCCGCGGACACGATACTGATATTCACCGCCCACTCGTAGTTCAGTTTCCGACTCGGTCGGCGGCCGCATGGCAAATTCGTGCTTCATCAGGGCTTCGCGCGCAAGCACTTCCATTCCCACGCCTTCAATGCGCGAAGCGGTCCCCGTGAAGTAACGGTCCACAAGCGACTTGTTCAATCCAATGGCTTCGAAAATCTGTGCGCCCTGATAACTCTGTAGCGTCGAGATGCCCATTTTCGAGAAAGTCTTCAGAAGGCCCTTGTCGGTAGCCTTCATATAACTCTTGAAGACTTTGTCCCATGAATATTCGGCCGGGAAATGTCCATCTCGCCAAAGATCTTCAAGCGTTTCAATCGCAAGGAAAGGATTCACCGCGCTCGCGCCATAGCCGAGCAGCAGCGCAAAATGCATGATCTCGCGCGGTTCGCCCGATTCGACGATTAGCGCCACCTGATTCCGCGTCTTTTCGCGAATCAGATGATTGTGAACGGCGGAAAGCGCAAGCAGGCTCGGGATCGGCGCCTTTTCGCGCGTTATGAAGCGATCGGAGAGAATCAATATCGTGTAGCCGTCCTTAATTGCCCCAGACGCCCGGCGGCACAAATCCTCCACGGCCTTTTCGAGTCCCTGCTCGCCGTCGCTCACGGCAAAATGCGTCGATAAGGTAGTCGCGAGGAAATCTCCCCACTTCACGCTGCGCAACTTCTCCAGCCGCCAGTTGGAAATAATGGGATGCCGGAGCTTCAGCGTATGGCAATTCTTCGGCGTCTCGTCGAGAATGTTCCCTTCGGATCCGATATACGAATTCAGTGACATCACGAGGTCTTCGCGAATCGAATCGATGGCCGGATTCGTCACCTGCGCGAACGACTGCTTGAAATAGTTGAAAAGCAGCTGCGGCTTGTCGGACAGGCACGCCAGCGGCGTATCGATACCCATCGAACCAACCGGCTCTTGCGCATCCAGCGCGGCAGGGCGCAGGATCGTTTTCAGATCTTCGTCCGTGTATCCAAAGGCGCGCTGGCGCATCAGGATCGTTTCGTGATTCGTCGGCAGCACGTTCGTCGGCGCGGGCAGATGATCGAGCGTGATCTGGTTTTCCTTCAGCCACTCCCGGTACGGACGCCTTTCGGCGAGCTGAGCCTTGATTTCTTCGTCCGAAATCACTCGCTTCTGTTCGGTGTCGATCAGAAGCATGCGGCCGGGCGCTAACCGACCCTTCATGCAAATATCTTCAGGCTTGATCGGCAGCACGCCTGCCTCTGATGCCATTACGGCCAGGCCATCCGACGTCACCACAAAGCGACCCGGGCGCAAGCCGTTGCGATCGAGTTTCGCACCCACCACCCGCCCGTCGGTAAACACAACTGCCGCAGGGCCATCCCACGGTTCCATCAATGAAGCGTGGTATTCGTAGAACGCCTTCACGTTTTCCGGCATGGCTGTGTCGCCGTCCCACGCCTCCGGAATCAGCATGGACATCACGTGCGGCAAACTCCGGCCCGCAAGCGTTAGTAGCTCCACGGCATTGTCCAGCATTGCCGAATCGCTTCCGCCCGGAGTGATAATCGGCAAAAGCTTTTTCATGTCTTTCCCGAAAAGCGGTGAGAAGAGCACCGATTGCCGCGCATACATCCAGTTGTGGTTTCCACGCAGCGTGTTGATCTCGCCGTTGTGGCAGATGTACCGGTAGGGATGCGCGAGCTTCCAGCTCGGAAATGTGTTCGTCGAAAAGCGCTGATGAACCAGGCAGATTGCGCTCTTCACTTCAGGATTGGCCAATTCCGTATAAAAGTGCGCAATTTGCGGCGCAAGAAGCAGTCCCTTATAGACAATCGTCCGCGATGAAAGGGACGGAATATAGAAAAAGTCTTTTTCCTTCAGCTTCGAGCTCTCCACCGCATTTTCCGCTTGCTTGCGGACCACGTAGAGTTTGCGCTCCAACGCATCCTGATCCATGTCCTTGCCGCGGCGGATGAATATCTGCTCGATGTACGGCTGTGAACTGCGAGCTACACGGCCAATCGAGTTGCCATTGATCGGCGTATCGCGCCAGCCAAGGACCTTCAAACCTTCCTGACGCGTGGCTTTTTCCAAAATCCCTTCGCAGATAATCCTTTCCTGCGGATCGACTGGCAAGAACACCATTCCGACGCCGTACTCACCGGGATTCGGAAGCTCAAAACCGGCCTCCGAGCATTCACGCGCAAAGAAAGCGTGGGGTATCTGGATCAATATGCCCGCACCGTCACCCGTAGCAGGATCGCAGCCGCAGGCGCCCCGGTGGGTAAGGTTAATGAGGACCTGAATGCCTTTTTGGACTATATCGTGGGACTTCTCGCCTTCAATATTAGCCACAAAACCCACACCACAAGCATCGTGTTCGTGCCTGGGGTCGTATAGCCCCTGGGCAGGCGGCAACCCATGGAATGGATAAACGGGATTACGTTTTGTTTCGTCTCTCATTTGCAATTCGCGCCAACATGCTGAGCTTCCGAAGGAAACTACAATCCTAGGACTTCGCTCTGTAAGCGGATGACCCCGAGGTCTATACGACTAGCTCTATAGGGGACGTCCAATAGAATGCCACAAAATGATACACGAAACCCATTGCGTCCATGAATGGGTTGGATCACTTTTTTGGAGGCATGCCTGCCCTTGCATATTGGCAAGTGCCCTCCCTCAAAATGCCAAGTTCGTGCGTCCAACCACCTCTTCCAATCATCTTATCCCCAAGCCTAAGTCTTGATAGGACAATGGCCTGGGTATACCAATTAAGGAGACGATTCGTGAACCATTACGGAGGAAAACAGCTCGCGGCGAGTTCCCGCACAGTCCGGAAAAATACATTACAAATCGCCGAAGACATCCCACAAGACAAATACGATTTTCGACCCGCCCCCGAAACGCGCAGCATCGCCGAGTTGCTGACGCATATCGCGGTGTCCCAGGCGTTTCAGGAAGAGGTTCACGCCAAAGAGAAGCGTTCAACGCTCGCGGGCTTCGATTTTCCGGCCCTAATGCAGCGAATGGCCGCCGAAGAGCAAAAGCCGCGTGCCAAAGCGCAAATCATCGAGCTTTTGCGCGGCAACGGTGAATCGTGGGCCGCATGGCTCGAGGGGCTTAGCGATGATTTCTTGGCGGAAAGTGTTTCGATGCCGCCCGGAGGCAACCCCGCTTCGCGCACTCGCTTCGATATGCTGCTCAGTGTTAAAGAACATGAGATGCATCACCGCGGCCAACTCATGCTCGCCGAAAGAATCATCGGCATCGTGCCCCATCTCACCCGCGAACGCCAGGCCCGCATGTCTGCCGCCGCTAACGCCAAAACGTAAGCGAATTCCAGGACGAGCACACCCGTGATGCGGAGGCCACATCGGGTGCCCTCCGCATCCGGCGCAATTGGGCTTAGAAAAGTCCCGCCTGCCGCCTTGGCTCTTCCAAACCAAAATGCTTATAAGCAAGCACCGTCGCCACGCGCCCGCGTGGCGTTCGGTCAATCAATCCAAGTTGCATCAGATAAGGTTCGTAAATTTCCTCAATCGCATCCTCTTCTTCACTCAGCGCAGCGGCTAATGTATTCAACCCCACTGGTCCGCCGGAATATTTCTGGATAATCGCGAGTAGGAGGTTGCGATCCATGTCGTCCAGGCCGTGCTCATCCACTCCAAGCATCGCCAGGCCATCGCGAGCAACCCCAAGCGTCACGTGCCCTTGCGCGCGCACTTCCGCGTAATCGCGCACGCGCCGCAGCAAACGATTTGCGACGCGCGGCGTGCCGCGACTCCGACGCGCTATTTCAAGCGCTCCCTCGCGGTCAATCGCGATTCCCAGGATTCCGGCCGATCGCGTAACAATGCGCAGCAAATCCTCCGGCGTATAGAATTCGAGCCGGTGAACGATCCCAAAACGCGAACGAAGCGGAGCCATAATCAGTCCCGCTCGCGTCGTCGCCCCGATCAATGTGAAGTGATTCAACTGATAAGGATGGACTCGCGCTCCGGGCCCCTGCCCAATGATGAGGTCGACGCGAAAGTCCTCCATCGCCGGATAGAGAATTTCCTCTAACGAAGCCTGCAAGCGGTGGATCTCGTCGAGAAAGAAAAAATCGCGCGGATCGAGCGACGTAAGCACCGCCGTAAGATCGCCCTTTTTCTCAAGCAGTGGTCCCGAGCTGATCTTAATCGCCGAGCCCATCTCGTTCGCAAGAATTTGGGCGAGCGTTGTCTTGCCAAGCCCAGGAGGCCCATACAACAGCACATGATCCAAAGCTTCGCCCCGTGCGCGGGCCGCCTGCACGGCGATTTGCAGATTCTCTTTCACGCGATCCTGCCCGATGTAATCGGCGAAACTCACCGGTCTTACGCTCGCGTCAAGACGCGCGTCCTCGTCGAAGGCTTTGCCGGAAATGATTCGATTGCGGTTCTCTGCCATTTGAAATTATTCGATTCCGGAATGCGTGGATTTCTGCATGGCCGCGGCTCCGAGGATTTGTAGAGAACCCCGTAGTAGAGCCTCAAAATCGGCGCTGTGGACGGACCGCGCCTTTTCTATCGCTTTTTCCACGGCTCGCGCATCGTAGCCGAGATTGACTAGGGCCGATCCGACGTCTGCCTCGAGCTGTGAACGTGTGGCAGGCTTGCCGCCGCCCGGCACATCTACGGCCGCGAGTTTGTCGCGCAACTCCACCACCATTCGTTCTGCTGTCTTTTTCCCAACGCCCGGAATACGAACGAGTTGCGCGATGTCGCCCTTGCGTATCGCGGGGATCAGGTCGTCCATACCCATGCCCGAAAGAATTTTCAGGCCGAGCGACGGTCCAACGCCTGAAGCGGAGATCAGCAATTCAAAACACTGCTTTTCGCGCGCCGTAAGAAAACCATAAAGCGTAAGCGCGTCTTCGCGCAGGTGCGTGTGGATGAGAAGCGTCGCTTCCTGATGCAGCGCGCCGAGGCCCGCGAACGTGGAAAGCGGAATCTGCACCTGATATCCCACACCTGCCACATCGAGCAGGACTTGGTTGGGGCGTTTTTCCAACAACGTGCCACGCAGCATTCCAATCATGAGCAGCGATTATCGGTTAGCACAAAAAATGTGTCAACGAACGCTGAAAACACGAAACAAATCGAGGCCCGACCTCGTATCTGCACAATGAAGGGGCAAAGTACAAACGGCTATTCTATGAAATTTCGGAACTTTGAAAACCTACAAGAATCCGTAGAACTGGGAACATTTACCGCCAAAAGCGGATAGATCGATACCCGCAAAACGCCTTATTTTATGCGGCGAAGCGAAATATCACGCGAAAGTCGCTGTTTTGTAAAAAATCGCGCTGGCTTGCTCCTTTGCGCGAAGTTGCAGCGTCTGATCGCTAGTAGCAATCCCAAAAGGAGAAAATATGCCTCGCACCACCTTTAGAGTGTCCCTTGTATTTGTTGCAGTCGCGCTGATGTTCTGCGCGTCCTCGGCCGTTCGTGCGAATACCGCGGCCAATAAAGGCGATATAGCAACCACGTTGAACGTTATGACTCAAGTCACGCTTGGCGGCACTTCTATCGCTCCCGGCACCTACACTGTGAAGGCCGACGGCAGCAAAGTGATGTTCCTTCAGAATGGTAAGACGGTCGCACAGGCGAATGTGGAGTGGAAAGACTCCTCTCAGAAATCGCCCTACTCGAACCTCCTCGCGGAGCAAGGAGCGGTGAAGGAAATTCACTTTAGCGGGAAGACTCGTTACGTGACTATCGCGCAGTAAGGAAGCGGGCAGCTACTGCCTTGATCGATGATTCCGCAGCGCGTCGTCGATCAACGCATCCAATTCATGGCGGGTCAACGTAATCCGCTCGGTTTCATTCGTATCGGACGTAACCAGCGTTTCGGCATGCGCGGCAACAGGAGGGCCCAGCCCCGCGCGTGCCCGTAGCGCCAATAGTTGCGCAACGTCGACGCCCGAAAGCAGATTCTGCTTTCCGAGCAACTCGGTCACGAGCGTGACGCGTGCAATATGCTCCGCCGCCTCCATTCGCCCGAACGCGCTGAACAAATCCGGGCCGTAGGCGACTACCCCGTGATTGCCCATTAAAATCGCGTCATGACCATACACGAAAGGCTCCAGCGCGGCGGAAAGCGCCGGTGTGCCGGGCATCGCATATGGCGCAACCGGAATTGTGCCGAGGGAAAAGACTGCTTCGCAAAGCAGCGCCTTATTCAGTGAAACTCCCGCCGCCGCGAACCCGCTCGCAACGGGAGGATGTGCATGACAGACGGCGTGAATGTCCGGGCGGCAGCGGTAAATCAGAAGATGCATCCCCAATTCCGATGACGGCGCTCGCTCACCGCTCAGTTTTTTGCCGTCCAAGCCGGTGATGATCAGGTCATCCGGCTCCATCAATCCTTTGTTCACGCACGTGGGCGTTGTGAGGATTCGATGCGCGTCCAAACGAAGCGAAATGTTCCCGTCTGTAGATGGAACGAATCCTCGTTCCCGCAGCCACTGGCCGGCAAGACAAATGTCGCGCCGATGCTCAGACTCGGTCTTGTGCATTCCTGATAAAATGGCGCCACTATGCAAGACATTGCCCCCCGGGAATGCGGACACAATACTCAGTTCGCGAGGCGAATGGAAGGTAAAAATTTTCTGAAAGCGCCCAGAATGAAAAGGTCTCCGGGAATATTGCCGAGCCGCCGCACTCTCGCTTTTGTTGGCTTTCTAAGCGTAGAAACCGCGCAGGGTGAGAGCCTTTGCCACGCGCTGAATTGCAACCATGTACGCTGCCGCGCGATTCGAAACGTGGTTCGTTTCGGCGTAGCGGACAACTTCTGCAAAGCTGCGATCCATTACATCCTGCAATCGCTCGTTAACTTCGCTCTCGCGCCAGAAAAATCCTTGGCGGTCCTGAACCCATTCGAAATAGCTCACGGTCACGCCGCCTGCGTTCCCCAGAATGTCAGGGATCACGAAGATTCCCTTTTTTTCCACGATTGGGTCCGCGTGCCACGTCGTCGGACCGTTCGCGCCCTCGCATAAAACGCGGCAATCGAGCCGCTGCGCGTTTTGCGCCGTAATTTGATTCTCCGTTGCTGCGGGCAAGAGAATATCGCACGGCCTAAAGAGTATTTCCTGCGCCGATGTCTTCTCGCCGCCTGCCGAAAATTCAGGAAGCGGCCGGCGCTGCGTATAGACCCAATCAAAAAGTTTGGGTATGTCGAAGCCGGCTTCGTTGTAAAGCCCGCCGTGAATATCGGCCACACCCACAATGCGATATCCCGCTTCGTGCATCAGCAACGCGGCCTGCGATCCGACGTTTCCGAATCCTTGCACGATCACGCGGCAGCTTTCGCGCTTCATCCCGAGTTTGGCCACCACGCTATTGCAGCAGAACATCAGCCCGCGCCCGGTGGCTTCGTGCCGTCCCTGCGAACCGCCGAGTTCAAGGGGCTTGCCGGTGACGACCGCCGTAGTCGCCTGATTTACGTGCATGGCATAGGTGTCCATCACCCACGCCATCGTTTGTTCATTTGTGCCGATGTCCGGCGCCGGAATATCGCGCTCGGGGCTAAACCAATCCGCCAGCTGCGCCGTGTAGCGACGGGTAAGACGCTCCAGCTCCGTTTTCGACATTTTCGAGGGATCGCAGATCACACCGCCCTTTGCGCCGCCAAACGGAATATTCACCACAGCGCATTTCCAAGTCATCCATGCGGCGAGGGCGCGGACTTCGTCCAGCGAAACATTCGGCGCGAAGCGGATGCCGCCTTTGCCGGGGCCGCGCACATTGGAATGCAGCACGCGATAGCCAGTGAAGATTTCCATGTGGCCGCTATCGCGCGCGACGGGAATGTAGACCGTGATTTCGCGATCGGGATATTTCAGATAGCGATACACGCCCTCTTCCAAGCCGAGTTTTTGCGCGGCCGCCTCAAATCGCGCTTCCGCTGATTCGTATACGTTCAGCTCATCCTGGACGGCGACCGCCATGGGAACCTCCACACTAAAGCCAGTATACGAGCCACCAACTTTAGTCGCTACATTCCCTTTTCCGGTCGCATCACTTTTTATAGTAGTTATTAGGCGCGCCCGGAGTCGAAAGGCTACCGGTGACCTGTGTCTCGCTGGCATGCGCCCGCGATAATGGAGCGGTGAGCGTTATGCCGCTGCCGGAGACCTGTACGCCTGCCGCATGAGCAAGCGTAAGGGGCGAAGCGACGGTGATTGCCCCGGCGCCGAACCGCGTGATTGCCGTAATCACGGCAGTTTCCTCGCCCGCGCCACTGCCGATGGTAACTGTCTCGCCCGTATTAAAACCGACCGTGCTGCTCACAGGAAGTTCAGTCGCGCCGACGGTCGTAGCCCTATCCACAGTAGTAGCGCCCGCTGTACCAACCGTTGCGATAGTGCCGGTCTCAAGGTTTACGCCGCCATCGATCCTCAGCGTCTGCCCGGGTTGAAATCCGCCCACGCTCGCCACTTTAATATTGTTCGCGCCGGACGCCGCGGCAGCCAGCAGCACAGTCGCATGCGCGGTAACGAAATCCGTGCAGTTGCTGTCCGCGTCCGCGCCGTCTGGGAACCGCCCCGCGCTCGTATCCGATGCGGCGGCTTGCGCGAAGGGCCCAGCGCCGCCAGCCGACCCGGGAGCAGTAACGTAGCATCCGCTCTGCCCCGATCCCGAAGTACCTTGGTATCCCTCGGCATTCCAGGGATCGACAAGCCCGCCGTAATCGAGACTATCGACCACCATGCCGGACGTTTCGCGTAACACCATGCTACCGGCGTTGAGAGACCGGTTCGGCGTGGCGCTCGTGGAAAGAGCGGGCCCTCCGAACCACTGGTTCGGCGCAGACCTTCCCTGATAGCCCGCTGTCTTTACGGCGGCGTCGCGCACAGCGGAGTTGATCGCATGATCGTGTGCCAAAGCGCTGTCGAGCGTAATGCCAGTTCCGAGCGCCTGCACAGGCTCATTGCTCGAATGCGCAAATGCGGTCGCCGGCTCAAACGTAATCCCCGTTCCGCGATCGCTGAACGGCATGTTGGCCGCATGATTGAATTTGAGCGGCGCAGCCAGATCAAGCCCGGTGCCCGGAACCACCGCTTCCTCGCTGTTGATATGCGCCTGCGCGAGTGCCGGAGTGAAGTCTATGCCGGTTCCATTCGGGCCTGCGGTACCAACGGCCGTGATGGTGACGGTTTCGTGATTGGCTGGCGTCCCGACTATCAACTTGTCGCCGACGGCCACATCGCGCACGTTGCGCACCTTGATGTTCGTCGCACCGGCATCGGCATTCGCCGAAAGATTCGTTCGGCTGCCCTGCGTGCCAACCTTCGTGACGGTCACGGTCTCGATGCCGTGCCCGACGCTGTCGATGTCCAATCTGATTTTGTCGCCCGCGGAAATGTTGCCG
>DATEGW010000147.1:0-6566 GCA_035279845.1 Candidatus Acidiferrales bacterium | reverse complement strand
GGTGGCGGCGACCATGGCGGGATAACCGAAGATCGCTTTTCGTGAGAAGACGGGAATGATCTCGGAAATGAACGCGAAGCACGGAATGATCAAAATGTAGACTTCGGGATGGCCGAAAATCCAGAAGAAGTGCATCCACATGACCACGGAGCCGCCGGCACTTGGATCGAAGAAGTGGCCGGACAGGTAACGATCAATCATGAGCATGATCTGCGCGGCGGTGAGCGGGCTAACAGCAACCAGCACCATGCCACCCATAACGAGATTCATCCAGGCGAGCAAGGGCATCCGGCCAAGACTCATGCCGGGACAGCGCAGGCACAAAATTGTAGCGACGAAATTGATTGCGCCACCGATTGAGCCGATCCCGGCGACAAGCAGAGCCAGAGTCCAAAAATCCGTACTGTGGCCCGGCGAAAAAGCCGTTGCAGTGAGCGGCGCGTAAGCAAACCATCCGACATCGGGGGCACTTCCCGCTTGCGAGAGTGGCCCACCCGCGAAAAAACTACCGTAAAGAAGCAAGCCGCCGAACGCGGTGAGCCAGAAGCTGAACGCATTCAGCCGCGGGAATGCCATATCGCGCGCACCGATCATGAGGGGCACGAGGTAATTGCCGAAGCCAAAGAGAATCGGCATGGCCACGAAGAAGATGCCGGTGGTGCCGTGCATCGTGAAAAGGCGATTGAACGCTTCGGCAGAAAGAAATGTATTGTCCGGGCGCGAAAGCTGAATGCGCATCAGCGTCGCTTCGATTCCCATTACAACCAGAAAAATAAGCGCATAAACGATGTACATAATGCCGATCTTCTTGTGATCGACAGTACAGAGCCACTCCATGAACACGGATCGGGAGGATTCTTTAGGAAGCGGCAGCGAAATTGAATCGGTTGCCATAGTGCGTCTGGCGTTTTCTCCTTTCCGCGAATCGCCGCGCTTAGCGGAGCGTTTCCAGATATGCCGTGATCTGGTTAAGCTCGTCGTTCGTCATATCAATCACCGGCATCTTCGAACCTGCCTTAAAGGCTTCCGGATTATGAATCCACGCCCGCAGGTTCTGCGGCGTATTTGTCAGCGCGCCCGAGGCAATTGTGTCGCGGCTCATAAGATGCGTGAGGTCGGGACCGACCGTGCCCGCCGCTATTGTTCCGCGAATCGTGTGGCAGGCGAAGCATGTCTTCGTAACGAAAAGCGCGCTTCCCGCTGCGGCGGCAGGATCGGAAACCGCCGGTTGCTGCTGTTCGTGCACCCAAGCATCGAAATCGGCGCGATTTTGCACATACACACGAATCAGCATTTTGGCGTGTTCGGCGCCGCAAAATTGTGCGCACTGGCCGAGGTAAACGCCTGCTTGATAAGGATCGATCCACGTGCTGTTGGGATGGTTCGGGATCAGGTCTGTCTTCCCTGCCAAACGCGGAACCCAGAAGCTATGGTCAACGTCGTCCGATAAGAGCTTCAGATAAGTTGGCGTCGGACTGCTCGGGTCGCTGACTGGCACATGGAGCTCGTTGGCCGCTGTAAACCCATACTGCGGATAGCGGTATTCCCACCAGAATTGGTGTCCGACCACCGTCACTTGGATCGCATCGGACGGCGGTGGAGCATCTTGCACGCGATGAATCACCTGCGCCGTGCTGAGAAAAAGAACCACGACGATCAGTACCGGGAGAATTGTCCAAGCAACTTCCATCTGATTGCTGCCGTAGACCTGCGGCGGCTCGAATTCTTCGTCACCCTTGCGCTCGCGGAACTTGATAAGCGCATACGCAAGCAGGCTGAACACGATGACGAAAATCGCGCCTGTAATCTCGAGAACGAATGTGGAAATGCGAAAGATCGAATGAGCAGGTGTGGAGTCCGGAGCAAAGATATTCGTCGGGCTGAGCGGGCTCTTTTGAGCGAACGCGACGAAGCACGAAATGGCCTGCAGCAGCGCGGCGGAAAGAGCGCGGCAGAAAAAACTTCCAAGGCTCATGAAAAGTTCAGTCTCCTCGCTCTCTGCACAATGGCGCGAGAAGCGCCAGGCTTTTGGCAGAACGTCTGCAGACAGGATCGTGCCTCTGAAGGAAGATCAGGTTAGTGAAACAGAATACTCCAGTAAGTGACTTACGTCACAGGCCTTTTTGGCTAGGACTTTGTGAGGCTGGCGTGATTCAGCGCTCGGATTGCTCCACTTCCTCTTCGATCGAGAGCGGGACGATCTGATCCGTGGCTATTCCGATGAGCAAGAGGACAACGGCGACGAAGAGACTGCGCAGTCCCCATTCAGTGTACGACCACGTTCCGAACGCTGCGCCGGAGACATAAAAGACCCAGATCATGGAGAGAAAGGCCGATTTTTTGATGTCTTCGTGCCATTGCCGCCAAACGGCGGCGCTTACAGGACGCTTGCGCGCCACATCGTAGGCAGTGAAGGCAATGTGTGAGATTAATTGGGCGAGCTTATTCACCATACCTGTGACGAAAGTGGTGTGCACAGTGAGCGGGCCGATTCCCGTCAGTGTCGCGGTCTGAATTCCCATCGCGCCCGCAAGCACGGCCAAAGCCCAATACGGTTGGTTGGCGATAGATAAACTGACGTCGGCAAATCGTGTCGCCGCCTCGACGAGCCCGAGCAGCATCGCGGCTTCAATGGCGAGCGTTATCGTGGCGATTTTGCGAATTCTGGCTCTCGATCCCGCTTCAATGATGGCGCGGCCGAAGATTGATCCCAGCAGAAACGCCGCGACGATTGCTCCTGCTGAGAGCACACCGGTTCGATTTCGCTCTACGAGGTTTTCGCCCAAGTGCACTGTTGTACCGGTCAGGTGCGCGACGAAAAAGTGAAAGACACCAAGATATCCGATGATATCGACGAGGCCGGATGCAAAGGTGAGCAATAAAGCAATTATGATTTTGGGGCGGTGACGCTCGAACGCATCCGCTTTAGGCATCAGTGGGCAGCGTATTGTTCCATGTCGCGCCGACGCAGTTCAATTCCCAGGCCGGGCCGTGTCAGGTCAGGGACGAGTTCGCCGTTGGAGGGCTCTCGCGCACCGTCGAAGAACATTTTTTCGATGCGCACGTGGTCGTGAAAATACTCAAGATGCACTGCGGTAGTTGATGCGCAGCATGCATGCATATGGATTGAGGGTGCCGTATGCGCCGAGAGCGGCATGGAGCGTGCGACACAAAGCGCGTCCGCTTGCATGAATCCGGTAATACCACCGCAACGCGTGGCGTCCGCCTGAAGAACATCCACGGCGCCACTTTCCAGCATGCGGCGGAAATAATTTGCGTCGTAGCCGTACTCGCCCGCGGCGATATCCATGCACGCCGGCGCTCGATCACGCATCAGGCACAAGCCTTCCAGATCGTCCGAACTTACGGGCTCTTCGAACCAGCATACATTATCTTCCGCAAAACGTTGCGAGAGCCGGAGAGCCTGTTTGCGCGTGTAGGCACCGTTCGCGTCAACAAACAATTGCGCTTCCTTCCCGATTGCCTCTCGCGCGCTGCGAACACGGTCCGGATCGCGTTCGGGATTTCTGCCAATCTTCATCTTGACCATGCGGATGCCGGAGCTCGTCCAGCCGGACAGTTGCCGCTGAAGCTGCTCGATGGAATACGAAGTGAAACCTCCACTGCCATACACGGGAATTCCGTTGCGAACAGCGCCTAGCAGCTTTACGAGAGGAAGATCGAGTAGTTTAGCTTTCAGATCCCACAGAGCTATATCCACGGCGGAAATTGCCATGGAGCAAAGGCCGGGCCTGCCAAGATTGCGAACCGATTGCACCATCGCGTTCCATGAACCAGCGACATCCATCGCGTTACGGTCTTCGACCGTCTTGCTCAAGAGATCGCGAATCAGCTGCCCCGCGCTTTGGTTCGCATACGTGTAGCCGATTCCTATAGCGCTGTTCGCGCGAGCTTCTACGATCACAATCGTGGTGCTGCTCCATTCGATAGTGCCATCTGACTCTGGAAAATCCGTGGGAACCGTATATGTGTAGACATTAACGGAGTCGATCTGGGGAACAGTCGATTTCAGTGCAGTGCTCATTTTATTTGCAGCGACGAAGACACGAGATACCCGGGCGTTCATTCCGAATGCGCATAGGCGATCGTACTGAGGAGCGCGTTTGACTCCTGGCGCGAGTCAAGGCGGCTGTGCTGTACCACGATGGGAACGTCTGACTCGATTACGCTGGAATAGTCGGTGTCGTGGGGTACTGTTTGCGGAGAAACGAGATTGTTGAACCGAATGTGCTTTGTTCGGCGCGCGGGAACCGTTATTTCATAGGGACCGATCGGTTCCTTATCGGAAAAGAAAATTGTGATGCGTACATGTGCGTCTTCGTCATTTGCATTGAGGATGCATGCGGTCTCGTGGCTGGTCATTTGCGGCTCGGGCCCGTGACTCCATCCTGGGATGTAACCCTCAGCAATCGCCCACGTACGCTTCCCAATCTGCTTCATGCTTTTCCTTTTGTCGCAACGCGCTGAAGAATGACCCCGCAACAATTCAAGTGGCTTTAGTGTGTCTCCCTCAAGATACGCCGGTGTCACAACGAGTATGGCGTTCGCCTCTCACGCACTTGCATCAAACAAACGCTGTATTGCGAATTTAAAATCCATGTACATTCTTTTCCAACTCGGAAGAATGTGCGAAAAGTGTATGTGGCGGTCTCGGCAGTGGAACCGCAAACGGAATTTGATCAGGATCAGGAACGATGCCGAGTGCGATTGAAGACTATGCTCTGATAGGCGATTGCGAAACGGCTGCGCTCGTAGCTAAGGATGGGTCGATCGACTGGCTGTGCCTTCCGCGCTTCGATTCGCCCGCTTGCTTCGCCGCACTGTTGGATACGCCTGAAAGCGGGCGTTGGCAAATTGCTCCTGCCGGCAAATGGCGCGTCAGCCGCCGATATCTACCTCACACGCTCATTCTTGAAACGACGTTTTACGCGCATGGTGGTGTGGTCACCGTGACTGACTTCATGCCACGGCGAAGGCGGCATCCGAAAATCATAAGGATAGTGAAGGGCAAACGAGGCTCGGTCCGCATGCAAATGGACTTGGTGATGCGCTTCGACTTCGGTTTGACCGTGCCTTGGGTCACTCGACGGCCTGACGGCAGTCTCGTAGCGATCTCTGGGCCCAATCGGTTCGTGCTTGCTACGTCCATTCCTCTGCGTGGCGAGGGGTTGCATACGATCGCAGATTTTGACGTCCGTGCCGGGCAAACACTCTCTTTCGAGCTCACATATGGCGACTCGGTGGCATCTTTGCCTGCCAAAGGCGATCCGAAAGGGGCGCTTAAGACAACGGAAATATGGTGGCGAAATTGGATTTCGCGCTGCAATTACAAAGGACCGTTCTCTGGCGACCTGGAGCGCTCGCTGATCGTGCTGAAGGCTCTTATTTACGATCCCACTGGAGGCATTATCGCTGCACCGACAACCTCGCTTCCCGAACAGCTTGGCGCGTCGCTGAACTGGGATTACAGATATTGCTGGTTGCGCGACGCGACGTTCACAATCTTGGGCCTAATTCACGCTGGTTTTCATGATGAGGCCGGCGCTTTTCGGAAATGGCTGATGCGTTCCGTTGCCGGCAGTCCTGAACAAATACAGGTTCTCTACGGGCCAACAGGCGAGCGGTTGCTGCGCGAATGGGAGGTGCCCTGGTTGAAAGGCTACTGCGGCTCCGCACCGGTCCGGGTGGGCAATGCGGCCAGCGAGCAACTGCAACTCGATCTGTACGGTGAACTCTCCGACGTTTTGTATCAGGCGCGCCTCGAAAGTAGACGCGACGGCGAGGATTTCGAAGTGGAATATGCGTTGATCGAACATCTTTCCAAAGTCTGGCGGGAGCCGGACCACGGGATTTGGGAAGTACGCGGTAAGAGGCGGCACTATACTCATTCGAAAGTCATGACGTGGGTTGCATTCGATCGAACCATTCGCAGCGTCGAGCGGTTCAAATTGAAGGCGCCATCTCTAAATCAGTGGCGACGAGTGCGAGAGCAGATTCATCAGGACATCTGTGCGCGAGGTTTCGACAAGCGACTTGGAAGCTTCGTTCAGTTTTACGGTGCTAAAGAAGTGGATGCCAGCCTCCTGTTGCTTCCGCTCGTCGGTTTTCTGCCTCCGACGGATCCGAGAATCACGGGTACGGTGAGGCGCATCGAGAAGGTCCTTGTGCGCAAGGGATTTGTCATGCGCTACCGGTTCAACAAACCAGGAGGCCATTCGGTCAACCGTGAAGGAACATTCCTGCCGTGCAGCTTTTGGCTTGCTGACTATTACGAGTTAATTAGTCGCGAGGACATGGCCCGACAAATGCTGAAACGGCTTCTCGCCGCCCAGAACGATGTCGGCCTTTTTTCGGAAGAGTACGATCCGAAAAGCAGGCGTTTCCTGGGAAATTTTCCTCAGGCCCTCACTCATGTGGCGCTCGTGAATACAATCATCAACCTGCACACGCAACACGGGCCAGCGCGCCAGCGCTCCGGATCGCATCGAGGAAAGGAACTTCTCTAACCAATCGCGCACGGCCGGCAGTTCAGAGGCAAAACGCTT
>DATEGW010000146.1:0-10403 GCA_035279845.1 Candidatus Acidiferrales bacterium | reverse complement strand
CACGCTGGTGCCGGGTTCGGGAAATGCGCTCGACGGCCTGTTCCGTTCGGGACAAGGCCCCGTGCCCACCACTACTTACAATTGGCCGACGCTTCGCGCGGAGCCGCGTTTTGGAGTGGCATTTAATCCCAACCGGAGGCTCGTCTTCAGGGGCGGCGGTGGTCTCTTTTTTGATCGTCCCGCCGGGAACAGCATCTACTCCCAGGTGCAAAATCCGCCCGAGCTGACAGATCAGACCCTGTATTACTCTCAATTGCAGACGATGGGTGGGCTTCTCACCCAGGGGGCTCCGAATCTGAATGTCTACCAGCTTAACAGCGGGTACCCCAGCACTTGGACTTGGGGCGGCGGCGTCCAGGTGATGCTGGGCCAGCAGTTGATCGACGTATCCTATAACGGTCAGGACTCGTACAATCTGCTCGACAACCCCAACATCAATGCAGTAGATTTCGGGGCCGCTTTCTTGCCGCAAAATCAGGACCCGACGCTTTCGAGTTCGCTTCCCGGCGGTGCGGCCGTAACCTCCAACCAGATGCGGGCTATACGCGGCTACAGCGGGATCACCCAGTATCAGCCACGCGGCTGGTTCGTTTCCCACACGCTGCAATTTGGAATCAGCCGCCGCTTTAACCATGGTCTATCCTTCGGCTGGAACGATACGATCGTCCTTCAGGAAGCGGGCAGCACCGGGGCGCGGTATCAGCACAACCCTGATGGCACCTTCTCGATACGCGCCGATCAGGCCCAGGCCGATAAACTCCTTGGCGATTACGTTCCTGGCCGGCACACCTTCAAGGGCTATGCCGTCTATGCTATCCCAACGTTTAAGAATGCTTCCTCGACGCCCATGGACGCGCTTAGGCTGCTTACGAAGGACTGGCAGTTGTCCGGTATCTGGGCGGCGAACAGCCCCAACACTTCGAACGGAAACACCACTTACGCCGTCGGCTATTCCTTTCAGGACGGCACTGGAAATACAAATATCACCGGCTCTCCGGACTACGGCGGGCGGGTCCGGATCGTCGGGAATCCAGGCTCGGGATGCGGCGGCAATGCCTATCGAGAGTTCAACACCGCAGCTTTTCTCCCGCCTTTAGTGGGCAGCGTCGGGCTGGAGTCCGGCCAGGATTACATGCGCGGCTGCTTCTACCAGCAGTTCGATATCGCCTTGCAGCGGGACATCCGATTCGGCGAGACGCGGCGGCTGGAGTTCCGGGTTGACGCCTTCAACGCATTCAACCAGTCGCACACCACCCGCATCAACACGTCCGCGCAATTCGCGAGCCTAACGAATAATTCAATCGTTAATTTACCCTACGACTCCAGCGGCAACCTCATTCCAACGCGTTCGCAGCCGAAGAACGCGGGCTTCGGTGTGGCCAACAGCTATCAGGGGCCGCGCACGCTGCAGATGTGGTTGCGATTTACGTTTTGAGAAGAACACTCCGGCGCGGGCTACTACACTATAGTGCCCGCGCCGGGGTGCTGATGATCGGAATAACATCCGAGTGTTCCGACAGTCTTGGTCAGTTCTGGGGCTGCGATTGTGAATACCTCGGTCGCAATCAGGACTCGATATTTTCTATAGCAATGACGTCTCGCAACGTAAATTGCAGCTCGGGGCGATGCTGACATTCTTATCGACACGATGTCTCGTCCAGTCCGACTCAGTCATCGTTGGTTACAAAAATCGTGTAACGTGGAATTCTAACTTTAACCACCCCGGGCTCGTGGCAGCGCCTCGTGCAAAGCCCGTCCCGGGGTTTTTCCTGATCCTCGACAACTGCACCAAATACAGCCTCCGCTCAAAACCGAACCACCTAGAGCGTCCGATTGCCGGACTCTGTCCGCCAGAGTATTCTTTTTTCAGGTAGGTGAGCACGATGACTACGGCGACAGTGATGGCACCCCTTTGTAGAAACTTTATAAACGGTCGATGGGTGGAGTCGCGCTCGGGTCGCACGGTCGAACGGCGAAATCCTGCGAATTCGCAAGAAGTGGTGCATGTGTCCCCGCTTTCAACGCGCGACGAAGTAACCGCGGCAATTGCTGCGGCGAAGGCGGCATTCCCGGCATGGAGGGATACGCCGGCTCCTGTTCGCGGAAAGGTGCTTGGCCGCGCTGCCGCGATTATGGAGAGGCGGAAGGACGAGTTGGCGTTAACGTTGTGCCGGGAAGAAGGAAAAACGGTTCAGGAATCGATGGTCGAAGTGCTGAGATCTGTTGGCATCCTCGAATTTTTTGCCGGCGAAGGACGACGCCTTTACGGTGAAACGATGCCGAGCGAGCATGCAAAGACACTGAATTACACGCTGAAGCAGCCTTTGGGCGTTGTGGGCGCAATCACACCCTGGAATTTCCCCGTGGCGATCCCGGTGTGGAAGCTCGCACCGGCGCTGGTAACCGGCAACACGATCGTCTTGAAGCCCGCCGAACTGACGCCGCTCTGCGCCGTGAAGATTGTAGAAATTTTTCAGGAGGCTGGTCTGCCTGAAGGCGTTGTGAATATGGTGCTAGGGGCAGGTGAAGAGGTCGGCGATCAACTGCTGCAAGATCGGGATCTGCGCGCGATTTCGTTTACCGGATCCAATGAGATCGGAAGCCTGATTTACGGTCTCGCCGCGCGGCAAATGAAGAAGTGCCAGTGCGAGATGGGTGGTAAAAACCCCGTCGTGGTGCTGCGCGACGCGGATTTGGAGTTGGCCACGGAATCTGCCGTGACGGCAGCCTACGGATCGAGTGGGCAGCGCTGTACGTCCACCAGCCGCATTGTGGTCGAAGACGCGGTTGCCGACCGATTCGTCGAGATGATCGTGGAGCGTACGAAGAAGGTGAAGGTTGGGAACGGAGTCGATACGGAGGTGATCGTCGGACCTCTGGTGGACGAGCGGCAGTTAAACACCGTGCTGCACTATTTCGAAATCGGAAAAAAAGAAGCGCGGCTGCTGATCGGCGGCGAGAGAATGACCGGGCGCGGCTACGACAACGGATATTTCGTCGCGCCTACGGTGTTTGATCACGTGGCATGGGACAGCGTAATCGCGCAGGAGGAGATTTTTGGCCCGGTCATATCCGTGATCCGGGTTCCTGATTTTGAAGAGGCGTTGCGAGTCGCGAACTCCGTGAAATACGGCCTTTCGAGCTCGATTTACACGAAAGATGCAAACAGAATTTTCGAATTCATCGATCGCATCGAATCGGGAATTACGCATGTGAATGCGCCGACAATGGCCAGCGAGGTGCAATTGCCCTTTGGCGGCATAAAAGCTACGGGCGTGGGAATGCGGGAAATGGGCCGCGCAGCAATCGACTTTTACACAGAGCTGAAGGCAGTTTATATCGATTACAACGGCCGCAAACAGTAAGTTAAGACAAGGAAACTTCGCGCACGGCCGTCGAGGCGGAATGCCTCAGACATGCCGAGGCGCCTACAACTGCGCTCCTCCAGACCACAGTGCCGCAATATCTGCTGTTCAGAAATTCAGTTTCAGCGCGAACTGGAAGGTTCGCGGATCGAAAGCTGACGTCGGTTGCCCTGCCGTGCAGACGCCGGACGTCGGATCGCAAAGCGGGCTCACGTCGCTGACATTCATACGATTGAATATGTTGAAACCGTCTGCGATTACCTCTAGGTTCGTGCGTTCGGTTAATGGAATTCGCCGCTCGAGCCGCAGATCAATCTGGAAGAAGCCCGGGCGCGTAAACGCGTTGCGCGGCAGATTTCCGACGCAACCAAACGGCGGAGCTGGAACCGCGGGAGCAAACGCGAACGGCTGGTTATTCGGCGCGAGGCATTCGCTAGGCAAAATGAATTCGTATCCCTTTAGGTAGGGCGAAGTAACTGCCGCCGGGAAACCGGCCGGAACAGATGTTCCCGCGGGCAAGAATGATGGACGGCCTGTTGCTGTGCCAAAATCGAGGTTCGTGTCCGAACCGATCAAGACATTGTAAGGCCTACCGGAGGCAAGCTCGATCACCGGAGCTAACGTAAAATCGCCAACAACTTTTCTGGCGAACGATTGATCGCTCTGAGCGTGAGGACTAACGAAAACGGCGCTCGTGATCCAGCGATGCCGTTGATCGAAATTGGAGTTCCCTCGTTCCGCATCGGGATCGTTGTTGTTTTGCGGATTCAGCAGCGTCGAAAGATCGGTCGAGTCGTCAATGGTGTGCGACCACGTCCAACCGGAAAGCAGCTCGAAACTACTGGAAAAACGCTTCGTTATCGTGAAGGTGAGAGCGTTATACAAGGAGTTTCCTGTGGAAGTTTGCGGATTCACGTCGCTCCACGGAATTTGCACACCCGAAACGCCGGTGGGAAAGCCGGCCATTTGCGCGATGCCGACGAGCGTGCTGTATCCGCCGGGAACAAGACTCGCAAAAGACGGATTGGGGCCTGACGGGCGGAAATAATTGAAGACGGCGGGTGTCCCAATCAATCCTACGGGAGCGCCGGCACAACCTGCACCCGGAAAACCAACTGCGAGTATTCCAGGCGCTTCGAGCAAGAGGCTGCCCGTTCCAGTTCCGACGCAAGAGCCCGTAGCGCCATTGGGAATTTCCACGGTGAGAGGATTCGTTCCGGGCGTAACGAGTCCTGCCTTGATTGCATTGTTGTCATTCGAGACGAGAAGCGCGGGATTGGAAACGCTAATGTTGAGCGCGCGGTCCAGATGTGTGCCGTGTGTGTAGTTATACGCCAGGCTGATTTTCAGATTTTTCGTGAGTTCACGCTCAATAGTGAAATTCGCCTGCTGCGCTAGGGCGTATTGGAAATTACTCTCTACGGGGATCGTGAATGGCAGCAACGTGAGCGGAAATCCAACTTTAAGGAAGTTTTGATTCGTAAATAGCGAATCGGACTGGAAAGCGTTGAATCGCTGCTCGCCCGGTTGATAACACATCGATGGAAACGCCGTAGAGCAACCCGCGATATTTCCAGTCAGCAAGCCTTGGAAGATATTCGTCGCGTTCAGCGCGAACGGATTTACGTCGGCATCGCAAGCCGCACCGGCACAGGGCGAACCGCCCGCCGTCTCAAGAAGCGCCGATCTTGCGCCATCTTCAGCAGTCGCCAGGAAGGCCAGGGCCAGGGCCGGGTGATCGTAGAAAAATCCATATCCGGCGCGAATCACGGTCTTGCCGTTGCCCTGCGGATCCCACGCGATACCGATTCTGGGCGCGACATTGTTCGAATCTTGCGGAATACCTTCGATCACGCGAAAGGTCTTTTCGCCGGTTGCATTGAGCGCCGTGGCAGGCATGAATTGCGGCAGAAACTCCACGTCATAGCGCACGCCATAATTTACCGTCAGCTTCCGATTCAGCTTCCAACTATCCTGCGCAAAGACGCCGAGAGTTTTGTTGGTAAACGGGCTGTGCGATTGTCCAATGCCTTGGATAAACGACGTGGGAATTCCGAGGCCGTAAGCCTGCACCGCAGAAAACCCGGGTAGACCGGCAAACCCGCTATTGAGCGATCCCGCGTCAAGAGCGCCGAACGAGTATACGCCGCCGTAGTTCAATGTAAAGATTTGCGATTTCGATGACGTGAGATCGAGCAGGTTTGTATCCACACCGAATTTGAAAGTGTGCGGCCCTTTGGTCCACGTGAAGTTATCGGTCCACTCATAGCGATATTCCGTGCGATCTTCCGTTGAGAAAGGTTCGCGCCCGATGAAGGCGAAACCTGTAACGTTCATCGCGGCGGCGTCACCTCCCGGCAGCGGCGAAAAACCGTAATGCAGTCCTCTGCGCGCGAACTGGAAACGAAACTCGTTGAACTTGTCATTTCCGATCGTCGTGGTGTGTTGGCCGACAACGGCGATGTCGCGCGTTTGTTGAACCGACGTGCGCGAGCCGGCGTTCTGCCCGAAATTCTGATTTTCCGCATTTACTTCGATACCGCTGATCGTCGAGGGCGACACGCTCGCGCGAACAAACGACGCATTCCGGGTGTTCCAGTTGTGGTCGAGTTTCAAAGACCACAAGCTGGTGCCCTCGGACGTTGGGAAATTGCCAACTGTGGATACGAGTCCGGCGAACGATGCGGGGAGAGTCGCGCCGCTCGATACGAAGCTGTTAAGTGGAGTACCCGTCAGCGCAGGCGTATTGCCGAACAACGCCGTTTGCGACGCGAGCGATGCCGCGCAAAAATACTGCTCGGCGCCCAAACCTGCCGCGTTAATAAGGGCGGCCTGTTCCGCCGTTACCAGGCCGGACGTCTGACCCGGGAAGCATGGCGCCGGAGCCGCTACATTCACGAGGCCAAAATTGTTTTGGCCGATGCTGCTGAAGCCGGTCTCCTGCCGCCGCGTGATTTCATAGCTGAAAAAGTAAAAGGTCTTGTCTTTCTGAATCGGGCCGCCGATCGTCGCGCCGCCTTGCACTCGCGTGTACGACTGCTTTACCGGCACCGCCTGAAATCCCGTCTGCGCATTGGGCAAAACGCGCACCGAAAAGGGATTGCGAGCCTGTATGGCGCTATCGCGAAGAAATCCGAATAGATCGCCATGAACCTGATTCGTGCCGGATTTCGTGACGATATTCACCACCCCGCCCATTGCGCGGCCGTATTCCGGCATGTAGTTGCTGGTGATTACCTGGAATTCCTGAACAGCCTCCTGTGAAACCGTAGCCCGCACTCCGTTCGTGGAGTTATCGACCGCGTCGGCGCCATCGACCGAAACTTCATTCGAGCGCGCCCGTTGGCCGCCGAAATTCAGACCACTCGTAGGGGCCGCACCGATGGACGGCGTATCGTCGCGTGCCGCTTGCGAATTGAGCAGAGTAAAATTGATGTAGTTGCGGCCGTTGATCGGCAGATTATCGATCTGCAAGTCGGTGATGGTTGTCGAGACGTCCGTCTTACCGGTTTCGACGAGGGCTGTTTCGCCAGTCACATTTACCGTTTGCGCGGCGCTCTGCACCTGAAGCTGAGCATTGTATTCGGCGGCTGTTCCGATCGTCAGAGTAAGCGAATCGTTCTTAAGGGTTGCAAAACCGGGCGCGTCCACGGTGAGCATGTAAGTTCCCGGAGGATTACCCACCAATTCGTAGCGGCCACTGGAATCGGACGTGACGGAGCGGAGGACGCCGGTGCCGGAATTCGCAAGCGTCACCGTGGCGCCTGCTACGGCAAGACCCTGTGGATCCACCACCGTGCCCGATAGATTCACGGTGTTTACTTGCGCCGCGACGCGATTTGCCGTCAAAGCTAAAATGAAGAGCACCAGCACGCAAACGTGAAGGCAGCGATATCGCATCTTCCCCTCCCCATCCTCTTCTGCAACTCGTTTAGAAAGGCTTACACGGTCCGCCGTGGAAAGAAGACCGGATGCTCCGCTGTATGTCCGAAGCCATGCGGCGACTTAAGCATAGCGGAGCTATCAATTGGCCGGTTCTAATTCAATGGAAGGGTCATTGCAACAGGAATCTTGAATCGCCGCCTTGAAAGTGACGTCTCAATAACGTGGGCGCGCCGAAGGCCTCATTCCGCCAGCGGGATTTGGCGGCGGTAGGAAGCCCGACGTGCAAAGCATTTTACTTTGCGCGAGCCAGGTCCCGGCCGGCATGAAGAGGAACGAAGGCCTCTTGCGAACCTGGCAATTGGAAATAAGAGACTGCATTTCCATAGCAGATATTTTCGATCATCGGCCCGATCAAGCCCTCTTCGCGCGGTAGTTCGCCGCTTTCCATTTCTCCACCGAGCAAATTGCACAGCACGCGGCGAAAATACTCATGGCGCGGATATGACATAAAGGAACGCGAATCGGTGACCATTCCCACGAATCGCGATAGCAGCCCGACGTTGGATAGCGTGTTGAGCTGCCACTCAATCCCCTCTTTTTGATCGAGGAACCACCAACTCGTGCCGAACTGAATTTTGCCGGGTATTTCGCCGCCTTGAAAGCTATTGATTACGCTGGCAAACGCATAGTTATGAGACGGATTTACATTGTAGAGAATCGTTTTGGGCAGGTGATTCGAGTCGTTCAAGCGATCAAGATAGGCGGTCAGCGGAGCGATTTGTGGCCAATCGCCGATGGAGTCGAAGCCAGTATCCTTGCCTAGGAGTTTCAACATCCGCGTATTGTCGTTTCGCGACGCGCCGAGATGCAGTTGCTTCGCCCAGCCTCGCTTCGCGTCAAGTTCGCCGAAGAACAGCATCACAAAGCTAGCAAATTTGGAGGAATCGTCGGCGCTTACTTCCTCACCGCGTCGGAGTTCTTGAAAGATCGCGGACGCCTCGGCGCGGCTGCAGAAATCCACAGGGCAGGAATCAAGGCCGTGATCGGACAGCCTGCACCCGTGCTCATGGAAAAAGTCGTGCCGCGACTCCAATGCATCGAGAAACGCGGCAAAATCGCCGATGCCGGCGTCGGCGCTCGCTTCGAGCCGGTCAACCCAGGCATTAAAGGCTGCCGGATCGCTTGTACGAAGCGCTGCATCCGGCCGAAAAGCCGGGAAAACGCGCGTCGGTACTCCCGCCGCCTGAATTCTTTCATGGTATTCGAGCGAGTCCGTAGGGTCGTCCGTAGTACAAAGCGCCGTCACGTTGAATTTCTTTAGAATACCCTGTGCAGTCAGCTCGTCGGTCTGCAGTTTGGAATCGGCACGCCTCCAAATTTCCGGCGCGGTAGTTTCATCGAGCAGTTCGTCGATTCCGAAATATCGAAGAAGCTCAAGATGCGTCCAGTGATACAGAGGATTGCGAACCGTGTACGGCACGGTTTTTGCCCAAGCCAGGAACTTTTGATACGGCTCTGCATTGCCGGTGCAAAACTCCTCCGGAACGGCGTTCGCACGCATCGCGCGCCACTTGTAGTGATCGCCCTCCAACCAGATCGCGAAGAGGTTTTCGAAACGCCGGTTTTCAGCGATGTCCTTTGCGGAAAGATGGCAATGGTAGTCCAAAATCGGCTGAGATGCCGCATACGTGGAATACAAATGCTTTGCAGTGTCGCTATGGAGAAGAAAATCCTTGTGAATGAATGGCATGTCGCCCCGTTTCCGTACCGTTAGATCCTATAATTCGCAACTATGAAGCATCCGAATCGACCACCTTGCCGTTGATCCGAACGTTGTGCAGCGAAAGCTCCTTTACATTTTCTATTACGTTTGGACTCGCGGCACTCGCAAAAGTGCAGTCCGTGAGCCGAACGTTCTCAATAGGCGCGTTTTTGAAACCGCGCATGTATAAAGCGTATTTAGTTTTCTCGACTGTTAAGGACCGGATGTCAATGTTGCGGGCAACCGGCGTGTATTTCCCGTTTTCGCCTTCCTCATAATAAAAGTCGATTCCGACGCCCGCATTCGCCACTTGGCCCACTTTGATGTTGCGTATATAAAAGTTCTCGATATCGCCGCCTCGCATGGCGTTATTTTTGACTCGTATGGCCATCTGAAGGTTCGGGCTGTCCATCTGGCAGTCCTCGGCAAATATATTGCGGATACCGCCGCTCACTTCGCTGCCGAGGGTTACGCCGCCGTGGCCGTCTTTCATATGGCAGCCCTGCACCACAATATTCTCCGAAGGCGTGTGCACGCGGCGTCCATCGGCGTTGCGCCCGGATTTGATGGCTATGCAATCGTCCCCGGTTGAGAAAGTGCAATTCTTGATGAGGACGTCGCTACTGGAATCGGGATCGCAGCCATCCGTGTTCGGGCCAGTGCTGTGAATCGTTAAGCCTTGCACGGTAACGTTTTTACAGAGTGCCGGCGTCACCTGCCACATCGGGGAATTCAGCAGTGTGACGCCTTCGATCAGCACATTTTGGCAGCGGAAAGGCTGAATGAACTGCGGACGTAGATAATGACCCGGACCGAACACTCGTTCGTTGACGGGAACGCCGCGCTCCCCCATGTCTCCGAGCATCTTGCGATCCTTGGCGAGCGTGTGATCTTTGTCCTGGGGACCGCATCGCATCCCACCGACCCAAGCCCACCAGCTATCGCATCCGGCGTTGCCGTCTATGGTGCCTTCGCCAGTGATTCCGATGTTGTTCTGTTCGAAGGCGTAGATAAACGGCGAGTAGTTCATCAGCTCGGTGCCTTCGTAGCGCGTATAAACGACTGGGTACTTGGAAGTGTCGTGCGTAAACCGGAGCGTGGCGCCTTCGCTTATGTACAGATTGATGTGGCTCTTCAGCGTGATCGCGCCCGTGAGGAATTCGCCTTTGGGAACGACGACTCTGCCGCCGCCTTTGGCGCTGCACGCTGCAATCGCCTTCTCAATCGCGCTGGTGCAGTCGCTGCTGTTGTCGCCTATGGCGCCGAATTTTGTGATGTCCACATCGTGCTTCGGGAATTTCGGAGGCTTGATGCGATCCAGGATCTTTGGAAGTGTGTCCCAGGCAGTTTTTGAGTCATCCGCAGAGGGAAGAGCATGCGCAAAAGTGCTG
>DATEGW010000145.1:0-5482 GCA_035279845.1 Candidatus Acidiferrales bacterium | reverse complement strand
TTTTGCGGGAATGCTCGTCGTTCTGGTAATCGGTCTATTCGTTTATAAATTTTACTTCACTTCGGGACAGGCAGCCGTCAGGCCCGCGGCGATGATACAGACGGTCGATGTGATAGGCGTCAAGAACGACCTGCTTTCGATCGCGCAGGCCGAACGCGTCTATCAGGCGGAACACAGCGCGTATGGATCGCTCGACGATCTCGTGTCGAGCGGCGCCATGGCCTATAAGAAGAGCGGGCGGAAAGGCTATACGTATGAAGCCGAATCTGCCACGGATAGCTTCCGAATCGTAGCGCGCTGCACAGATACGGCGCCTGCGGGATGCACGAATTTCGCCATTGATCAAACCATGGAAGTAACAGCCGCCCAGTAACCTCCAGCGGATTCAGCCGTACGGCCAGTAGACCGCGCGCTGTGTTAGAATGGCCGCGTCGTGCAGAAATCCCTCCAGAGCCTGCTTGATCTGCAAGCCATTGACTTGCGCCTGAATCAAGTGCGTACGAGGCTCGCGGCATTCCCGCAAAAATTCGCCACCGCTGACGCACGTGTGGCCGCAGCTCGCGCGGAGCTTGACCAGGCTAAAGCGGCACAGGTTGCCACCGTGCGGGATCGCAAGAAGTATGAATTGGACGTGGAGCAGTGGAAGGACCGCGTTCGCAAGTACCGCGATCAGACTTCGCAAGTAAAAACGAACGAGGCATACAAGGCGCTGCAACACGAAGTTGACCTTGCCGAAGCTGAAATTGCGAAGGCCGAGGACCGTCTGCTCGAGCAGATGGTGAACGCCGAGGATTACGACCGGCGCGTCAAGATTTCCGAGCGGCGGCTGAAGCAAATCGAAGAAGACGTGAGCGGCGAGCGCGCTGCGCTCGATGCGGAAAGGGCGTCCGCGGAGAGGGATCTTGCTGCGTTGAATGCCCAACGCGTGACGATCGTCACCGATATTCCCGAAAATCTGCTCGATCACTACGCACGCATCGCCAAAAAACACGGCGGCATTGCGCTAGCCGAATTGCGCGACGAACGGTGCTCGGCGTGCGGCATGCGCGTGAGGCCGCATGTGTTTCAGGAGATGCAGCGCGGCGCTGACGACAAGATGTTCCATTGCGAGACGTGCACACGCATCATGTACTACGTCGGCAACGATTCTTCAGCGTCCTCGGCGCCTCCCGCTTCGCAAGCGAGCGCATGAGTCCCTCGCGCATGCCGCCTCCTGCAACTGCGCGTCTCTTTTCGGATGCGCACGCGCCTGCGGCGCCTGCAGGTGTACATATCGCGAATATCGACGGCGCATCGCGAGGGAATCCCGGTCCTGCTGCGTATGCGGTGGTCCTGCGCGATCCCGACGGAAGAGTGATCCTCGAGCTAGCGAAGCAATTCGGGCGCGACACCAACAATGTCGCCGAGTATTACGCTCTGCTGGCCGCGCTGGATTACGCCTCCACGCACGACATTGCCGCGCTGCGCATTCGCAGCGATTCGGAATTGCTCGTGCGCCAGATGCAGGGCGCCTACAAAGTGAAAAGCGAGGACCTGAAACCGCTCTACGAGCGTGCCCTGAGGCTTTCACGGCAATTCAGATATTTTGCGATCGAGCATGTGCGCCGCGAGTTGAACCGCGAGGCTGACGCACTGGCAAATGTTGCGCTGGATCAAGGGGCGGGAGCCCGAAGCGAAATTCGCAAAGAAGCGCCTGCCGCCGGCCCTCGCTCATCGGAGGACGCGCCAACCAATAATTCGCCGCAGCCACCAAAGCCCCGGCGAATTCGCGCGCGCTTTGAACGTGGCGTGCTCGTTCCAGCCGAGCCGCTGGATTTGCCCGAAGGCGCGAGCGTCATCCTGCAGATCCAAAACCCCTGACACTGAGGCTCCGGAACTCTTTGGCTTCTCCTAGTTCAGAGTCCGAGGATCGAGGACCGAAATGCCCGGATATCGGGCAAAGTCGTCGGTGTTAAATGTCAGAATGCTGTTCACGCCGTGTACCGCCATTGCCGCCGCGAGTCGAGCATCGTGAGTGTTCTTGCCGGAAACGCGGTAGGTGGCGACCAGACGCTCCCACTCCTCGCGCAACGGGAGTTCCGGCAAGAGGACAAAAAAGCGCTTCAACGCACCAATCTCTGCCACGGCCTGCTCATTGGTGAAACCTAGGCCGTTATCCGGCAGTGGGCGCGTTATCACAGCCCAGAACCACGAGATTCTGAAACGTAATCGTTAGCGGTTCACTTCTTCCGCGGAGAACGTCAAGCGCGTTCTGGGCCACGGACGCATGCGGGTGATGGGGTTGCAATAGGCGCAAGAGAACGTTCGTGTCAACAAGAACGGCCATTTACTGGCCGCGGCCGCCGTAGATGGATTCCCGGCTGATTCCGTTGTCCGACAACAAAGGTGCGGTCGTCGAGTGACTGTGGACCCAGGCATGAAGTTCCCTGGACCATTCTTCAGCACTCACTGCATGCCCGGAGAGGAGACCAGCTTCCATCTGCTGCCGAATAGCCTCAACTCCAAGTTCCACGATGTCGTCGGCTCGGCGAATGAGGCCAGCCTTTATGGCCCTCTCGATTATCCGTTCCTGCTCCGGCTTGAGCTCGACCGTCATGGCTCACCTCTCTAGCCACTTTCAGGGTAACTCAAACGATAGTGCGGCCGCCTGTCTCAGTCAACCCGCAAGCGCCGATTGAGGTGCTGTTTCTTACGCATCGAAACCAGGTGCCGAGTGGATTTGAAAAGCGAGATTTAAGCGGCTCGCGATTGTGCGGCAGGCTTCCAGATGTACGAGCGGTAAAGCGTATCGCGCTGGGCGGGAATGTATCCGGCGTCGCTGATGATACGGCGCAGCTCATTTTCATTGGTGCGGTTGCGGATGCCGGCGGCGTAGACCACATTTTCTTCGATCAGGATGCTGCCGACGTCGTCCGCGCCAAATTGCAAGCCGACCTGGCAGATTTTGATTCCCGGCGTAAGCCAGCTCGATTGAATGTGGTCGATGTTGTCCAGGTAAAGGCGGCTGATCGCGAGTGTCTTCAGATAATCGAAAGCCGTTGTTTCCTGCACTTTCTTTCCCAGCGGCGTGTTCTCCGGAGCAAAAATCCACGGGATGAACGCGGTGAATCCGCCGGTATCTTCCTGAATGCGGCGCAGGCGTTCCAAATGGTTCACGCGATGGCGGTATTCCTCGCCGCAGCCAAACATCATCGTGGCCGTGGTGCGCATGCCGAGAGCGTGCGCAGCGCGATGCATGGCTTCCCATTCGTCCGACGCGCATTTCAGGCGCGAGATGCGTGAACGCACTTCATCATCCAAAATTTCCGCGCCGCCCCCGGGGATAGACTGCAAACCGGCATCTTGAAGCCGCGCAATCGTATCGCTCAGCGAGAGGCCCGAAACCTCGGCGATACATGTGATCTCGGGCGCTGAAAAACAGTGCAGATGAACCTGTGGGAAGCGCTCCTTCAGCGAGCGCAACATATTCTCATAGAACTCGATGCGTAAATCCGGATGCAGCCCGCCTTGCAGCAGCACGCCGGTGCCGCCCAGTTCGAGCATCTCTTCAATCTTTTTGTAAATAGTTTCGAGCGGCAGAATGTAGCCGTCTTTTGCGCCGAGCGGACGATAAAACGCGCAGAACGAGCAGTATTCGGTGCAGAAATTCGTGTAATTGATGTTCCGGTCGATCTGATACGTCGCGACGCGCGGATCGGTCTTCTTGCGCCGCACTTCATTCGCAGCCATGCCGATCCCGATCAGGTCATCGGAGTTGAAAAGGTCGAGCGCTTCTTGTGGCGTCAGTCCCATGGGTTCTGAATGGATAGTCTACATGAAGGTCCACAAACCTCATATGCCGTTTGCTGCGGTATTCGTGAGGTTCCGAGGACGTTTAGCCTTGTTTGCGCGCGGCCATGGCGGCCGGAGCTTCCGCAAATTCGATAGGCCGAGCGGCGGGGATGACGCCGTCTTCCGCGGCCATTTGGTAGAAAAGGCGCAAGCCTTCGAGCTTCTCTTCGTCCAGATCGAATTGAATATTCTTGCGCAGATATTTTTCGAGTGGACACGCTGGTAAATCCAGTTTCAGCGCGGCGCCTTCGGAAATATCGCGGATGTGTTCGAGGCCAAACGCCTTGGAAGCCTGGAAGTCCGCGACGACTTCCGGAGTAATTGCGTCGCGGCGCCCGGCCCATATCGCGAGAACGGCCGGCTTGCCTGTCATTTCACGCCACTGATGTACCACATCGTACACAAACAGCGTATCCACGCCGGGTACCGGCATGTCTTCAGGATCGCCATTGCAGCAATTATCCGTGCTGGGCGATTTCGCGGCGAGTGCAGACATTTTCAGGGCCACGCGAAGCGCGGGGTCGCCGATCACGAGCGCAGCGTCCGCATTTTCCAGCATGGCCGTCGGATCGGGAGCGGCGTTCACATACTCTGGCGTGATTTGCCAAAGGCGCTTCGAGAGGATTTTCACGAGCGCCACGGTGCTGCGCGAACTGGTGTCCAGCGCGAATGTTCGCGCCATCTCCACCGGCTTTTTCGCCACTACGAGCAGGCTGCGCGCCTCGTGCGTTGAAGCAACGGCCATATCCGGCAGAGCTACAAGCCCGTCGATACGCTGATATTCGATTGAGGGAATGATCGCGACGTCCACGTCGCCGCGTCGCAGCGCTTCGGCGCATTGCGAGGGCAGCGAAAACGAAAGTTCGTATTTTCCGGCGAGCGGGCCGTCTGTGAAGCCCCACACGAGCGGCGCCGTGTTCAGGTATTCGACGATGGAAATGCGCAATTTGTTCACGTTCCTATGCCTTGCATCAATATAACACGACGAAACGGGAGGCGGTGTTCGGAGCTGTAAAACAGGCGGCAGCAGCTTCCTAGGTCTGAAGTCGCCGCGTCAGTCAGACGCTGCTGGCTTGCCCGGCGTCAGCCGAATTGAAATGTCTGTGGCGTCAATGTTTCCGGCGATTCCGTAACAGTCGTCCAAGGTCAACCGGTACCCGTTTTCAATCTTTTGAATTTCAAGACCGAAGATGACGTTCTGATGGTTAAAACCGGACAAGTCTAGGTCAACTACTCTCTTCATTACAAATTTGACGACTGCGTGCTTTGCCAGAACGTAGTAGCCATTCTCATCAGTCTCTTTGGTCATTTCCCAAGTGTGCAGAACCAGCGAAGATGCCCCACTTCGATGCAGGCTTAGCGATATGACCTCCGCGTCATGAAAGCTAGGCCAATGACCAAACCAGTGGAAGAGCTCCTTAGACCCTTCGATGGCCTGCAGTTCCGTAGGAACGTCCATGAAAACAGGCCTCTCTGTTGACTCTCGGTTGACCTCAGTCAGGGCTTATCTGGCGGAGCAGCCGTCGTGGCGCCTTGGACAATGCGCGAAGTAACGCGGAAGCGCTTGTAATCCGTGTAGCGGATTGTCATGCGGATGTGTACTTCGCCGGTCGAAAATTTCAAAAAATCGTCCGAATGCGTATACGTGGGG
>DATEGW010000144.1:0-6017 GCA_035279845.1 Candidatus Acidiferrales bacterium | reverse complement strand
GGCGCGGACATTTTTACGTGCGTACGCGTGGCAATGCTCGTCCGCGAAGTACTCGATGAATTGAAGCTGCAATCGTTTGCCAAGGTCTCGGGATCGAAGGGGCTTCAGCTTTACGTCCCGCTAAACTCCGGGCTCAGCTATGACGTAGTAAAGCCGTTTGCCAAGACGTTCGCGGAATTTATGGAGCAGCGGCATCCTGATCTGGTCATCTCGAAGATGCCGAAAAATCTACGTTCGGGAAAAGTCTTCATCGATTGGAGCCAGAACACGGAATCGAAGACGACGATCGGCGTCTATTCGCTGCGCGCGAAATCCGACCGGCCATACGTCTCGCTTCCGGTCACGTGGGATGAGTTGATTGCGGCGCAACGTGCAAACAAACGCGAAAGCCTCTATTTCGAACCCGAAGCAGCGCTTACTAGGCTTCAGAAAATCGGCGATCTCTTCGCACCGGTAGAGAAACTAAGACAGAAATTGCCAAAAGAGATCGTCACCAGCGAAAGGAAAACGCCTAAGGCGCTCGAAACCTATCGCGAGAAACGCGACTTTTCGCGCACGTCCGAACCGCCCCCTGCGATTCCCGAACGTAGCCGCCAGGGCAGCACACGCCGCTTCGTCATACAAAAGCACGCAGCAAGCCATCTGCATTACGATTTTCGCCTCGAAATGCAGGGTGTGCTGAAATCGTGGGCTGTGCCAAAAGGTCCTCCGATCACAAAGGAAGAGAAGCGCCTCGCCATGCCGACCGAAGATCATCCCCTCGATTATTTGAGCTTCGAGGGAATTATTCCCAAGGGTCAGTACGGCGGCGGCACCGTTATGGTGTGGGACATCGGCACGTACGACCTTGTCGAGGGCAATTTTTTCAAAGGCTATTTGAAATTCTACCTGCGGGGGAAAAAACTCACAGGCGAATGGGTACTTACGCGCTCTCGCGATGATGGCGACAGGCCGAAGTGGTTCCTAATCAAAGGTGGCGAGAAGCCGGCCAAGATATCCAGAGCCGCGGAGAATCGCTCTGCTCTAAGCGGCCGCACGATGGAGCAGATTGCAAAAAACCCCGAACGCGAGTGGCAAAGCAACCGACCGCCTCGGGCCAGATGACGCCTTAGTTGTTTGAAACGAACGCATCATGAGTGTGCCAAAATAAATGGTGCTACGACGCCCGCGACAACCGATGAGGCCGCGCCAGAGTGCGATTCCTTTACTCATTGCGCTCATCTTCGTGGTTGGAGCAATGATTTATCTCTCTCGCATGTCGTACTTGCCGCAGCCGGCAAAGATGTCTATCGCTCCCAGTGAACGCGCCGGTCCCGCTGACATTTATCCGATCGCGGCGATAACTCCAGGCGCGACGAACCCCGCGATTACGCAGGCCAACATTGACGAGACGATCTGCAATCCGCATTGGTCGACAAAATCGATCCGCCCACCGGAAGAGTACACGTATAGGCTGAAACGCGAACAGATCGGCGAATACCACGATTCAGATACGAGGGCTGCCGATTATGAAGAGGATCATTTAATCCCACTGGAGCTCGGAGGCAATCCAAGGGATCCCAAAAATCTTTGGCCCGAGCCCTATTCCGCATCGATAGCGGATGGAGGCGCAAAGTATAAGGACAAAGTCGAGGCTTACTTGCACAGCGAAGTCTGCTCAAGTGCAATGCCGCTCGCCGAAGCGCAACGGCGTATTGCCACGGACTGGTATCGCGTCTACGCGACCTCCGTACGGTGACCCGCTAAATGTTAAGGTTCCCTCTAATGCGGTGGCGAACTACTGCAATTGAGAGGATTCGTTGTTCGCCGAGCCGTCCTGATTTCGTTTCAAAATCGGCCGGTTCGGGTCTGAATCGCCCGGCTCGATGTCGCTGTTAATCGCGTCGTAGACGTATCGAATATCGATCGGCTTCTTTTTGCCATGATCGATGTGAACCGTCTCGATCATCTGGCGGCCGTCTTTCGAGAGTTCGAACGTACGGCTCATCTTCCCGCCAAGCGGGCTCTTCTCGTCTGAGATAAGCTGCGTTCCATCCCAATGCGCAGCCGCTTCCTCGTGGCTGTCATAAGTTGATTTCGGCAACTCGCGGCCATCGGTGAAGAAGCTCATGACGTTGAAGTCCGGGTCGGTCATATCCACTTCCGAGGCGACAGCGTTCTGTGCGCCGATGCCTGCGGACTCTTTCATAGCAACGGAGAGCGTCCGCGGCGGATAAATGAAAGCCTGAAGTTTGGGATTCTGAGCAAGGTCTTTACCGGAAATCTGTGGAGCGCCGCCGCTATCCGGGTAGGGATCGGGATACGGACTGCCGGGGTAGGGGTACGGGTACCCTCCACCGGGGCCGCCTGGATACCCACCGGGATTCGGATAGCCACCGCCGGGATAGCCCGGGTACCCCGTGCCAACGGAAGGGTGAGGAAAACCGCCGCCGGACTCATCCGCCAAACGCACCTTGTGCCTGGCGTCATCGCTCTGGTCGGCGTCCAGCTTCCAGTCTCCGGCCAAGCTGCTTCTGGGGGCGACCTGCGGTTTTGGCTTCGGCGCGGGTTGCGGCGCGACTTGCGTACCGGGCGGTGGTTGCGGCGGCGCGAGCGGCCCCGGCGCAGCCTGTCCCAGAATGCAAGAAGGAGTCACGATGAGCGCGGCTCCTAGGAAACTCAAACGAACAATGCGAGCGGTGTGTTTTGTCACATTTGCCTCTTCTCTCCAAGTTCGGCAGAATCCCGGGTCGGCACGGGCTAGAGGCGAAAATACGCGGTAGAGGCGTTCCTGCCGTTTTGATGGGCGTCATTATGCTCCCACTCGCATGCACTTTTCTAGTACGAGAAAAAAGCGAAACTCAATGCCTCGGCTGACGCCCAAATGGCAAGGCGAATGCACTTTGCCAGCAGGATGCGGAAATCGACAGCAGAAACGGCTTTTCGCCCGGCAAATTTTGCCGATTCTGTCCGTCTGTGCCGAGTGGCAAGACCCGAAGTACCCCGGTCGATAGCGACACTCGCATGAAATTGGCATGCTTCCATCCTGGATCCCTCTATTGCGCGTGGTCTGTCGCGACTGGACTAGTCGATACGCTTAACCGCCTCGGGCATGACGTGCTTGCTCTTCCGATCGCGGGAATTGAAAATTCGACTTGCGGCGAACGGCAAGCCAAATTGTCAGCGCACCATTCCTATCCGACGAGCGCCGAGCTGCGGAATTTCGACGGCATCTTGCTTTCAGGTCCGGAACACATGCGTCCCGAGTTGCTCGCTCTTTATCCCGATTGGAACAGCATCGATGTTCCGAAAGTCTCATGGCTACATGAAACCGTGGAACGCGAAGACTACGGTCGCTTGCCGATTGAAGCCATCAAAGAACTCGCGCACTGCACATTTACACCGGCATTTCAGGACCAGAAATTCGGCATGGAGTGGCTGCCGTTCGGTGTCGATACCCATGTGTTTAAGCCCGATTGGAATATGAGCAAAGACTTTGACGCGGCATTTATTGGGCTGATGTATCCAAAGCGGACGCAGTTCATGGAGGCATTGCGGCCCTTCTTAGGTGGCATTCGCATTCTGCATTGCAATATTCAAGTGGCGGATATGGGCGGGCTCCGCCTGCGTGATACGGCCGCGCTATACGCGGACAATCTGCGCAGAATCAAGATTTTCGT
Source organism: Candidatus Acidiferrales bacterium (assembly GCA_035279845.1). Taxonomy (GTDB): domain Bacteria; phylum Acidobacteriota; class Terriglobia; order Acidiferrales; family UBA7541; genus Palsa-295. Next base: position 2,358 of record DATEGW010000144.1, on the reverse strand, counting down.
GAATCTTCCTACGCTCTGCCAATTGGCGGTCACGAAAGTCTATGAAGTGCTTGCCTGCGGTACGTTCCTGATCACGCCCGCAATCGCCGAACATCGGAACTTCGAAAATCTGCAGGCACATTTTTATCTCCCGAGCCGACCCGATCAGCTGGCGGATAGCATTCGCTTTTGCTTCAATCGCGAAGCGGAACGAAACGAAGCGGCGCGAATGTGTTGCGAGCAGGTCCATAGACTGCATCGGCTGGAATTGCGATGCGAAACGCTGGTGGCTGCATTAAAGGGCGAGCTATGCGTGCGTTAGTCACAGGCCACGAGGGGTTTGTCGGCAGGCACCTGGTTCCGAAACTGATGCAAGCCGGATATGAAGTTCACGGCACGGAGGCTCTACAGGAATTTCTGTCATCTCCGCTGGCAGCGCAAAAATGGGACGTGGTCGTGCATCTGGCCGCGAATATTATTAATGTTCACGACCGCGGAAGGATTGGCATGCGCGCGTTCGACGACATCGAGCTTGATCTAAAAATGTTCAAATGGATCGAGAGTAATCCGCCCGCGAAAGTGTTCGTTGCCATGTCCAGTTGCGCGCTGGATTTCCCCGAAGATCCGTATTGCATGGTGAAGATCACGCTGGAGTCGTTCGCGCAATGTCTGCATGCGCAGGGTGTGCCCATCGTGATTCTGCGGCCGTTCAGCGGATATGGCGCCGATCAATCGCTCGAATACCCCTTTCCGGCGATCCTGGCGCGAGCACGCCGCCGCGAAGACCCTCTTCTCGTCTGGGGTGGCAGCCAGGTGCGTGACTGGATCCACATCAAGGACTTGACGGACGCGATCGTCTACGGACTGGATCATTTTCCCCGTGGCGTTCCCATCCAGATCGGTACGGGCATCGGCGCGGATTTTTTTATCTTGGCAAAAACGATAGCTGAGGCTGTCGGCTATTCACCGCGAATTGTGGGAGATACCACTAAGCAATCTTCGTCGCCGCGTCGCGTAGCCGATATTTCGCTTGCGCAGAACTTTGGCTGGCGCTCGCGAATTTCGCTCCGGCAGGGAATTGAGTCTGCGCTGGCCCAAGCTGACAGCGCGCCAAGCGGAGAACTCTCCGCAGAGCTGAATCGCGCAGCCGTTCGCTCTTGAGTGCGTCCGCGTTAGCGCGAACATAGTGCGAGGATGTTGCCAAGCCCCAAGCCGCTATCCATGCTTGAGGAACGCAGCCGTCGTCGCGTGCTGCGGGTGCTCGAACAAGTCTGCCGGAGTCCCGCTCTCAACGATACGCCCCGCAGACATCACGTGCACTCTGTCGGCCACGTTTCGGGCGAACTTCATCGAGTGTGTAACCACAACCATCGTGAGCCCCTTCTTTGCGAGGTCCGTCATAACGCCAAGCACCTCGCTCGCCATCACCGGATCGAGGGCGCTTGTGGGCTCGTCGAATAGAATGGCATCCGGACTCATCATTAGCGCCCGCGCAATCGCCACCCGTTGCATCTGTCCGCCGGACAAGTGTCTTGGATAGGCATCTCTCTTTTCAGCGAGGCCCATGCTCCGAAGAAGAGACATAGCCCGCTCTTCGCACTCGTCGCGCGGACGCGCGAGCACTTGTCTGGGAGCCTCGCAGAGATTTTGCAAGACGTTCAAATGAGGAAATAAATTGAATTGCTGAAAGACCATGCCTATCTGCCGTCGCACTTGTTGCAGCACCGCGCCATGCTTTCGAGCGTCGGTATGTGGCGTGAGCGTCGAGTCTTTGATATGGATTGTGCCGCCCTGAAAGGGCTCTAGTCCGTTGATGCAACGAAGAAAAATGCTTTTGCCGGCGCCAGAGGGACCGATGATCGCGTGCACCGTGCTGCGAACTATTTGCAGCGACACGTTCTGGATGACGTGGTGGTCCCCGAATCGTTTCTCAAGTTCGCTGATCGTTATCATGAACGCTTAGATCAACGCGACCTCTGAACGGCTTTCCCAACGGCGCGTCAATACGGCTACGGGATAGCTCATTAGCAGATAAAGACCGCTCGTCATGACGATGAGCTCTACGGTTGCTTGCGTACTCATGCTTAGAACGCTAAACCGCTTCGTAAGTTCGACAATCGTGATGACAGAGCAGACGCTCGTATCCTTATATAAAGAGATGAAGTCGCTTACGACAGGAGGAATCACCAATCGGACCGCTTGCGGCGCGATAATCCGCCGAATGGAGAGCCAGCGAGACATCCCGAGCGACATCGCCGCTTCCATTTGCCCGCGCGGAACCGCCTGCAAACCTGCTCGATAAATTTCGCTTTCATATGCCGAGTAATTGATTGCAAGCCCGAGTATTCCTGTCCAGAACGCCGGTATTCGAATTCCGAT
>DATEGW010000143.1:0-12780 GCA_035279845.1 Candidatus Acidiferrales bacterium | reverse complement strand
CGTTCTTACTTTCTCGATCCGCCGGCCTGCGCAGTGGGCGAGGGGCGCAAGCATTATTCAGGCGAGCGTAAGTTTCCTTTCATCCTGCAAAATGTCCACCGGTACTTCTTTTACGTCGCCGTCTTCTTCATCGTTTGCCTCTGGTACGACGCAATCATCGCCTTCAAATTTTCTGATGGTATCCACATGGGCGTCGGCACGCTGATCATGCTGGTAAACGTGATCCTGCTGACGGTTTACACCTTCTCCTGCCATTCGTGGCGGCATTTGATGGGCGGCAAACTGGATTGCTTCTCGTGCACTATGGCCGGCGGCCCGCGGCATTCGGCATGGAAGGGCGTGACGAAGCTCAACGAGCATCACATGTTTTGGGCCTGGGTCAGCATGATTTCGGTCGGCCTGACAGACTATTACATTTACTTGGTTGCTTCCGGCATTGTGAAGGATATTCGAATTCTGTGACTGCCTCTTACGAAACTCACGAACATGACGTGTTGATTATTGGCGCGGGCGGCGCGGGGCTGCGCGCGGCAATCGAAGCACTAGCGCACGGCGCGAACGTCGGTGTGGTCTGCAAATCGCTGCTCGGAAAGGCGCATACAGTAATGGCCGAGGGTGGCGTTGCGGCCGCTATGGGCAACGTCGATCCCAAGGACAATTGGCAGACGCACTTCCGCGACACGATGCGCGGCGGAAAGATGCTGAATAACTATCGTATGGCGCAACTCCATGCGATGGAGGCGCCAGACCGCATCCGCGAGCTCGAGCAGTGGGGTGCGCTCTTCGATCGCACGGACAAAGGCGAGATTATGCAGCGCGCCTTTGGCGGCCACACCTGGAAGCGGCTATGCCACGTAGGCGACCGCACGGGCCTCGAAATGATCCGCACGCTGCAGGACCGCGGTGTGCAGATGGGTTTTGACGTCTTCATGGAATGCACGGTCACGCGGTTGCTGAAGGACGGCGACCGCATCGCGGGAGCGTTCGCGTATTGGCGCGAAAGCGGCCGATTCGTTGTGTTCAAGGCCAAGGCGGTGGTGATCGCCACAGGCGGGATCGGCAAGGCGTGGAAGGTCACCTCAAATTCTTGGGAATGCACGGGCGACGGCATGGCCCTCGCTTATCAGGCGGGTGCTGAACTGATGGAGATGGAGTGCGTGCAATTCCATCCGACCGGGATGGTGTGGCCTCCGGGCGTGCGCGGCATTCTTGTGACGGAAGCGGTCCGCGGCGAGGGCGGCATCCTGCGGAATAAAAACGGCGAACGCTTCATGGAAAAGTACGACCCGAAGCGCATGGAGCTTTCGACGCGCGATGTCGTCGCTCGGTCCATCTATACCGAAGTGCGCGAGGGACGCGGCAGCGAACACGGCGGAGCGTATCTTGATATTTCGCACAAGCCCGCCGACTACGTGAAACGCAAGCTGCCAAGCATGTATCACCAGTTCAAGGAACTGGCGGACGTCGACATAACGAAGGGACCGATGGAAGTGGGGCCGACGTGCCATTACGTGATGGGCGGTATCAAAGTGGAAGCGGAAACCACTGCGTCGTCCGTCCCAGGTTTGTTTGCGTCCGGCGAAGCGGCCGCGGGTATGCACGGAGCCAACCGACTCGGAGGGAATTCGCTGTCTGACCTGCTCGTTTTCGGAAGGAGGTCCGGCGAAGCCGCCGCGGCGTACGCGAAAAAAGTAGCGCTCCCGACCTTCGATGCCGCGCAGCTTGCCGATGCCGAGCGGGAATCGCTGGCGCCGTTCGAAGCGCACGGAACCGAAAATCCCTATACGATTCACCAGGATTTGCAGGACCTGATGCAAAATCTGGTCGGAATCTTCCGCAACGAAGAAGATTTGAACAAGGCGCTGGGCGAGCTGCAAAAACTTAAGCAACGCGCGGCCCATGTGAAGGTCGAAGGCTCGCGGCTATTTAACCCAGGGTGGCATCTTGCGTTCGATCTGCAAAGCATGCTGACGGTGGCTGAGGCCGTGACGCAGAGCGCGCTCGCCCGCAAAGAGAGCCGTGGAGCTCACAGCCGCATCGACTATCCGAATTACGATACGGTCTGGGAGAAGAAGCACAACGTCATCGTGAAGAAAAACGGCGCAATGACGCGCTACGAGTGGCCTTCGCCGGAAATTCCGGCGGATTTGCAGCAGATCTTGGCCGAAGAGAAATAGTAGTTGGCGCATCTCGCTGATTGTGGACTTTCGTGACGACATTCGGTGGCACAGCCACTCCTGGCTGTGCGGTTGTGATGCGCGGCGCCTTCGCGTCGCCGACACCGCGAAATGCCGTAGGGGCGCTGCTTGCTGCCCGCTTTTTGCAGGATAGGTAGACGCTTTGGGTTTCGTAGCGGCCGCCGTTGCGCGCGAACTTTGCGCGCGTCTCTCGGTGAGCGGGTTTAAGGCGGAGGAATCGGATGGCTGAAGCAATCATGCGAGTGTTTCGCGGCGGACCTGAAGGCGGCGGCGCGACCGATTACAAAGTGACGGTCGCTCCCGGCATGGTCGTGCTGGACGCGATTCATTCCATTCAGGCGAATCAGGCGCCGGATTTGGCCGTTCGCTGGAATTGCAAAGCCGCGAAGTGCGGGTCATGCTCCGCCGAAGTGAATGGCAAACCGCGCCTCATGTGCAAGACGCGCATGGATTCGCTGCCGCTCGATAAACCTATCACCGTTTATCCGATCAAGAGTTTCCCGCTTCTGAAGGACCTGGTCACGGACGTCTCATGGAATTACCGGGTCAACAAAAAGATTCAGCCGTTTACGCCAAAGCCGGGCGTCGAATGGAAGATGTATCAGAAGGATATCGATCGCGCGCAGGAATTTCGCAAGTGCATCGAGTGCTTCCTCTGCCAGAACGTCTGCCACGTCCTGCGCGAGCACGACTTGCACAATGAGTTCGGCGGCCCGCGCTTCTTCGTGCGCACAGCTGGGCTCGAGATGCATCCGCTCGACGGCGCCGACCGCATCAAGATGACGCGAGATGATCTCGGCATCGGCTATTGCAACATCACCAAGTGCTGTACCGAAGTTTGCCCCGAGGAAATCCACATCACCGACAATGCGATCATTCCGCTAAAAGAGCGCGTCGTCGATCAGTTCTATGACCCAATCACCATGCTGTTCCGCAAAATCAGCGGCAAATAACTTCAAACTGTCCAATAGTTTTGGGGAGGGGACCGCACTCCCTACGGGCGTTACGTAAGGAGTGCGGGTATTGCAGAGGGGATTCCGTGTGATGTTTAGCGCCCTAAGGATCGGCGCCCCGCTCGCGAAGGAGCAAGGGCGCCGCGCCTTTCGTGGCACCCGGAGCGCGAGATTCACGTTAGCCGCGGGGCGAGCGGCGCGCTATCCCTCGTTCCAGATATCAATCTTGGTTCGATCTTTTCCAATCGGCACGTACCGCTTCTACGCTTCCTAGCGGCAGTGCCGTATGCAAAGCCACTTTTCCTGGAACAAGCGTCTGCCAATAGGAACGTTTTGTTGTCCGAAAATTGTGAATTTCTTGTCAAAAAGTTGCTGTCTCTTCCGGCATTGTTGGGCAAGACTCGTTTCTATTAGTGTTTTCCAGTAATTCCGATTGCAAAATCAAATCGTGTCGAACCAAAACTTGAATGAGGGCGTGGGTTTCGCCAGGTCGATAATCAGTTGCTATGAATCTGCAACCAGGTTCGGCGGAGTCGCGCGACATTGAGTTTCTTCACGAGCTAGGCGAACGCATTGCGTCGGCCGATCCGCTTCATAGAGTGCTGCTGCGAATCCTTGATTTCATTGCTTCCGTGATGAAGTGCGACTCGTGCCTCGTGTACGTGCTGGAAGGCAACGAGCTGGTGTTGCGCGCGTCGAAAAATCCGCATGCGGATGTTGTTGACCGGCTGCGATTGCGCGTGGGGCAGGGAATTACCGGCTGGGTGGCCCAAAATAAAAAACCGGTACTGATCTCTTGCAACGCCGCGCAGGACGCGCGTTTTCAGGCTTTCAACGAGTTACCTGAAGATCGGTTTGAGGCGTTTCTTTCAGTGCCCGTACTTTGCCGCGACCGCGTGGTTGGCGTAATCAACGTGCAACATCGCGAGCCTCATGCTCACTCTCACAGCGAGATCCAGTTGATCTCCACGATCGGGTTTTTGGTCGGGCCGGAGATCGACGCGGTCCGACGTGACGATGAAAGCTCAAAACTTTCCGAGCCGACGGGCGCCCGAAAAATGGTTCAGGACGCAACACGAGTGTTGCAGCGCGACCTGGGAATCAGTGAGGAAGAGGCGTTTCTCGCATTGCAGAAGCAGAGCCGGGAACGCCGCAAATCGATGAGGGAAATCGCCGATGCGATCCTGCTCAGCGACGAAATCAATAGTGCGCCGGATTCCGCAATGGAAGCGCCGTAGTTTCCGCAGCAGCCGTAAGGCGCGACCGTAGCGTCTCCGCACAAGGCTGGCAACCGCGGCTCCAATCAGTGATATTCTTATCCAATGCAGATCACCGTTAACATCCCGGACGAGTTTGCCAAGGCCATTGCGCCCGAAGGCAAGGACCCGGCTCGTGTCGCGCTCGAAGCGCTGGCGCTCGAGGGCTATCGTTCAGAGGCGCTATCCGAATCGGATGTTCGACAAATGCTTGGGCTTGGCACTCGTATGCAGGTGCACGCCTTTTTGAAGGAGCATGGCGTCTACCTCCAATATGGGATCGAGGAATATGAGCAGGATGTAGAAAGCGCTCGAAAGCTCCTCCCGAGAATTCTCTCCGAGAGAACTTCGCGTTCGATTCGATAGCGATGATCGTTGTCGCTGATACATCCCCACTAAACTATCTCATTTTGATCGAGCAGATCGATATTCTTCCGGCTCCTTTCGGAGAAGTCGTAGTTCCTCGTGCGGTTTCCGACGAACTTCTTCATATCGGTGCGCCCGAGGCAGTGCGTCGCTGGATGGACCAACCGCCGCGTTGGCTGGAAGTCCGAACTCCTTCTAAATTCATTGAATTGGGCGGCTTGGATCGAGGGGAAAACGACGCGATTCTAATTGCCGAAGAAATCCGTGCGGAACGGCTGATCATGGATGATCGACGAGGACACAGAGAAACTCGAAAACGCGGCATCGAAACGATCGGCACTCTCGCTTTACTAGAATTGGCTGCCGCCGCGGGCTTACTGGACTTTGACCGAGCCATCCAGCGGCTTCAGAAAACGAGCTTCTTCATAACTCCCGAGCTGTTAGCTCGATCTCGAAAGAATCGGGTGTGACGAGACTAGGTTCGCCGTCACTGGATAAATCTACGTCATCGCCTCGTGCAACTTGGAGCACCCAGCGCGCGTAGTACACTGAGGAGATGCCAATGGGTTCAGACAACGGCGCGGCGGTGCGCGCGGAGCATGTCGCGAAACACTATCAGATGGGCGAGACGCTCGTACGGGCCGTAGACGATGTCTCAATCGCGGTTCGGCCTGGGGAATTTGTAGCGCTGCTGGGCAGTTCGGGCTCGGGCAAATCAACGATGATGAATCTGATCGCGGGCCTCGATCGTCCCACCGCCGGAGCAATCTACGCGCATGGCAAGAACCTGGCGGAAATGGATTCCCCCGAACTTGCGAAGCATCGCAGCCAGACCATTGGTATGGTCTTCCAGGCTTTCAATCTGCTCCCGCGGATGACCCTTGCGGAAAATGTCGAATTACCGCTAAGGCTGGCCGAGGTTGAACGCGGCGAGCGCGGGCCTCGCGTCAGCGAAGCCATCGAACGCGTCCACCTTTCAGGCCGAGCGAACCATCGGCCCGCGGAGCTTTCCGGCGGCGAGCAACAGCGCGTGGCATTGGCACGCGCGCTAGTGAACAAGCCGACCATCCTGCTCGCGGACGAGCCTACTGGCAACCTCGATAGCAAAACCGGCGACGAAATCATGGCCTTGATCACCGAAATCAACCGATCAGGAGTGACCGTCCTGATGGTGACTCACGACCAGGCGCGCGCCGAGAAGTATGCGCGTCGAATGATCATTATGAGAGACGGCAAAGTGGTAAGCGACGGAGACCGGCCATGAAGCTGCGCGATTTGACGGAACTCGCCGGGCGCAATCTGCGCGAAGCGGCATTGCGCAATTCATTGACCACGCTGGGAATCGGCGTGGGCGTTGCATCATTGGTCGCCATTCTGTCGCTGGGCGTTGGCTTGCAGCAACTCGCCAATAAGCGCCTGACGAATTCCGGCCTCTTCAACGCGGTCATTGTAATGTCCCGGCAGAACTTCCGCGGCGGATTTGGCCGCGCTCGCGGAGGAGAGCAAGCGGATGCCACTCCCCCGCGCCCGCTTGACGAAGACGCGCGCAAAGAACTGGCGCAGATCCCCGGCGTAGTGGAGGTTTATCCCGAGGTAAGATTCCCGACAGGAATCAAATTTAGCGGCAACACCTATCCAACCGTTGTCGCGGGCGTGCCGCAATCCAGTAAGGGGAGCGGAGCTTACGACGGTATTCAAGGGTCATTCTTCTCCGGGCCGGACGCACAGGAGGCGATTCTCCAGGTCGAGCTTGCCAAGCAGCTCTCGAACAACCCGAATTCTTTGATCGGTCAGAGTATTACGCTCAATTACGCCGAGCGACAGGCATTGCCGTCCCCTTCAAACGGCGGAATTTCCGGCGGCTTTTCGGTGGTGCCCCATGAAGAAAAATTGAAAATTGTAGGCATCATCTCCACTGAGCCGACGACAGGAGCGGGCGGCTTCGGTCAAGTGAGGCTGATCATTCCGCTCGACGTAGCGGAAAAGCTCCAGGCCGCGCAAGCGAACGATCTCCGTTCCGTTCTTGGCAGCAGCGGCGGACGACCAAACTATGCGAGCCTCACGGTAAAAGTAAATGACCCGTCTCAGGTCGAGGCCATAGAAGACAACATTAAAGCGCGAGGCTTTGGCGCATTTTCGTTGCTCGACGCGTCTAAGAACCTTACGCTGATTTTCAGCGTTTTCGATACGCTTTTGGGGTCGTTTGGCGGATTAGCCTTAGTCGTGGCATCGCTCGGAATCGTTAACACGCTTGTAATGGCAATCCTGGAGCGCCGGCGCGAAATCGGTATTTTGAAGGCGCTCGGTGCTTCCGATGGCGACGTAAAAAAATTGTTCTTTACGGAAGCGGGCTGCATGGGGCTCATAGGAGGAATCTTCGGCGTGCTGCTTGGATGGGCCATCGGCCGCGGCATCAATTTTGGCGCGAATATTTATCTGCACCGTCAGAATTTGCCTAGCATCGAGCTGACGGCTGTACCCATATGGATGGTGATTTTCGCGATTGCGATTTCGATCGGGGTGAGCCTGGCGGCTGGGCTTTATCCAGCGTCGCGTGCGGCCAAGCTGAATCCGGTCGAGGCGCTGCGTTATGAGTAGGTGTGTGCGCCGCGGGCGCTTCTGTCGATTCGGCGCGATAACCGCATTAGCCGTAATCGTGCTAATCGGTGCCATCGCCGTCGTCTCGCAGACAAGCCTAGCAAATGCCACTCCGCGACAAGTTGCCGGAGCGTCCGGTCAAGGCCGTGCGGAATGCCGCGACGTGAACAGCAAAATCCTACGCCGCGCCGTTCCTTATTGCATTTTTCTTCCTCCCAGCTACGATTCGAATACCGCACAAAGGTATCCCGTCCTCTATTTCCTGCACGGCCTCGGCGAAAATGAGCAAGTACTGCTCAACTCAGACGGCTGGCAGATCATCGAGCAGGCGTGGTCGGACAAAACGCTCGGCGAGTTCGTTATCGTAGCGCCCGCCGCCGGACGTTCTTTCTACATCAATTCGAAAGATGGCAAAGTGCGCTACGAGGATTTCTTCATCCAGGAATTTCTGCCGATCATCGAGAAGAATTACCGCATTCGCGCGACTCGCGCAACGCGCGGCCTCGACGGCATCTCCATGGGTGGCTATGGCGCTCTGCGGTTTGCATTCAAATATCCCAAACTCTTCGGTTCGGTGAGTGCCCACAGCGCCGCCCTAATCGAACGCCCCCCGACAGTACAAATCAATCCGCAACAGCAAGCGGCGGTAACCCGTCTTGTCGGAACGGCCTTTGGCGTGCCCTTTGACCGCGCTTATTGGAACCGTGAAAGTCCTTTCACCATCGTTCGCGATAACCCGAGGCCCGTCGGCCTAAAAATCTACTTCGATTGCGGAACGAAAGACGATTTCGGGTTCAACGTGGGCGCGCAACAATTCCACGACTTACTCGAAAAGCGCGGCATTCCCAACACATTCCATCTTTATCCCGGCGGACACAACTGGATGTATTTCGCTGAGCATTTCCCCGATTCCCTTGAGTTTGAATCCAAAGCCTTTGGTCTCACTGCGGGGCAATAGTCACTCTCATTTCGGGGAGTCGATGCATGGCTATCCAGCGGATGCCCGCGCGCGTCCAAGCCAGAAGGTGAAAGCGAGAAAGTGATGCTTTTTACCGGCAAAAGCTCGATCGATTCCAATAAAGAACTTGATTCAAATCAAGAATCGGTTATATGCTCAGCGCGTTCGTTCGGCTCAATGGTGGCAAATTTACCGTCTGCGCGTGTGCATTGACGCACACAAGGCATCGCGCAGCGATGCGGCTCCCGGCGGGGTGCTGGCGCGCATTAAGTCGGTAAGAGGATTCTGGGGGGACAAGATGCGACGGATTTTGGCTGCGGTGGTGGTTTGTCTGCTTGGAACATCCGTTTGGGTCTCAGTCGCCCGAAGTCAATCGGAGTCCAAAGCCGAATGGGTCACAAACGGTGCCGATATGGAGCGCACTGGGTGGCAAAAAGACGAAACCAAAATTTCTTCTTCCTCCGTCAAGAATTTCCAACTCCTCTGGACGTCCAAAACCGATAACAAGCCAATGGGCCTTGCAGGGTTGCTCGAGCCTGTGATTGTTTCCGGCGTGAGCACGCCGGAGGGTACCAGGCAGCTTGCCATTGTCGCGGGCAGCTCGAATACCCTGACGGCAATTGACACTGAGACAGGCAAAATAGTGTGGCACAAGGATTTTGAATGGCTGTCGCCCGATCCGCAGTCACAGGCTTTTCGGGGTTTCATTTGTGAAAACGCGGACACTGCATCGCCCGTCGCGAATGCCGAAGGCTCGAATCCACGCCTCGTATACACAATGACGGCCGATGGATTCCTTCACACAGTAAATGCGGCCACCGGTGAAGAAGCGAAGAAGGCGATCCAGGTTTCGCCGCACGCCTATATCAAAGCGAATGGCCTGAACCTCTACAAGGACACTATTTACACCATTTCCGGCCAGGGGTGCGGTAGTAGCGCGGGACGCAACCCCAACACGGTATATGCCGTTGACCTCGAAACGGGCCAAACCACTCAAATGCAGCCCGGGCAATCGGGGATGTGGGGCGTTGCCGGAGTAGCGATAGCCCCCGACGGAATGATGTATGCTGAGACAGGCGACGGAGCCTACGACGTGGCCACTAAGCGCCTTTCCACGAGCGTGCTGCAAGTCGATCCCGCAACGACTCAGATCAAAAACTATTACACGCCGGATAACCACGAATGGCTCACCGAGCGTGATATGGACATGAACTACACGCCCTCGATTTTTCCGTATAAAGGACGCGAGCTGCTCATTGCATCGGGAAAAGAGGGACGGTATTACCTGCTCGATACGAAAACGATGGGTGGTCCGAATCATGAGACACCGCTTTACAAGACGCCACTCGTCTCGAATACCAATGTGAATTTCCAGACGGAAGGAAGCTGGGGCAGCGGCGCCACATGGGAAGACAGTAAGGGAACGCGTTGGTATCTCGCTCCGATCGGTGGGCCGCTGAATCCGCAAGTCAAATTCCCGGTGAACGATGGGCCGATTCCGGACGGCGCCACGATTGCCTTCAGGGTCGAGGATGTGAACGGTAAGCCGGAGATGGTGCCGGCTTGGGTTTCGCGCGACATGGTGACGGCGGAAACGCCCGTGATTGCGAACGAAGTGGTGTTCGCGTTGGCTGCCGGCGAATTTACGGGTCAGGGCCACGATGGCGGAACGGGCCTGTGGACGGCGGAAGAGCGCGTGGCTCGATCGGTGCCCGCGATTTTGTATGCGCTTGATGGGCAGACGGGGAAAGTGCTTTGGTCGAGCGGGCACGAGATCGGATCGTTTTTGCATGAAGGCGGCATGGCCGTCGCAGATGGCCGCGTGATTTTCGGCACGAACGACGGAACGGTTTATTGTTTCGGGCTTCGTTGAACGCCCGCCACGCTGAACTTTCCAGTTATTTGTTTTTCGCAGCATCGGTTCATGACGACACGTGCGTCAGGGGGATTTCGTTATGCGGAGATTCGCTTCGGTGGCAGCGATCTGTTTCGGATGTTCGCTTATCGCAGCCGGCTTGGTCTACGCACAGGGCCGCGGCGGAGGTTCTTGGTCCACGGCGGGCGGTGATGCCCAGCTCACCGGGTTTCAGCACACCGAGCCGCGCTTGACGCGCGACACTGTCAAGAACATGAAGTTCCTCTGGAAGATTAAGCTCGGTTCCCAGCCCGTTACGGAGGCGAGCGAGCCTCTCTTCGCCGGCCACACAATCACAAACGCGGGTTTTAAGGACATGGTAGTCGTCCTTGGCCCTGGAAATACTCTCACTAATGTCGACTACGAACTCGGCACGATTCTCTGGCAGCGCTCGGTGGTGGGCGGCTCAAAGGTAAGCGCTGCCTGTCCGAATGGGCAACTTTCGCAATTCATTGTCCAGCCGACCGCAACTTTCGGTGGTGGCCGTGGCCGCGGTGCCGCGGGCCGTGGTGCACCTGGAGCGGCAGCAGCTCGAGGAGCAGCACCAGCGGTCCTTGGCCCTCCGCCAAATCCTCCTGCCACAACTCCTCGCGTCGGCGGTAACCTGGCAGGCGGTGTCGGCTTCGGCGGTCTGCGTGGCATCTTCGTTCTCACACCCGATGGAAATCTGCATGAGCAGGAATTGAACAATGGCTGGGATTACGGCGATCCAGTCAAGTTCATGCCGCCCGGGGCCGATCTCGGTGCGCCGGCGATTGAGGGCACCAGGATCTATGCCTCTGCCGGTGGCGCCTGCGGCGGCTCAGGCAATGGTGTGTACGGTCTTGATATGGCGAACGACTCCTACGGAAAGGTTTCGTTTGAGAGCGGCAATATTCCTGTGACCGGCACAGATGGCCCCGCGCTCAGCCTGGATAACAACACGCTTTTCGTCACCACGGGCAGTGGCTCGGGCGATGCCCACGCCAATAGTGTTCTGGCGCTCGACGCAAAAACGATGCAGGCGAAGGATTACTTCACACCGAATGGCGCGAGCGGCAAGACCAACATCGACGTCAGCCCGGTCGTGTTCTCCTATAAAGGCAGCGAAGTTGTCGCGGCCTTTGTCGCCGGCGGGCGTTTGGCGCTGCTGGATGGGGCGTCGCTGGGCGGTTCGGATCATCACACGCCGCTGGCGATCACGCCTGCGCTCTCGAAGGATGGAGGCAGCGGCGCCTGGGGGCGTCTTGCGAGCGCGGAGGATTCCAATGGAACTCGTTTCGTCTACGTGTCTGTGAATGGTCCTCTAGCAATCGATGCGAAACTCCCGACAAAGAACGGTGTTGTGACGGATGGCGCAATCGTTGCCTTCAAAGTGGAAGGCGAAAGTGGAGCTCCGAAGCTAACGCCGGCCTGGGTGTCGCCGAATGTGGCGAACCCGTCACCGGCTTCGATTGTGATGACTGCGGCTCCGCCAAACGTCGACAATTTCGGTCAACCGCTGGCTGAGCCGTCAACGGCCCCTGCCGCCGTAAAGGCAGGTGGGATCGTCTTCACATTGGCCGAAGGTGAGCCGGGTAAGACGAACGCGAGGCTCTATGGTTTTGATGCAGAGACGGGCGCGCAAATATATTCGTCGGCAGAAGAGATCGGTTCTGCCGCAAAACATGCTGCCATCTCGATCAGTGGCGCTCATGTTGTGTTCTTGGCAGCTGACAACACCCTTTATAGCTTCGGCATCGCATACGAGAAGAATTAATCCGTACGACGCGCGTTTGGTTGGCGTAATTTCGGTTCGCATTGTCCGGGCGCGAAAGGTAACTGCTTCAAGTTCTGTCAACGACCCAACTTCTTCGAGGGGAAAATAAACCAGTATGGTCGATCGATCGAGCATTCAAGATGCAGTAGGTGCGGGTGGCGGAATCCTGAGGCTGGAGCCCTGCTGGGTGCCGCGTTCTTTTATGATCCCGGGGCGCAGGCTGCGCCTCCACCCGGATGATCTTTATGCTTTTGGCGGGCATCGCGGTGGAATTAATGAGCGTTGGTTTTCTTCCACGACGAAGGCATCGAACGGGCCGCTCACCACGGAAGACGAAGGCTTGAGCTACGTTCATCCCCCGGCGGGCAAGAGATTCCTGCTCAAGGACGCGGTTGAAGTTGCCGGCGATGCACTGCTCGGCGCGGATGTGATGCAGCGCGAAAAGGGCTGGAACTTGCTCTGCAAGTTCTTTGACAACATGGGCCCGATTCCGCACCACATGCATCAAAACGATGAGTTTGCGAAGAAGGTCGGGCAAAAAGGCAAGCCTGAGGCGTATTACTTTCCGCCGCAGTACAACCAGATCGACAATAATTTCCCGCACACTTACATGGGCCTCGAACCGGGCACCACCAAAGAGCAGATTCGCCGTTGCCTGGAGGATTGGAACAAGGGCGATAACAAGATTCTGTTGCACTCACGCGCATACCGGCTCGAACCGGGTGCAGGATGGCAGATCGACCCGGGCATTTTGCATGCGCCGGGCTCGCTGGTTACCTACGAGCCGCAGGTGAATAG
>DATEGW010000142.1:0-9255 GCA_035279845.1 Candidatus Acidiferrales bacterium | reverse complement strand
GCATCGCAAAACCGTACGAAGCGCGCGCCTTTCACGGAAGCGTTAATGTCCAGTACGCCGGCCAGCACAGCCGGCTGATTCGCCACAATTCCCGTCGGCCTGCCATCGAATCGCGCAAATCCGACCACCAGATTCTGCGCGAAATGTTCGTGGACCTCGAAAAATTCGCCGTCATCCGCGACGGCATGGATTACATCCTTAATGTCATAAGGTTTTTGCGCGTCTTCAGGCACGAGTGAATCGAGCGAGGGTTCTGCACGATTCCACGGGTCCTTTGAACTGCGGCGCGGCGGATCATCGACATTGTTCGATGGCAGATAGCTCAGCAATTCGCGAATCATTGCGAGGCATTCGGCATCGTCCTGCGCGACAAAGTGCGCGACGCCGCTTTTGGCGTTGTGCGTCATCGCGCCGCCCAGCTCTTGCTTCGTCACGTCCTCGTGCGTGACCGTCTTGATTACGTCAGGGCCTGTCACGAACATGTAAGACGTTTCTCGCGTCATAAAGATGAAATCGGTAATCGCGGGCGAATAAACGGCCCCTCCCGCGCACGGTCCCAGAATCGCGCTGATTTGCGGAATCACGCCGCTTGCCAGTGTGTTGCGTAGAAAAATATCGGCATAGCCGGCCAGCGATTTTACACCTTCCTGAATTCGCGCTCCGCCTGAATCGTTTAACCCGATCACCGGTGCGCCGACGCGCATTGCCAGATCCATGATCTTCGTGATTTTTTGGGCGTTCGCTTCGGAGAGGGAACCGCCAAACACCGTAAAGTCCTGCGCGAAGACGTAAACGAGCCGTCCTTCGATTCGCCCATAGCCCGTGACGAACCCATCGCCCGCCGGCCGCTGCTCGGCCATTCCAAAATCATCGGAGCGGTGACGAACGAACTTGTCCAGTTCTTCGAACGATCCTTCGTCGAGCAGCAGGTCGATGCGCTCGCGAGCGCTTAATTTACCGGCCTTGCGCTCGCGTTCTCGCCGCTCGGCACCGCCGGCCGCTTCCGCTTCCGCATTCAATCGGCGCAGTTCCGCAAGCCGGTCAGCATGCTTCGTATGAGGCGTTGTCGTCATGCCGACATTCTGCCCCACGAGGGCAAGCGAGTCTAGGGCGTGGGGGGCTTTCGGCTCTCGACGGTTTCGCCGGTCTGCAAAAATGCCTGCAGCCAGCCCAGCATGCGCGGCCATCCTCTGTAGCTTTGAGCGATCTCCGGATATGCGCTCAAGCCGGAGTGGCGGATTTTCGCGAGCGTTCCTTTGTCGTCACGCGTCAGCTCCCAGCGAACGGTCGTTTTCGCTGCGCCAGTCCAAGTCGCAACCCATGTGTAGACAATTAGATGCGGGCGCTCGATTTCCACGTACTCGCCTACGACCTCGAATTTTCCGCCGTCGGGACCATCGCCTCCGATGCGCCATTTGCCGCCGACTCGCAAGTCGGCGGTAAATTCCGTGCTTCGATAAATGCCTTGCTGGCCCCACCATTGCACGACCTGCTTGGGATCGACGAGAGCCTCAAAGACTCGCTCCGGCGGCGCCGCAATATGAATCTCGCTCACAATTTCATCTGCTTCAGGAGATACTTTTGTGGCCATGCTTCCTCCTCTGCTTGGCTTTTGCAGTCGCGCGGCGCTTGGGCCTTTCGCTGCTCGATTGTTCGCTTTCTACGAAGTTCTTCAGGCTTGCTAGGTTCTTTTGCCAGAAGCTGCGATAGTCGGCGATCCACGAATCGACTGCCTTCAGAGTCGCCGCATTCAACTCGTAGACGCGATGGCGTCCTTCGCGACGCTCCCGGACTAGTTGCGCACGCCGCAGCAGACGCAGATGCTTCGAGATCGCCGGCCGTGAGACGGGAAACATCGCCGCAATCTGCCCGGCCGGCCGACTCCCACGGCGCAGCAAATCGAGCACGGCGCGCCGGGTGGGATCCGAGAGCGCGGCGAACGCATCCTGCTGCCCATTTGTAACCGAATGGTGACGCATAATGCGTAACCTTACGGTTTCGCATCTTAGATGTCAAGTATTTGGAGACTTTATGTCAAAACTCTCTTAAAGATGTCTCCTTTGTTAGCTCGTTAAAAGTGTCCGCGTCTCCCTCTCTGAATTGGTTCGTCGCGCGCTTTGCCGTGGCCTTTTATCGCCTAAAAAAATGCCCTTTTTTTGTCGATTAGAATTTGCCTCTCCCTTTTGTTTTCAGTAAGTTGCGCGGTTTTCTAATCGACAAATTGGCGATTAGAAATCTCCGATCGGTGAGTGGCCCTCGTTAATGGTGAAAGACATCCCCAAGCATTTGCGGAGTCTGTTCTTGGGCCAATTTGGGCTCGGTTTGTACCGTATGAGCGATGTTCTTGGCCGGTTCTGTCCATTTAATGTCGCCGGAGATGCAACAAATTGCCTTCACGGCTTGAATGATGTTGCTGCCGGTGATAAAGGCTTCGGCTCCGCGTTCGACAACATTTTCAAGGGCAGCGACGAGATTGGCGCGGCGGTGGGAAACCAAGCCGACGGCTTCAAAGTGGCGGCGGAGAGCCCTTTCGGGTACATCGTAGTGTTGGGCGATGCCCCAGAGCTTGGACCATTCGATGTATTCCTTTTCCATCAGCTCGCGATCGGGATGGCGGCAGATTTGGCATTTGCGGCTGTGGCGTTCGAGGGTGGGATCTGCTTTGTTTTCAGCGAGGGATTGTCGAGCGGGACCGATTACGGAGGGTTTAGTTTCAGAAAGTGTTTGGTTACATTCAGTTTGCTCGTTCATGTCGAAACCTCAAAACCAAGTATACCAGAGGTTAATCTAAAAGTCAATATATATCGGAGTACTAGAACTTATTTTCCCGATTTGGGATTGGCACATGGGAATTAAGATGACCTGCCAGCCAACCCGCGAGAGAAGTTGAGGCATCTCTCGCGTTCAGTAAGTTGACCGACGATCGGGACGAACGTGTGGAATTGGTCAGCTGCGCGACTTAAACGAGCATTAATTTCTCTTACGCTGCCAGTTTTGGCGGCTTGTTGCGCCTTAATTCTGCTGGCCGCCGATCCAGCCACGTCCCAGACATCATCCGAGCATCCGGCGCCGTGGGAGATTGCGGCGGGCGGAAAGATGTCGTTCGATGTGGCGTCGGTGAAACAGCATCCCTACGATCCTGCTTCGCGAGTCTACTATCCGCACTCGAATCTTCCGCTGGACAGCAGTGATTTGTACAAACCGACCGGCGGGTTGCTTTCCGCCGAAAACTGGACTGTGCTGACCTATATTTCTTTTGCTTACAAACTGACGGGCGACCAAATGGGTCAGTTGGCGTACCCGAAATGGGCCGTGAATGAACATTTCGATATCGAGGCGCGAGGGCCGGCGAATGCGACGAAAGACCAGATGCGGCTGATGATGCAATCTCTGCTGGCGGGCCGCTTCAAAATGGCCGTTCACTGGGAAACACGGGATGTGCCCGTCTTCAGAGTCATGTTGGCTAAGGCAGGCAAGCTCGGGCGCGATTTTGAGCCGTATTCCGGTCCGCCGTGCCCGTACGGAGCGGAACCATCGACGCGGAGCGCAAAATTTCCGGCGGTCTTCTGTGGACGACCGGGGATGAGACAACTGCCCGATGGCGAGGATCAGGTGGTAGGCCGAAGCATGCCGATTGGAGAACTCGTGTCTACGCTGCGGCGCTGGGGAGGCACTGACATTGATCGACCGTTAGTAGACGGTACCGAACTGACTGGCGTCTTCGACTATGTTTTGACGTTTGCTCCAGAGGCACCGCCGGGACAACCGCAAGCTGACGGGCCTAGTTATCTTGAGGCGCTGAAAGATCAGCTTGGGCTGAAGCTGGAGCCAGCAAGGGCGATGATGCCTTTTTTCGTGATCGATCATATTGAGGAGCCGAGTGCGAATTGAGAGGAAGTAGAGGAAGCAGGGGAAGCAGAAGAGGTAAAGGATGTGGAGGAACGGCGAGTCTACGATCGTTCAGTGGCTTCGCGATGACGCTGGGAGCTGAGAAGTGAGCGGCTCGAATATGGATGCTGGCGCAGCGATTTTGAAAAAAACAAGAGAGGTCCTTCGGCTCGCCGCTTCGCGGACGATCCTAAGGATGACGAAAGTTTTCTTTACATGCCGGCATTGAATGCCACGCGGGAAATAACGTTTGTGTGAAACACCTGGGCGAGAGACAAGAAGGAAACGGAGGGAGCATCGGATGCGAAAAGCTGCCGCCCTAATTTTCTCCGCGGGACTATTTAGCGCCGCGATGTGTTTGCGTGCGGCGCAGAGTCAGACCGATACAGCGCGGCTGTGGGAGATCGCAGCGGGCGGAAAGATGGCGTTTGATGTGGCTTCCATTAAGAGGGACACATCCGACAGGATAGGCCACAGTCCCAACTTTACGCTTGATAGCGGCGATGGTTATCCCGGCGATACGACGCTGTTTTCGGCTGAGTTCCCGCTGGCAACATTTATCAGCTTTGCGTACAAGCTGCCGCCGATTGAACTTCGGGCTGTGGAATCTCAATTGCCGAAGTGGGCCACGAACGAAAGATTCGATATCCAAGCGCGTGCCGCTTCGCCGAGCACGAAGGACCAGATGCGACTGATGATGCAGTCATTGCTGGCCGATCGTTTCCAACTTAAGGCGCACTTTGAAACGAGAGAAGCGCCCGTTTTCGCGCTGGTACTGCTGCACCCTGGAAAAACCGGACCGGGGCTTCGACCCTATGCCGATGATGCGCCGTGTACCGCGAAACCACAGTTCGAAAAGATTGCACCGGCTTTGATGTTGAGCGTCGGCCATTTTCCTGCAATGTGCTACACGCTTATGGCTTTGATGCGTCCTGCAAACGGCGGACAGCTCATCACATGGGGATCGAGAAACGTCAGCATGGGTCAAATCGCGAGCGATATGCCGGTGGCTCCGACAGCGAATATCGATCGACCTGTGATAGATCGGACCGGATTGAGCGGTAATTTCGATTTCGCGATGAACTTTGCCGGACTGAACGCCGTTGCGCCAGGCGGTGCGCAGGCCTCGGATGCGGACGCGCCCTCGTTTTTGGAAGCGTTGAAGGATCAGCTTGGGTTGAAATTGGAATCCACGACGGCACCAGTTGAATCGATGATTATCGATCATGTTGAGGAGCCGAGTGCGAATTGAGAGGAGGTATAGGAGGCAGAGGAGGTATAGGAGGTAGAGGAGAAAACTACGGCAAAATTCGGTACGTTTTACGGTCGTTGCGACGGCGAGTGAAGATTGGAGATTTTTGCGCATGAGACGTGAATTAGGCGTTGCCGTTTTGCTGCTTGGACTGCTGTGCATTTCAGTTGCGACACGGCCGCAAACACAGAGCAGCGATTGGGAAGAAGCGGCGGGCGGGAAGATGGCGTTTGATGTGGCGTCGGTGAGGCAGAACACGTCTGGGCTGCCGCCGCATGGCGATCCTGTTCGTTCGAATGTGCCGCTTGGGCCGGACGATTCTTATGCGCCGACCGGCGGGCTTCTTTCCATCAGCAATTTCGACTTACCCAATTTCATTTCGTTTGCGTACAAGCTCGGTTTACAAGAAGAAATGGCTCTGCGGCTCAAATTGCCGAAATGGGCTCGTACGGAGCGCTTCAATATCGAAGCGCGCGGCCCAGCGAATGCCACGAAAGATCAGATGCGGCTGATGATGCAGTCATTGCTCGCGGATCGATTCAAGCTGGCTGTCCATTTTGAGACGCATGAGCAGCCGATTTTTAATTTAGTGCTGGCCAAGCCGGGACAGCCCGGGCCACAACTGACGGCACATTCAGATGCGCATCCATGCGCCGATGCGGCTCATCCACACGCGAGCGGCGGAGCACCGATCGCTGCTTGCGGCGCGATGTTTGCCATGAACACGCCGGATGGCGGAATACGCGTGAGCGTCAGCGATGTGACGATACAAACAATCGCAGATGATTTGTCGATACTGCCGTCAGCAAGTATCGACCGGCCCGTGGTGGATCAGACTGGGTTGAGCGGGGAATTCGATTTCGTGATCGATCTCCCGCAGGGCGCTACGCGCCGAGGCGTTTCTACGGACGATACAGGACCCTCCTTTGTGGAAACGTTGCAGGACGAGCTTGGGTTGAAGCTGGAATCCGCTACGGGGCCGGTGCGGTCGATTGTGATTGATCATGTTGAGGAGCCGAATGCGAATTGATAGACGGAGGCAAAAGAAAGCGGCTCCCGCCTGACGGGGGGCGGGCAAGCGCTATGCAATACGACGGCAAGAGCGCCCGATCGACGAGCCGCGCTCAAAACTCGGGGAATTGCGCGTGCGTCACATGACACAAAACGAGAGGGGTCCTTCGGGCCGCTCTCCGCGGCCCTCAGGATGACGACTTTTTGGTTTGAGTTTTGCGTGAGCGTGCCGCGAGTGAGAAGTTTTTGGAGCGCGAAAAGCAGCGCGACTGGCAGTGGCGGTCACAATATAGAAGCGCCTATCGTCATCAAAGGTGCGCTGCAATCTGCGAAGCTCCTACCGACCAATTCAGCAACAAACCAAGATTGCGACTCTGGCTTCTATTCCTCGCTACGTAAAGGCCGCTCGCAGGCCCAGTTCGAAGTTGAGGCAGTACGCGCGTAACGTGGCACAAGAGCAAGAGGGGTCCTTCTCCGCGCCCTTGAAGACGGGCGCGGCTCAGGATGACGAAATTTTCGTTGAGAGAATGGCAAGAGCGCCCGATTGAAAGGCGAGTCGGCATCAAACATCAAATATCAAAAATCAAAATCAACGGCAACAGCGACGGCGACAGCAACGGGAATAGCAAAGCGCCCGACCACACGGCGGGTCGGCCGCTACAGAACCAAAGACGAAGCCCGCCCACCGAGAAACGCGCGCAAGTATCGCCCGCACCCTTCGTGTGCTCAGGGCGAGACGGTGGCCGTTACAAATCCACAGGTAATCAAGACTGTCGCTCTGGCTTTGGCTTTTCATTCCTGTGCTAATATCCGTGCGTTTCGCGGGCTCCCCGCGCCGGAATCGATATGATCCGGCAGATTAGGATGAGCATGAAAACGAAAATCGGATTTGCGTTTGCATTGGCGCTTACGCTGATGAGCCTGACGTTCGCGAAGGCCCAACAAAACGGGGCGGGAACGCGTGGTGTTCCGGCGAGGCCGCAAGGACCGTGCGACATTTATGCCGCTGCCAGCGACCCTTGTGTGGCCGCGCACAGCACGACGCGCGCGCTATATGCCGCTTACAACGGACCCCTTTACCAGGTGATGCGGCAGTCGGATGGGAAGACTTTGAATATTGGAGTGGTGCAGCCCGTGGCATCGCCTGTCGCCGATGCGGGCGGATATGCCGACGCGGCCGCGCAGGATGCGTTCTGCGCAAATACCTACTGCTGGATCACTACGGTCTACGACCAATCGCCCAAGCATAACGATCTGACACAAGCGCCTCGCGGCGGATTCAGTGGGCCAGCCATGGGCGGTTTCAACAATCTGCCACTCGCCGACATGGCGCCTGTGACGATCATGGGCCACAAGGTTTACGGCGTTTTTATTCAGCCGGGCATGGGGCTTCGCATCGACGACGCGAAAGGCACGGCAGTGGACGATCAAGCAGAGGGGATCTACTGGGTGATCAACGGGCGGCACTATAACTCCGGGTGTTGCTTCGATTACGGCAATGCCGAGACCGACAGCCGCGACGATGACAACGGCACGATGGAAACGGCCTATTACGGCAGCGCGGGCGCATGGTATCGCGGGACTCCTCCAGGCCCGTGGATCATGACGGACCAGGAGAATAATTTGGTCGGCTGCGTTAACTCCGATGGAGCCAAATCCTGCAACCTGCCCAGTATTTCGTGGCAATTTGTGACCGCCATCGCTGAAGGCGAACGGCACCACTGGACTTCAATGGGCGGCGACGCTCAGCAGGGCGAATTATCGGTGATGTTCGACGGGGGCCGCGTAAATGGAACGTATGACCCGATGCGTAAGCAGGGGGCCATCCTCCTAGGCAATGGAGGCGACAACAGCAACGGTTCGCAAGGTACTTTCTATGAAGGCGCGGTTACGGCTGCTGGCACCTTTCCGACGCAGTCCACTGAGCAAAAAGTACAGGCAAATATCGTGGCTGCGCGATATGCCGTTGCGCCATTGAAGCTGGCACCAGCGTCGGCAACGGCCACTCCGCCGGGACTGCAAACGTTCTCGCCGGGAACTTCGCAGGACACGACCGTAACGTTCACAAATACAACGGACGCGCCTGCGATGGGCGTCAAGCTGAGCATTGCAGTGCCGAGCAGGCAGTGGAAGTCCGTCGCTCAGGGCAGTAACGAAACCTCGAAGATCTTTACCGACCCGGTCGCTGCGGGCGCGAGCGTGAGCGCGACATTCAAAGTGACCTCCGGGGCTGCGGCCTTCAACGGCGACCTGGTCGCCGACGCCACATGGACGAATCCGGGCCTCGGGACGAAGCATTCGGAAACAGCGCGCGAGAAGGTGCGAAACGCGAGCCCGGTGCGGATCAACGAATTCCGCATCAGTTCTGGTCCGCCGCTCAACCCGACGGATTCGTTCATCGAACTTTACAACGCGGGATCAAATACTGCCGACATTTCAAACTGGACGCTCACTGAACAACCGACGCAACAAGCCGTCTTCTCGTCGGTAAAGATCCCGGCAGGGACGAAGCTCGCGGCGCGCGGCTTTTACTTGCTCGGCCTATCGAACTCCGACTTGGCCGTCGCAGCACGCAGCGGCGACAACACCATCTTCGTGAGAAGCACTTCCGGCATGTCCGTGGGCGATACGGTTGAGATCGACACGGGCTCTGGCTCGGAAACCCGCAAGATCGCGAAGATCGGAAGCGCGGCAGGCAACGATACTACGCTGTGGCAACCTCTGCCGGACGGTCCGATTATCACGATTCCCGCCGGTTCGACCAACGTTCCCGTGACGAGTGTGGCGGGCTTTAACGTGGGAGAAAAGGTCGCGCTCGGCTATGGGGCGATGTACCCCGTCGTGGCGAGAACACAAGAGCAGTACGAAGTCGCGACGGTGGCGGCGGTGGGCAAAGCGGGCACACAGTCTTACCTGGCGGCGGATGCGCCTGCCGGTGCGACCAATATCAAAGTGCTTTCTGCCGGCAACATTTCCGCGGGCGACAAAATCAGATTGGACATCGACAGCGTCGGGCACGGCATCGAGACCGTGACCGTCACGAAGGTTGGCACGCAGGGCAGCCGAACGAATCTTTCGGCGAATGCCGATGCCGGTGCGACGAA
>DATEGW010000141.1:0-20195 GCA_035279845.1 Candidatus Acidiferrales bacterium | reverse complement strand
GAGCCCGCTCGTAAAGCCTGCTCGATGACCCAAATCCCGCATCGTAAAGTGCCGTTGTCACATTGCCTCCTTTTCGCAATTGCGATTTCAATCGCTTCATCCGCACCGCGTCCGCATACTGCCTCGGCGTAATTCCGATCGTCCTGCGGAACGCCCGTTCGAGCTGATCGGTGCTCATCTTCACTCCTCCCGCCAGCTTCGGCAGCCTCAACGCGCCCTCGTCCGTCCCATCGTTAACAATCTGCTGCTCAATCGCGCGGCACACCGTCGAGACGGCCCGCAGCCTCCCATCCGTAACCTCGGCGTTCCGAGGCAAGCATCTCTTGCATGGCCGGAAGCCTTGCCGCTCGGCAGCTTCAGGAAGCGCAAAGAACTCGACCTTATCCCGCGCAGGTCTCCGTGAGGCGCACGACGGCCGACAATAGATCCCCGTCGAACGCACTCCATAGACGAACTTTCCGTCTGCCCGCGAGTCCCGCTTTTCCACGGCCTCCCACAGTGCCGCCGGCGCCCCCACGTATGCCGCTGTATCTACAATATTTAGCTGCATTTAGGTCCCGCCTTGCTTCGTATAGTAAGATAATCCCCCTCGGCGTTCCCTTCTATCCGATTTTCGCGGCAAAATGTCGCCGCTCTGGCCGAACAGGTGCCCTGAGGGCAATCACCCAGGTTCTATCTAAGGGTTAACCTTTAGACACCTTCTACATTCTTTCGTGTATGCGGCGTTGACGCATTCTGTCTACGAGGGCATATTCGGTGGACCTGACGGGGGTCAGGGTAGGCAAGCATTGGGAGAGTATCATGGGAGCTGCTCCGATTTGGGACGGACAGCCAGCCGTAGTCTCGCCGCTGCGCAATCCGAGGCCCTATACCGAAATCACAGAAATCGTTCCGGCCAGAACGCCTAAGCCGGGACCGCGACGCTATTTCACTCGCGTTCCAACTCACGCTATTGGAGTAGCCAGTGAGCGCCGCCGTTATCCGCGTGCAGCCCTTTCCCTGCCGCTCCGCTTGGTGCGCGTCGAGGGAGCCATGGATTTCCACCCGGTGCTTCTCGTCACGCGCAACATCAGTTCGAGCGGTGTCTTCTTCCTCGCTCCACGCGAAATTCACCTCGGCACGGCCATCGAACTTGAAGTCGCCCTGGTCGCGCGGCCATTCGGTTCCGGTAGCGTGCAGATGATCACCGCTGCTCACGTCGTTCGCACAGAGCCGTGCGATACACCCGGCTGGCACGGTTACGGCGCAAGCTTCGACGACTTCGCCCTCCAGCGGGACGACTTCATTCCCTAACAATTTGCTGCAAGAAACTCAGGCGATTATGCGCACGGTTTCGTAGCGATCGCCGGTGGCCGCCAATTTTGTGAGCTCTTCCTCGGTGTGGGCTTTTGACTTTGGTCTTGATGTTGCTTCACATAGCGAGCGGCTTTCCCTTGCCCCCGTGGAGCGGTTTTAGCCGATCACTGCTCAAGCTCCTTCCATATATCGCGCAGCCAAGTAATCGTCGCACCCCTCCATAAACAATCCATGAATCGCCTCAATGTGCGGCGCCAGAAATGCCTCGCGATCAATACCGCCTTTGGCGATCTCCATGCTGCCATCTGCCATGATGAATCGCACGTCCTCTACACCGAGATAGCTGAATAACGTTCGCAACCACGGCACCAGATAATTCTCAGACGCTCTCGCTGAATTCGGCCTGTGATGCCAACCAGTCGCGATAACAAATGTGCAGGATTTCTGGCTCAGAACCCCTCGGCATCCCGGAACAATGATCTGATCTACCCACAATTTGAATTTCGAAGGTGGCCCCCAGTTGTGCATCGGCATACCGATCACGTATTCGTCGGCGTCATGCAATTCCGCGATCAGTTCCTTCGAAAGCCTCAGCAATTCATCCTGCTGTTTTGTTCGCGATCCTTCCGGTGTGTAATTTGCGCAGATCCACTCTGCATCGATCGCTGGAATGTCGATAGATGCCAGATCTCGCGCTATTACAATCCCGTCTCGATTTTTCCACCGCCAGTCTTGCACGAATGCCTTCGTCAGTCTTCGCGATATGGCCTGGTCGCTCATCGGCGTGGAGTTAATGCACAACAGCCTCATTGTTGACTCCTCGATCTAGCTTCGATTCCTCACAACACTGACGGTCGAGAACGCGACAATGTGACCGCTTGTGAAATAAACCTCGCGCCTGCGGCTGCATTTCCTATTACGCTGCACCAGCCATGGCGGAATGCACCGATTCTTCGGTCTTTTAGCAAAACTAAACGTATCCTTTAAATGTTTCAGATTGACACCATTTTTCCCCAGAACTATTTTTCCGAACAGCTGTCAATACAGAACTATGTTCTGTCGCGACATGTGTCCTAGGGCGCGGCCATGCAACATGGCACCCCTATCGGTCTAAAGGGGGAAAAATGGTAGTTGAAGTGCATACCTGTGTCCGCAAGCTTGTCTTCGTTTTCATTCTCACACTCGGTTTTTTCGTTTTCACATCACAAGCCCAAACCAGCGGCCAAGGTGGCCTTGAAGGAACCATCACGGATTCTAGCGGCGCAGTCATCCCGGGTGCCGTTATAACGGCCACAAGTCAGGCCAGCGGCGTTTCTACCACTCGTCAGAGTTCGTCTGCCGGCGCGTACGAAATTGCACCATTAATTCCCGGCATCTACACGATCACCGTTAATGCCAAAGGTTTTCAGAATATTCGACAAGAGAATGTCGAAGTCAACGGTCTCACAGTTACCGGAT
This sequence comes from Candidatus Acidiferrales bacterium, assembly GCA_035279845.1. Classification (GTDB taxonomy): domain Bacteria; phylum Acidobacteriota; class Terriglobia; order Acidiferrales; family UBA7541; genus Palsa-295. Next base: position 17,441 of record DATEGW010000141.1, on the reverse strand, counting down.
ACAACGCCGTCATGACCGTAGGACGCGAAACTCAAACCGTCGTCGTTACCACGGCGCCTCCTCAGCTTCAAACGACAAACGCAACGCTTGGAGGCGTCATCACGAATCAAACGTATGAAAGTTTGCCGAACCTTATGGGAGGCCAGCAGCGTGACCCGACGGCGTTCGCTACACTTGCGCCTGGTGCACAGTCCGGCGCACGCGCTCCCGTCATGGCGGGAACGGGAAGTTATTTATCAGAGGTCTATTTGAATGGAATTCCCACCACAACGGCCAACATGCAGAGCGATAACCGCCTCATCGTCAATGGCGTGCCCGTCGAATCAGTGGATCAGATGCAGGTGATGTCCAGTTCGCCCACGGCAGAATATCAAGGCGCTGGCGCGATCAGCTTCACTACCAAATCGGGAGGCGACCAATATCACGGCACGGTTGCCGATTTCGTGCGCAACACGATGTTCGATACCTGGGGTTTCACGGCTCCGTACGCGACAAAGCGCGTCCTTGTAAACGGCGTCCTCACTACCGTTCCGGCCGGCAAACCGGTTGAGCATCAAAACGAACTATCGGCATCGCTCGGCGGTCCCATCCCATGGACCAGGCACAAAGGCTTTTTCTTTGTCAATTGGGACCAGTATCACGGTCGCAATGGCGTGAGCCCGTCTCTGTTTACAGTACCCACGGCGCTGATGAGACAAGGCAACTTCTCCGAACTCGGCACCGGAGACTACATCTATAATCCACTTACGAATTCATGTACGGCTGGCGTTTGCACTCGTCAGCCTTTTGCCGGAAACATCATTCCATCCGATTACATCTCTTCTCTTTCGCTTTACGAACAGAAGTTTCTCCCGCCGCCGTCGCTTCCCGGTATCTCGAATAACTATCTCGCGGGCGGCCTGTCAGGGTTTGACAACCATGAGTTTGTCTTCAAGATCGACTATAACCTCACCAGCAAGCAGCGCTATTCGGTTGTCGCTTCCCATGGTGTCCGGCAGAGTGTCGGCTATGGCGCGCAGTTGCCGCTGCCTTATACTGTCGGCGATAGTTCAGTCATTTCTCCCACAACCCTCATCTTTGAACACACTTATGTTCTCACTCCGAGCGTGGTCAACCAGTTCAACTATGGCTTCACGCGTTTTCCTCAGCCCGTGAAAGCTCCCACCGACGGCCTGAAGCCTTATCGAGGCGGACCGGACGTCGGAATCGGAGGCCTCCCTCCCGGTCAATCGTCCGGGAATTTCCCAGGCTCTTCCTTCTCCACCTCAAAGGCTTTCCCAACTGCCCCCTCCCAGTGGACGGAGAATGGCGCGGCAGATGCCTCACACGACGTGGTCCCAAACGCATTCACAATCGTCGACAACCTGCAATGGACGAAGGGAAAGCACTCGATCACGTTTGGGTTGCAGACGCAATGGCTGGAGGACAATGTCACCTCTCAAACCAGCCCTTCCGGCATCTACACCCAATCGTGGAACCCCATTTCCACTGCGAATTACAACGGCGGTGCGAATCTGGATAGCACAACAACTGGCTATTCCTATGCGAGCTTCCTGTTAGGCGCCGTGAATAGCGCGGGCACCTCGGTTCCTCTCTTCACGGAGACCGCTGGTCGCTATCACACATGGTCTCCCTATGTTCAGGACGATTGGAAGCTCAGTCCAAAATTAACGATCAACCTTGGTCTTCGTTGGGATTATTTGCCTCCCTATCATGAAGCTCAAGACCGCTTCTCGTTCTTCAATCCAAACGCGACAAATCCAATCACCGGCACTCCCGGAGAACTTCAGTTCGCCGGGAATCGTGGCGCGGACATCAGTTGCGGATGCAAAACTCCCGTTCACACCTATTGGAACAATTGGGGACCTCGCGTTGGCTTCGCGTGGTCGCCTATCGCCAAGACGGTTATTCGTGGCGGCTTTGCGATGTCCTATTCACGCGCGGGCGGCGTCGGCGGTCGTGCCGGCGATTCGACCGGAACCGGCCAGACGGGGTTCAACTCGAGCATCATCCTGCCGCCTGCCGTGAATACAGGCGCGAATGCGGGTCCATCCTTTTATCTCAACGATAGCCCTGCATTCCAGGCGGCGGGTCTCGCGAATACAAATTTCGGCGGCCCGGGCTATTCAATCCCCGCTCCCGCCGGACCCAGTGCTGCAGCTTTGACGATTGGTACCGGAAATTATGTAAACAGTTCCGGCAAGTATGTGGCTCCTGGCGGGACGGCCGGCTACGCCGATCCATATTTGTCTGGCCGTGCGCCGGAATTCGAGTTCTATAATTTCGGCGTCCAGCGCGCCATCACCAACGAACTGACAATTACGGCCAACTACGCCGGTAGCGAATCTCATTTCGTCGCCGGTGCAGGTGAGCCGGGTTTCTGGTCGGGCCAGTTGGATCCGACGATCGTCGCGGCTCTCGGGTCTACTCTTGCCACAGACAATACGACGAACATCCTTAATGCGCCGGCCACCCCTGCAAATATCGCCATCGCCGAAGCCGCCGACTCTAACATAACGATACCTGCGTTTTATGCGGCCGCCGGCGCAGTTAGCAACTCTCCAACGATAGGGCGTGCCCTCCGTCCGTTTCCACAGTACTCGAACCCGCCTGGCGTTGAGTGGGACAACATCGCAAACATCTCTTACAACGCGCTCCAAATCTCGCTGCAACAGCGTCCGTGGAAGGGCCTGAGCTACACTCTCAATTACACATATTCGAAAGACATCGGCGATGATGGCACCACTCGCAGCGCGTTCCCAGTTCCGGCGGCGGATTCATCCAATGGCAAGCCGATTCCAGGCAATAATCGCGCAGATCGCGATCTCACCTCCTTGGATCTGCCGCATAGCCTAAGTATCTATGGCTTGGATGAATTGCCATTCGGGAAAAGCCACTGGGGAGGCAATAACTTTTTCGTTCGAAACATCGTCGGCGGATGGGCTGTATCCGGAATTTATACCTACTATGCCAGTGGCCCGCTCTTTATTAGGGGTTCCGGGTGCACTGCGCCATCACAGGGCACCTGCATGCCGGATCTCGTCCCTGGGGTCAGCATCCGTCAGAACGGCAACTGGGGCGACGGCATAACCGGCAACAATCTTGCCGCCATCAGTTATCTCAATTCCGACGCCTTTGCCCTGCCGAACGCGTTTCCTCTGCCTGCCAACGCAACGAGTAAGGCTGTGCCGATCACAAAAATCGGCGATGCCCCGCGCAGCAGTCTCAACGTGTGGGGGCCCAATCGCTTCAATCTCGATCTCAGCATTCGGCGCACCTTCAACATCACCGAGCGCGTCAAATTCCTCTTCCAGGCCGACTGCAGCAACGTCACCAACTCAGTCACGTTCGGAGGTATCAATACCACTTGGTCGCCGTCGGCAAGCAGTAGTTTTGGCAAAGTTACTTCGGCCAGAGGCAATCGCGACTTTCAATTTTCAGGGAGGATCACCTTCTAGCGAACGTTCTCCCCGGAAGCGCCGGTCTCCGTACCGGCGCTTTCCTGGGAATGCCGATCTCCCGATCGGCTCTTTGCCGATGCTTTGGTTGCGGCCACTTCCGGGCGCGTCGCTTCCATGTCGTGAATGGTAGGGGCGCATGCTTGTTTGCCCTGAGCGCCTTTACGAAGGGCTGCGACCCTCTCGCTTTACTCTTTTCCTGGCGCCGCCTTCGCTTCGTGTTGTGTACTCTTGTGGCGGCCGCATTCAGGCGAGCGTGTTTTGGATTTGCTTTTGAATTTGCTGCCCTGAGCACGCGAAGGGTGCGCGCAATTTGCGTGCGCGCTTCTCGGTGGGCATTTTTGCTTCGCCTCCCGCACGTCTCGACGTCGGTTGGGGTTGTTCCGTCATATACCTGGGGCTGAGATAAAATTCAAAATTATCCTATCGTTTTCGATTAACCGCGCTCACCAATTCGGCCGCAGATCTTCTTCCGCCTCCACCAGCGTCAACTCCGAAATGAATTTCAACGGATTCCCATCCATCAGCTTCTGGCAGAGCCGCCGCAACGTGTTTTGCTCTCGCCCGGTCAACGCAGCCAGTTGCGCACGAACCAGACGGCTGTGCCGCGGAAAAAGTTCCTCGATGAATGCGTGCCCCTCTGGCGAAAGATGAACCATCCGCTGCCGCTTGTCGTGCTCGTGCCCGCGACGAACGACTAACCCTCGCTCTTCCAGGCTCGCGAGCGTCGAACTCGCTACGTATTCAGTCCGAAAATGCCTGTCGTTCAGCTCCTGTTGCGATAGGGGTCCCTCCCGGAGCAGTGCCGCGAGTACCCGGTATTGATTCAACGTCAGCTTCTTCGGCGCAAGCGCCCGGCTCATAAGCACATCAAGTGTCTGCGCCGCATCCACCATGTCCACATAAACGCCCAAAGCCCTGTCCGTCGCTACATCAACGCTGCTCTCTCCCATGTCTCCCGTTCCCCAATCCCCATCTAAAATCAGTTAACCGATCACTCCAGCGAAATACCCGCTGCACCGCCAGCCGTAATCCACACGAAGGCGAAAACAGTCGGTTTTCATCTGCTCCCCCTGCCCTGTCGCATTCTCCCAGCCCGTCCTGCAGGATGTTGACAGGCGGTGTTTGCTCCGTAATCCACAAGCAAGAAGTTGTTTTTCCTCTGTCTCCTTTGCCTCCTCTACCTCCTGAATTTAAGGTGGCAAGCGCGCCATATTAGGCCCTTTATGGCGTTTTATGGCGCCAAATTTGTACTTGCTCGGTATACGAAGTCCTTAGGGTTCTCGGGACCTGTCCCCTCGGCCAGCAGCTCCAAGACAGCCTGTACAGGCGTACAGTTTCCGCCGACGAACGCCCTACCGACGCCGAAATTGACGACCCGTTCGCCCTCCCCTAACCTTGTATTCGTGGGGCGATGTCCAGCGAAACAGCTGCTCGGGACTAACATGGGGAGCTTCTTGAGCCGCCCGAGTCGCCCGGATTCAACTTAAAATAAGATACTTAACGGAGGTTTTCGCATGAAGAAGTTCATGTGGGTGGCGCTTGCGGCAGCACTGTTCGTGATTCCTTCTCACGCTCAGTCCGTTACGCCGGCGGCGGATGTTTCGGCAGGGTATTCGTACCTGCGCGTCGGCGGTTCCAATGGGCTGAATATGAACGGCGGAGCGGGCGCAGTTACCTTCAACGCCAACAATTGGTTAGGGTTAGCAGCCGATTTCGGTTTCTACCACGCTTCCCCTGCCGGCGTCGGCGTCTCGGCATCAACGTATCAGTTCGGTCCTCGCTTCTCGTATCGCGCGGGCGGCAAAGTCGTCCCGTTCGGCGAGGCGCTGTTCGGTGGTGCGCATCTTGCATCATCGGGCATTGCAACTAACCCGTTTGCTTACACCATGGGCGGCGGCGCCGATCTACAGCTCGGTGCCAGCGACAAGTGGTCTTTGCGTCCGGAATTCGCGTACGTAGGTATGCGGGAAAACGGCGCGACCGAAAATTGCATGCGGATTTCGGTCGGAATCGTTTTCCACCTCGGCCAGAAGTAGTTAGCCTTCTCGAATGTTAATGCGTTAATGGCGCCGGACCTTCCAGTCCGGCGCCATTTTTTTTGGCTTGGGAACCGAGTGATCTCCCTTTTACTCCTTCCAGTAAGGTTTCGTTCGCGCTGACTCTCCCTTTTGTTGCCGAAGCGATGTATAGTCCTGCCACTATGTCCACCTACAAGCGCATCTCACTTTTTTCTGGGCTTTTCGCGATTCTGTTCGCCATCTGCACGTTATGGTTCGTCGCCAGCGGATCTACGGCAGAGTCCCGCCACGGACGTCTGTTTTTTCTGACCATTGGCGGACGCGGAACCGGCGGTGGTCGTGTTTCCTCCGTCAGCGATGACGGAACCGATCTGAAGGTGCTAGTCAGCGGCCAAACCACAGGCCCTGACGGCATCGCGGTAGATATTAGGACAAAGAAAATCTACTGGACAAACATGGGTAGACCCAGCGCAAACGACGGCACGATTGAAAGCTCGGACCTGGATGGTGGCAACGTCACGACGGTGGTGCCCAGTGGCGGCGCGTGGACGCCCAAGCAACTCAAGGTTGATGCGAAACATGGCAAGTTGTATTGGTCAGATCGCGAAGGAATGCGCATTATGCGCGCAAATTTGGACGGCTCAGATATCGAGGCGTTAGTAGAAACTGGGCAGGGGGATGCCGCTCGCCAAGATGCTAGGAACTGGTGCGTGGGCATTGCGCTTGACGTGGAAGGCGGGAAGGTTTATTGGACGCAAAAAGGCAGCGGCGGAAATGGGCGTATTTTCCGCGCGAATCTCGATATTCCGAAGGGCGAGGATGCCGCGCATCGTACTGATATTGAAACACTTTTCGATCAGCTGCCGGAACCCATCGATATGGATCTGGATATTGCGAACCATATGATGTACTGGTCCGATCGGGGCGACCCACCTCGCGGCAACAACATCAGCCGTGCGCCGATGGATCCGAAAAAAGGAGAGCAGCAGATTCTTGTGGGCGGACTAAAAGAAGGCATCGGAATGGCGCTCGACCTAAAGCATAAGCGTATGTTCTACACAGACTTAGGCGGGAATGTGTACGGCGCTAACATGGACGGCACTGACGCGACGGTGTTGCTCTCCGGGCAAGGAGCGCTCACCGGAATCACGTGGGTCGATCTGGGAAATTAGAGCAGAGTGTGGCCCTGAAATCCCGACAAAGCTAAGGACTTCGGGTCGCGAACCCTAAGGATCTCTTTCCGAAATAGAGTCAATAGATCGTAGGGGATCGATACGAATTTGGCGCCTTAAACAGCCCTTAAAGTGCCAAAAAATGCCAAAAATGGCGCATTCTGCGCCTTAAAATCGCGTTAATTCCCGGGCCCACGCAGAGGGGAAGGAAGTGCGTAAGGCTGGCTGTACGCAGGGAAAAAAAGGCGCCGCAGAAGGGACCTCCGCGGCGCAAGGTGCTTTTGATGCTCCGCCCGTCGAGCGGCAGGAGCGCCAAGGCTTCTAGTAGATGTCGTACTGCTCCCAGTGGAGCGCGGGGTCGGCCTGGATGATGACGCTCTTTTTCGTCCAGCGCTCGAGCTCTTCGATCAGCGCCGACTCGCGTGTCTTAAGCGCTTTGGAGATTTCGGGGTTAACGCGGAGAGTGATGCTTGCCGCGTCCATTTCGGGCGCCATTTTCTTCGCCTCGGCCTGAATTTCGTAGCAAAGCGTCGGAACCGACTTCACCATGCCGGAGCCCGCGCAATAGGGGCAAGGCTGGCAGAGCGTCCGTTCGAGAGCCTGCTTCGTGCGCTTGCGCGTAATGGCAACCAAGCCAAATTCATTGAAGCGCAAGACCTTCGATGGAGCCCGATCCGCTCTCAGCGCGTCTTCGAGCGCAGCCATCACCTTTTCGCGATTGCGGCGCTCTTCCATATCGATAAAGTCGATCACGATGATGCCGCCCAAATCGCGCAGCCGCATCTGACGGACAATCTCTTTGACCGCTTCGAGGTTGGTGCGAACGATCGTGTCTTCCAGGCGGTTGGAACCCTTTCCGACGAACTTGCCGGTGTTTACGTCAATCGCGACAAGCGCCTCGGTATGGTTAATGACGATGTACCCCCCCGATTTGAGCCACACTTTCGGACGCAGGCCCTTATCGATCTCCTGCTGAATGCCGAATTCCTCGAAAATCGGAGTTTCTTTGGTATAGAGCTTCACGCGACTGACGAGTGCCGGCTGGAAGCGCCCCATGAACTCGACGACTTTGGTGTAATCTTCCTCTGAATCAACCCAAACGGCACCGAAATCGGAGTTCACGAAATCGCGCAGAATGCGTTCCACAAGATTCAGGTCACGATGGAGTAGCGAGGGTGCTTTTCGCTGTTCCGAACGAGACTTGATTTCGGACCATGTGCGCGTGAGAAATTCCACGTCTGCGCGGACATCTTCTGGTGGAGCGCTGGATGCCGCGGTCCGAACGATAAACCCACCGCCCGCCGTGCCCTTTGCATCATTCACAAGATGGCGTAGACGTGAGCGTTCCTCGGCGGAGGCAATCTTCCGCGAAACTCCCGTATGGTGCAGCGTAGGCATATAGACCAAGTAGCGCCCCGGCAGCGCCACGTGACTCGTGATGCGGGCGCCCTTTTTGCCGAGAGGCTCTTTGGCAATTTGAACGATGATTTCCTGGCCCTGCTTCAGCAGCTCGGAAATCAGTTGCGGTCTTCTCGGCTGTTGACCATGCCTTCCCGGGCCGTGGCCGTGACGCGGACGACGGCCGCGATCCTGCCGGCGGCCGCCGCGATCGCGACCGCCGCGACGATTCGGGTGCTGCATGCGCGCGCGAAGATCCCCGCGAACTGTGGCCTTCCAAGGCTGCTGCTCCGATTGGGATGAGCCTTCGGGCGCACCCTCGGCGGCAATAGCCTCGGGCTCGTCGGCCGTGTCGTAGGCAAGGAGCGCCTCGCGAACCTCTGCCTCGGCATCGATTTCGTGCGGCTCCGATTCTTCTTCGTCGCTCGCTTCTCCGTGCCCTTCAGCGTGCTCCTGAGCGTCGTCCGCCAAAGCGTCTTCGTGTGCCTCTTCGAGCGCACTTTCCGCGAAGGTATCGATTTCGTGTTCGTCTTCTTCCTCTTCGGAGATACCTTCGCCCTGCTCAATTTGCATTTCAGCGACGTTCTGCGCGTGCGCAGCTGCTTGCTCGGCGCTCAGATGAGCGACCGCGTCGTCGTGGCTGTGCAGGTCATCTTCAGCCTCCGTGGAGTGATCCGATTCCGCCGACATCTCGTGAGAATCTTCTTCTTCGCCGGAATCGTCCTCAGTTTCATGAACTGCAGATTCCATCTCATCCCTGCGCTCTTCAATGGAGGGAGCCTCGGCTGATTCGAAAGCCGGAGTTGCATCCGAAGCAGAAGCTTGGGGCCGGCGCCATTTCGATAAAGACTCGCCAGGAAGTGGTTCGACATCTGCGAAGGAACGGTGGCTAGCAAACGAGGTCGATTCCGTTTCGGTTTGCTCCGACGGACGCGGTTCTTCGTGAGGAAATGCCGACGCGCCAGCGTGCGGCAATTCCACATCGCGCCGTACGACATCGAGAACGTCCGAACCGGCGCTTGCCGAAATCGGCTCGCCTTCCGCAGACGTACCCGCGGGCTCAAGGGCAGGCCGCTCCCGATATTTCGCCAAAGACTCTCCGGGGAGAATTATCGGTGCATAGCCCTCGGTCGTCGGCTCAGCGGGGCGTTCCTCGTGAGATCCGGGCGAGGCATATTTCGATGGGGGAAGATCCCGTCCGCCGTGATGATGGTGGCGATCACCACGATCACCGCGATCATTGCCGCGCCCGCGACCTCCAAAGCGTCCACCGCGTCCGCGACCACGGCCGAACCTGCCTGAATCGCGGCCGCCGAACCCTCCGCGTCCGCGATCGCCGAAACGCGAACGCCCGTGGCCCAACGATGGCGGGGCTGTGCGCATCTCCCCAGGAGCCGCAGGAGAGAGGCTTTCACCAGGAAGCGGCTCGATGTGATGTGCCGACTCTTGCGGCGGTTCAGCAGCGGAGACCTCGGCTTCCGAGACCGGCTCAACATCCGCAGGTTCCATCACAGGAGCGGCAGATAGCTGGCCTTCCGCAAAGGCGTGACCGCCCTGATCCTCAATTTTTTTAATTTTTTCTTCAGCTGTAGAGACCACCGTATCGAGGTCTTCGACTTCTTCCATGAAATCGCTGACGTAGAGGAAGGCGTCACTATCGAGGCCAATTTCGACGAAAGCGGATTGCATGCCGGGAAGCACGCGGGTGACACGGCCTTTATAGATGCTACCGACTAGCGCAAATTCGCGTTCGCGCTCGACGTAATACTCACAAAGTTGTCCTTCTTCGAGAATGGCGACCCGCGTCTCGTGCGGGTTCACCGAGATAACCATTTCTTTTGACATTAGAACTCCTATTGATGCCCGGGAGCACGACAGCGCACACCTCTGCGCTCATCCGAAGAGCGCGAGCGAAAAAAACAGCATCTCGCTGCCGCGACGAACCGCAGGGAAAGGTCCCAAATTGTTGCGGGATGTTTTCCTTCTTCTTCCGATGCATCAAAAACTCAAATCTGAATTCCCGCAGCAGCAAGCGTGCGCGGGGCACTAAACCAGCGAGATCAGTTGACGAAACGCCGCATGCGGACATTCATCACCAATCCCAATGACAAAAACACGAAGGCGGTTGCCGATCCGCCATAACTCATCAGCGGCAGCGGAATGCCGGTGACCGGCATATACCCTATCACCATTGCAGAGTTGACCAAAACGTGGAATCCCAAGATACAGGTCACTCCCATAACCACGAACATTCCGGCTTTGTCTTTCGCCTTCTGCGCATTATCCACAAGACGCAGAATCAGACCGAGATATAACAGCAAAACGACGCAAACGCCAATGAAACCTTGCTCCTCGGCGAGCGCCGCAAGAATAAAGTCCGAATACCGGATGGGCACGAAGCCCAACTGGTTCTGACTTCCTTTGCCAAATCCTTTACCCCAGAAGCCGCCTGAACCCACCGCAATTTCCGACTGCAAAATCTGATAGCCCGCGCCGCGCTGATCCTGTTCAGGGTGCAGGAAAGTCTCGATGCGCTGCTCTTGATACCCGTTCAGAATGCGGGTTCTCATGCTCCAGGCTATGGGAACCATGATTGAGACTGCCAGTAATCCGATGGCGAGGTGCTTCCACTCGATTCCGGCGAGGAACGCGCCCACGAGCGCGACGGGTACCAACACCATTGCCGTTCCGAGGTCCGGTTGCTTCAAGATCAAATATACTGGGACCAAAGTCAGGAGGGCAAGCTTGCCGAGATCCTGCAATGTGAGCCGGTCCGTGCGAACTTCGCTGAAGTACCGGGCCAACACAATGATTATAATCAACTTCATTATTTCTGACACCTGTAAATCGAAGCCGCCAAAGAGCGGTATCCAGCGCTTCGCGCCCAGCTTCGAGAGACCCATAACGAGAACGACGAGAAGGCTCACAATTCCAATGACATACAGGATCGGGGCTTGGTCCAGCAGGGTGTGGTAATCGATACGGGAGACAATGAACATGCCGACTACACCAATTCCGATCCACATCAACTGCTTATACTGCATGCCGGCCATACCGCTGGCGTGCGTCGAAGAGTAGATCTCCAGCACGCCGACGGTGCTGATGGCGGCCACGATAGCGAGAAGGGTCCAGTCGAAATCCTGGGTGCGGGGACGCTCTTTCACGGATGCTGTGCTCCATTTCGCACGGAGGCGACGAGAGACCGGGAGGGTGTAACTACAGCGGCTGAAGGCGGCACTCGAGGCGCGCCGGCTATCTGAGGTGACGACGGCGGCATTTGGAAATGGCCTTCTTTCTTATCGTAGTAGGCCTTTACAACGTCTCGAACGATAGGCGCAACGGAGCTACCCCATCCGGCACCCTGAACGAGGGCAGCCACGACAATGTCCGGATTGCGGCGCGGCGCGATGCCCACAAACCATCCATTTTCTTTAATATGGTGACCTAGCTTGTTCTGCAACTCGAAGCTCTCGGTTTGTGCTGTTCCGGTCTTCCCCGAGAAGTCGATGTTTTGCAGCTTCACGGTGCCGGACGTAGTGCCGTCGGGCTCATTGACCACTCCCCACATGCCGTCCGTAACCTGGCTGACTGTATCGTCCGAGAGCGGAAAGGACACGTATTTCAAGCCGGTGGCACCTTTTAGAAGATGGGGAGGAATGAGAGTGCCGCCATTGGCTACGGCCGCGATCATACGTGCTAGCTGGACTGGCGTAGCCGTCACGGCACCTTGTCCAATCGAAACGGAGATCGTGGAACCGGGATACCATTTATGGTGATTTACGCGCTCGGACCATGCTTCCGAGGGGATCAATCCGGTCTCCTCGCCGGGCAGGTCGATTCCGGTGCGCTGCCCCAGACCGAGCCCCGAAGCATAATAGGCGATCCGATCAATTCCGAGGAGCTTGCCGACGTTATAGAAATAAACGTCGCAGGAAGCGACAATTCCTTTATGCAGATCGACTTCGCCGTGGGCATGATCGCAATGGAACACGCGGCCGTAGAAGGTCGCCTGGCCGGGGCAATAGACTGTGTAATTTGCAGGAATGGCTTTTGATTCGAGCATCGCCGTCGCCATCACGATCTTGAAAACAGAACCGGGAGCGAGCTGCGCCTGGATGGCGCGGTTCAAAAGCGGCGTTTCGGGGTCTGAGTTAAGCCTTGCCCACTCTTTCGGCGAGATGCGGATGGCAAAGTCGTTGGGGTCGAAGGTGGGGCGGCTGACCATGGCGAGGACTTCGCCCGTGTGGGCGTCCATGGCGACCAAGGCACCCTCTTTGTTGGCGAAATCCGCGTCAGCAACGGCCTGCAGGTCTTCGTCGATGGTCAACTGGATCGGCTTGCCAGGGATGGCCTCGACGTCATCCAGCGTGCGCATCACTTTGCCGACGCTATTGACGACCATGCGGCGCATGCCGTCAGTGCCTTCGATCTGCTGATCGTATTCTTTTTCGAGGCCTGCTTTGCCGACGATATCGCCGGGGCGGAAGCGGTCTGGGTACTTATCGATATCATCCTGGGAGACTTCACCGACGTAACCGACTGTATTTGCCAGCATTTCGCCGTGGGGATAGCGGCGGCGCTGCACCATCATGAGATCGAGCATCGGGAGGTCGGCTCGGTGGGACTCCACGAAGGCGATGTCCGCTTCCGTAGCGACAGGCTTGATAATGATCGGCTCAAATTTCGGTTCGCCGCGGGCTTCCTGGAGCTGATTATCGAGATCCTCCTTGGCGATTCCAAGACCCTCTTCGATCAGGCCGAAGCTTTTTGCGTCCTGCTTCAGGTTATCGCGGAGGAGGAGGATGCTGAAAGAAGGATAGCTGTCGACAAGGACGCGGCCTTCGCGATCAAGCATTGCCCCGCGCGGAGCGATGATCGGGATGGTTCGGATCTGGTTCTTCTCGGCGAGATCTGCAAAATGGTCGGATTGGACCACTTCCAGCTTCCAGAATCCGACAAGGAGAAGGATTACGAAAAAAACGGATACGTAGGAAACCAGCGCCAAACGACCCTGGGGAATTTTTTGATCACTAACAGTCCACGGTGCCACCGAAACTCCAGCGCGATGGGCCGCAGGGCTGGCGGCGGATGCGCGATGCGATTCTCAAGTAAAAACAGTAGATGAAGATTCAAACTAACACTTGGGGAGCGCGTCCGCAAGGTGCGTGTCCTTAATGCTAACTGGCTGATAGGGCAGGTGAAATGAACGGCTTCCTCACTCAGTCTGACGCCGGGTTTTCACCAAGGCGCCAGGGCGAACGCTCGTTCCATTGGCGCATGGCAGCGGTGGCCCAGGGGTTGTCTTATCCGTGTGGCATGAGGTGCATGGATTTGGGATTTTGTATTCGTCCGTCATGGCGGGCGTGACAAAACGGAAAGTGTGCGCGTGAACCATCGCGTTTGCGGGGCCTTCGGTTTCAATGGCCGGCATGTGGCAAGCGAAAACCTCTATGAATCCATAGCACCGCTGTGACCCAAGAGAACCACAACGACCAACACTGCTAGACCAAATGGCCTTCCAGCTTTGCATTTCGCACACCCCGCTTATCGCGCAACCAGGATGTTGGCGATATTACATGAAAATCGGATGAAACGTGTCCGGCGACTAGAGCGCCGCTTAGCCCTGTGACAGAGCCACGGGAGCGACTGTTGCTGCTGGGTTGGCGAGGTTTTGGCCGCAAAACGAGCAGAATTTATCCGTGTCGAGTACTTCGCGTCTGCACTGAGGGCAGGAAGGATGCAGATTCCATTTGCAATTTGGGCAGTAGTTGAATCGCGCGCCGACTTTGGTGCCGCATTGCGGACAATCGAAGGGCAACGGTTCGCGCATCACGAAGTAGACGATGAATCCGAGAGCAAGATATGCGGGCATCAGCGCAATGACGAGGAATGTCCAAGCGCCAGGACTCATTCCGCGGCGCTCCGCGTCACGATAGACGTAGCCGATCAGGAAGAGAATAATCGAGATGGGAATTGCAATGGCCGTTACAATTCCTGCGAGCGCGAAGGGAACCAGGTGTTGTTGATCGCTGATGTCATGTGGGGTCAACAATGCACCGTGGGTCACTGCATTTGCTATCAGTACGATCGCCAGCGCGATTGCGTACAGCACGATCATCGTTGCGATCAACCAGCCTGGGACTACCTTGAATTCTTTCCAGAAATGGAATCGTTCGCGCTTGCGCCGGAAACGGATCAAGCGCATGCGTTCGTTCCATGACGTTCCTATGCTCTTGGGGAAATCGCTCATGATTCCTCTCGCCTCATTCGCTTTTTAAAGCTCACTAACTTGACCAATCCCTTTGACGCCGATACTTCGCGTTTTCCGCGAGTACGATAGCGCCAGCCACGATCGCCGGAAGCGCCCACCACAGGCCGAAACCGATCTCCGGTACCAAATGCGGCAAGGCCAGTCGCTGTCCGACCCATTGCAAACCGCTCCAAACGTAAGAGGCCGAGACGGCGCCAAACAACCACGATGCAGCGCATGCGATCCATAGAAAGCCATGCTGGATTCGATTTTCCCGCTGCTCCTGCATACGGAGGTGAACGCGAAACTTCGTTCTTTGGGCGAGCCCTGCCGGAACAGGAATCACGGTGCTTTTTAGTGCGCGCACAGCCCGGCCAGTCAAAGGCGCCGAACCGCTGCAACGTTGGCATTCGCGCAGATGCTGCTCGAGCCAGTGCCTGTCATTGTCGGCAATGCCCTCGACTAATTCCTGCGCGATCAGACGTCCGGCGCGCGAGTGAATCGCTTCGTCATTCATGTTGCCTCTCCATCAGCAGCGAACGCAGATTCTCCAGCCCGCGGTAGAGCCTGCTCTTGACCGTTGCCAGCGGGACCGCAAGAACGGCGGCGATATCCGAAAGCGGCATGTCTTCTTGAAAACGAAGCAGAAGTACTTCACGGTAAATTGCCGGGACGCGTTCGAGAGATGCCTGTACTGCGATGGTTTCTTCGTGGCTAAGGATCAAACACAGCGGCGAGGGACTTGCGCTATCGCTCAGTTCCAGCGGCGCATCCGATTTGGGGTCCAGAAGCGAATCGAGACTTTGCACCTTTTTCTGCCGCTGCCAGTCGATTACGAGATGGCGCGCAATTGAGAAAAGCCAGGCGTCGAAGCGGGACCGCCCGTCGTATTGATGGCCTCGTTCGAGAACCCGGATCCACGTTTCCTGGAAGAAGTCCTCGGCGCGTTCGCGGCTCGCAGTCAGATAGACCAAATAGCGAAACAATCTGTGCTGGTATTGGTCGATGAGGCGATCAATTATTTCGGGATCACGTCGCCGCAGCCCGGCCGCGATGGATCGGAGGTCGTCATCTGTCGCCATTTTTGTGAAGTAGAGCGTCGAGGCGCATAGGGTAACTATCGGCCTGCTCGGCGGTGAATTGGGCGCCAGAAGATTGAAATGAGTGTCCATCTAAAGAGGAATACGCGCAACCCCGTTAAAAAGACTCATTGAGACGAGAAACTTTTCAGGAAGACTTGCGAAGGCGGTCCAAAGCAGCGAAAAGAAATACGGCTACGGCGGCGCTGATGAGCGAATCAACGAGAAGATGAAGGCTGAAGTAGGGCGCCGACTGATTGAGTAGGGCGCGCTCCGTGAAGGCGAGTACGCACTGATGAAAATGGAAGAAGGCGAACGTGAGAACAAAGCGTGCAACAGGATGGTCGGTATCAATGTGCAGGCCGATCGTTGACGCCAAATATCCGACGAGCGTTTTGGCGATGCCGTAGAGTCCGATGGGATTATCGTGGCTCAGGCCATCCTGAAAAATGCCGATTGCCGCGCCGAGCAAAAGGCCCGTGATGGGATTACGGCGGCTGACGCCGAAATAAATCACGATAAGCAGCGGCAGGTCGACCACTTCGGCCCAGCGGCCGTACTTGTGCAGAAACGCCTGAAGAATCAGCGCAACAAAACTAACCAGCACAACCGAGCCGCTGTAAAACTTGTGGACTTCGATGTTCTGCTCGGATTGCAAGCCGGTGTTTAGCATGGAGGCCATGAGTTATCTCGCAGGACCACCCAGCTGATCGGGCTTTACAACGGGCGTCGCTTGCGTCCCAACGGGATGCTCGGTCTTTACGCCGGCGCTCGATTGCGGAGCGGCGGGATTCTCTGTCTTTGCAGGATTCGCGCGCCCGGGAATCACGTCCCCTGTAGTAGTGGACTTAATTTGGGCAGCAGCGGGTGCTGGAGGCGGGGGCGGCACTGGTGAAACCGTATAGGGCGTGCCCGGCTTACCCGGTGCCAGTTCTTCCTGCGTGAGGAGCACGATCACGTCTTCGAGACGGTCCAGACGCGCGGCCGGACGAACGACGATTTTCTGGAAGGGGTTACCCTCTTTGGCCGAAGCGACAATGCCTACGAGCAGACCCTTGGGAAAAATCTTGTCTTCGCCAGAGGTAACGATTGATTGGCCGACGGCAACCTTCTCATCGTTTACAACGTAATCCATCAGCGGCTGAGGATCGCCGGTCCCCTTGATTACGCCGTGGGTGCGAGTATCGGCAAACATTGCGCCCACACCCATGTTCTTGTCCGTCATCAGCATTACTTGCGAAGTGCCGTGAAACACCTCGACAACTTTACCGACAATGCCGTCCGGTGTAATGACCGCCATATTGCGCTTCACGCGATCCTGCTCACCGCGATTGATTACCAGCGTCTCGGAGGCAGGGTCGGCGCTCGCTTCGATGACCTGTGCAGCGAGCATCTGCGCCTCGGAATGAACTTCGCGGAAATTCAGCAGCACTTCAAGACGGTGAGCCTCACTGGCCTGTGTTTCAAGCTCCCGATTCTGGAGCTCCAACTGAGCGACTTTCGTTCGCAACTGCTCGTTTTCTGTGCGCGCGTTGCGCAGGCCTATATAGCCTGACCACAAACCTCCGAGATGCGAGAAAAACCATGTGCCGCCTTGGGCAGCCGGAGTCGATGCCTCCACGCTCCAATAGCGAATCAAGCGCACATCATGAGCGCGCCGGATCTGATAGGCGAGCAGCAACACCTGCGCGAGCACGACTGCCGCGAGGAGAGCCAAAGGGCGATGACGAGATAGTGCGCCAATCATTCTTCGGGCCTAGCTACAAGCTGGATGCCAGCGGGCATCTGCATTGCACACCAAACGTTCAGTAAGCAACATGCGAAACAGAGCAACCGCTGCTTCAGGGGCTAAAGCCCGTTTACAGCGGTTACGGCGGGGCTGAAGCCCGCCCTTTCGTTCCTGCGATCTTTCGCACCCCTAGTCGATGGAAACGAGGCGCAACAGCCTGAAATCGCTGAGCATTTTCCCGGTGCCCAGCACAACCGAGGCCAGCGGATCGTCTGCGATCGAAACCGGGAGACCGGTCTCTTCGCGAATGCGCTTATCCAGATTCTTAATCAGC